>DATARD010000115.1:0-20404 GCA_036264355.1 Thermoanaerobaculia bacterium
TCCAGGGGTTCGCGAGCTGCTGATAGAGCGCCGCATCGGCTTGAAGGAGCGCGTCGCCCTCTACGTACCGTCCGCTTTCCACGAAGAACTTCGCCAGATTGAACCGCGCGCAGAGATAAAGCCGCGGCTCGCTCTCCGGGCTCAGGAACGACAGGGCCGTCTCCGTGGTCTCGATCGCCTTGGCCAAGCAGCTCCGCAGTGACATGGATATCGGTCAAGGCACTCTCCTTGAGAATCGCGTCACCTTATAACAAGTCGCTGGGTTGCGCAACGAGAGAATCGAAAAAGCGCGCCAGCCGAAGACTATCAAAGCGCCGGCTGGCACGGAAGAGTCCTCTAACCCCAGGGATCCATCTCCGATCCGAGATCAGGAGTCGCCAAGCCAAGGGGGTCCATCTCCGAGCCAAGTTTCCCGAAGATTGAGAGGACCGACCGAAGCATAAGCGAGAGCTGACGACGCATGCAGCCTCCACGCGGCGCGGCACCCGGCATCCTCCGCCACGGAGGATCGGGCCGGCCGATCCTTCTAGAGTGCCGGGTTTTGGCAGGCTTGGGAATGGAAGTTGCGGGAGTTGGGAAATTGCGGGGGCCGGCGCGGCACCCGCACCCAGGGCCGGCGTCCGCTCGCTCAGCTTCAGTTCCGTGGAGAGGGATATCGCGACGGGGCCGTCTACGATTCCTATGGCATCATTTTCGTGCCAGATCCATACGAGACCAGGTACGTTGGAGAATGAAAAAGGAGGCAATGCCTGCAGAGCCACCAAAAACAGCAGCCCTTGGGCCGAGCCTCCACCATAAGTTTCGTCTGTCGGCTCCTCGCAGTCAAGGGCTGCAGCCGAAGCCCGGCAAAAGACTGGTTTATCCCTTTGGCTCAGAACAGGCTGGCAGGGAGTCGTTGACGGCTACTCTGCTCGCTGTCGTTCTACTTGAAGATGTCGCCATGTCGTTCCCGTGATCGTCTCGGTTACGGTGAAGCATACCGTGGAGATTGCCCAACCTCACTCCTGGTCCGGATCGAGATACAACTCGTCGGTGTCGTCGTCGAAGGTGAACAGCTCGGCGTAGCGGCCCCATTGGATGGCGGAGTCGAGCTCCTGGGAGCCTTCCTCCTCACCGAAGTCGTGGCCCAGCTTGTCGAGGAAGAAGGATTGGGAGACCCGCTGGTTGTCGTCTTTCTTCAGCGTCTCGAAGATCCAGAGGATGGTCGGCTGGCGCAGGATGCGGCCGGCGACGAGGCCGCCGCCATGCGCGAGGTGGACAGCAGCGCATACCAGGGCAGGGCCGCGTAGGACAGGGTGATCCGCGGTCCGGCCACCACCGCGGGCGCCCGCCCCGCCAGCCGGTGGACCGCCAGGGCGAGACCGGCCACCAGACCGGCCAGGATGAGCCCGTCGACCCAGGAGAACGCCGGCCGCGAAGGCACCGGAGGAGCGAAGCGGAATCGCGCCACGCCGGCAGTATAGTTACCGCCGCAGCCTTCTCGCGGACTGCCGCGGAATTGTTTCGCGGGGGAATTCACGATAGGAAAGACACCTCATGATCGACGCCGCCTACCTCACCGAGCTGCTGCGCAAAGCCCACGCCGACGAGCCCTGGCACGGCCCTTCGGTCGCCGACACCTTGCGGGACCTGACCGCCGCGCAGGCGGCCGCCCGTCCCATTCCCGGAGCGCACAGCATCTGGGAGCTCGTCCTGCATTTGGCCGCCTGGCAGGGAGAGGTCACCCGCCGCCTCCAGGGGAACGCGCCGGCGATGCCGGACGAAGGCGACTGGCCCGCGGTCGGGGTGGTTTCGGAGGCCGCCTGGCAGAGCGCTCTCGAGCATCTCGACGCGACGTTCGGCCGCCTGCTGGAGACGCTCGGCGGGCTCACCGACGCCGACCTCGACCGTTCCGGAGGCTCTCTCGACCGTGCCCTGGGCACCGGCGCCCAACTGCGCACCATGGCCGTGGGTCTCCTCCAGCATGCCGCCTATCACAGCGGCCAGGTCGTGATGCTGCGCAAGGCACTGGCCGGCTGATGCCGGGCTATCCCTCCCCCGCCGGCAGCGCGGACGCCGAGATCCGCGAAAAGGGGTCGCGCTTCCTCGCGGTGATCGGTCCGGCGGACGGCGAGGAGGCGGCGAAGGCGGGCCTCGCAGCGGTGGCCCGGCGCTTCCCCGACGCCACGCATCACTGCTGGGCCTGGCGGCTCGGCGCGCCGCCGCGCGAGCGCAGCTCGGATGCCGACGAGCCGGCCGGCACGGCGGGGATGCCGATCCTCCAGGTGCTGCGCGGCGCCGGTCTCTCGGACGTTCTCGCCGTGGTGGTGCGCTGGTTCGGCGGCACCAAGCTGGGCAAGGGCGGGCTCGCCCGCGCCTACGCCGCCGCCACCCGCGAGGCGCTGCAGGCGCTGCCGGTCGCCGTCCGCGTGCCGGCGGTACGGCTGGCGTTGCAGATTCCCTACGAGCGGGTCGGCGCGGTCAAACGGCTCATCCATCCTCCGGCCATCGAGCTCGCGAGCGAAGAGTACGGGCAGGAAGCGCGTCTCGTCCTCGTCGTCCAGGAACAGCACCAGACGGCCCTGCGCGAGGCGCTCGCCGATCTCGGGATCGTCTTGCCGTGAAGAAGTCACTGCTGAATGCGTTGTCCCGCCGTTGTTCCGCGACGTGGGCTTGTGTAGACTGGCCGGAGGAAATTGAAAGGAGAGGCCACGATGAGTGAACCCGGCGTTCCTCCGCCACCGACGTACAACCCGCCACCGCCTCCCGCCGGACCCTCCGGTTCCGTCGTCAGCCCGAACCGGAGCCTGATGATCGTCCTGTCCTACATCTGGATTCTTTTCATCGTTCCATTCATCACGGAGAAAGAGGACCGGGAGGTGCAGTGGCATGCCCGCCACGGCCTCGTCATCACGATCGCCGAGTTCATCTTCTGGATTGCCTTCACGATCATCCAGCGGGTGCTGGGGCACATCATCGGCCTGGGTTGTATCACCGGCTGTCTGGGGCCGTTCATCTTCTGGGCCGCGTTCCTGGCTCTGCGTGTCCTCTGCATCATGAAGGGGATCAACGGCGAGCGGTTCATCATCCCCGGCATCAGCCAGTACGCCGACCGCTTCTGAGGATCGATTTCTTCGTCTGCCCTGGGGTGAGAAACCATCCCGGGGCAGGAAGACTCGCCGCCTATGCCTGCCATGCCTGCAATGCCTTCAAACGCGCTGGACCGCCGCAGCCGCACCCTCTGGGCCTTGACCGGGCTTGCCGGCCTGGCCGGGCTGCTGCTCCTGCACGTCTGGGTGCCGGCGCCGGGGCTGCAAAACTCGATCTGCCTGTTCCGCCGCCTGACCGGCATCCCCTGTCCCGGCTGCGGCATGACCCGCGCCTTCGCCCATCTCGCGAAGGGAGAGTGGGCCGCCGCCGCCCGCGACCATTTACTGGCCTATCCGCTCGCCGCCGAGATCGGGCTCCTCTGGCTCGCCTGGGGCGCCACGCTCAAGGCGGCGCGGCCGATCCGTCTGCCGGTCCGTTCAGAAGTCTGGATGATGGGCCATCTCGCCGTCCTCACCGCCTTCTGGCTGGGGCGCGCCGCTACAGGAACGCTGCCCTGGTGAACGTCCTGGTGAGCCGCCGCGTCCGCTGGGGTCTCGCCGGCCTGGTGCTCCTCGTCCTCCTCGCCGTCGACTGGACCCGGCCGCCCGCGGAGCAGTGGAGCGCCCGCTGCCTGATCGCTTCCATCCATCTCTATCAGGCGACCCTTTCGCCCCGTCTTCCGACGCAGTGCCGCTTCCAGCCCACCTGCAGCCACTACGGCGAGGGAGCGATCCGGAAGTATGGGACGTTCAAAGGGGTTCTCCTCACCATGCGCCGCATCGCCCGCTGTGGACCGTGGACGCCGATGGGCACTTTCGACCCCCCCTAGCGTCATCGGACCGGGGAGAACGGAGAGCTTCTGGTTTACTCTATCGGCGCCATGACGCTCAAGATGCTCATCGAGAGCGACCCGCATCAGACCCGGATCGCCGTCCTCGAAGACGACCGCCTGACCGAGATCTTCGTCGAGCGGCACCGGCACCGCGGCCTGGTGGGCAACGTCTACAAAGGACGGGTCACCCGCGTCCTGCCCGGCATGCAGGCCGCCTTCGTGGACGTGGGCCTGGAGCGCGACGCGTTCCTCTACGTCAGCGACGTGGCGGGCGACGTCGAGGTCATGGAGGAGCTGGACATCGAGGAGCCGCGCAACCACGACGATCCGCCGGCTCATCACGGCCCGGCGCCGTCGATCGACGAGCTGCTGAAGCCGGGCCAGGAGATCATCGTCCAGGTCGTCAAGGACCCGCTGCCCAACAAAGGTGCGCGCATCAGCACGCACGTCACCCTCCCCGGACGCTATCTGGTGCTGCTGCCCACGGTGCGCCACTTCGGCGTTTCACGGCGCATCGAGGACGAGGCGGAGCGCGAGCGCCTGCTCGGGGTTCTCGGCCAGCTCAGCACCAACGGCGGCCTGATCGTCCGCACGGTCGGCGAGGGCAAGGGGCCGGAGGAATTCGAGAGCGATCTCGCCTACCTCTCCCGCCTGTGGGACAAGATCCGCCAGCGCGCCGGCAAGGTGTCGGCGCCGACGCTCCTCCACCAGGACCTCGACCTCGCCTTGCGCATCGTGCGCGACCTGCTGCGCCAGGACTTCAGCGTCCTCTGGGTCGACGGCGAGGAGACCTACGAGCGGATCGTCGAGTTCCTCGACCAGGTGCAGTCGTCGCTGGTCGGCAAGGTGAAGCTCTTCCGCCAGGGCTCGACGCTGTTCGAGCAGTTCGGCATCGAGGAGCAGATCGAGGCCGCGCTCAAGAGCAAGGTCTGGCTGCGCTCCGGCGGCTACATCGTGATCAACCCGACCGAGGCGCTGGTCGCGATCGACGTCAACACCGGCCGTTTCGTGGGCCAGAGCAATCTGGAGGACACGGTGCTCCAGACCAACCTCGAAGCGGTGCAGGAGATCGTCCGCCAGATCCGCCTGCGCGACCTGGGCGGCATCATCGTCATCGACCTCATCGACATGGTGGAGCCGGAGCACCGGGCGGAGGTTTTCGCCAGCCTGGAGAGCGAGCTGAAGAAAGACCGCGCCAAGACCAAGATGCTCAACATCTCCGAGTTCGGCCTGGTGGAGATCACGCGCAAGAGGAGCCGCGCCAACCTGGAGCGCCTGCTCACCCAGCCCTGCCCCTATTGCAGCGGGCGCGGGCGGATCAAGTCGCTCACCACCATCTGCCTCAACCTGCGCAAGGAGCTGCTCAACCAGCGCGGCCGCGCCGGCCAGACCGAGCTCCTCCTGCGCGTCCACCCGGAAGTCGCCCGCGCCCTGCAGCAGGAGGAGCAGGCGATCCTCGACGAGCTGCAACGCTCGCTGGGCGTGCACATCCTGCTGCAAAGCGATCCCGAGCTGCACCACGAGCGCTTCAATGTCGTGGAGGTTTGACGCCACGTCTTCAGACACCGTCTGCCGCCTGACCGATCCGGCCCAGGCCCTGAAGACACTGCACTGGGGGCGCAACTACCTCTACGTCACCCGCGTCGAGACCGCCGATGGCTCTCTCGACGTGGTGGTGAAGCAGTTCCGCATCCTGGGCCTCCGCGACCGTCTGCGCAAGCGCTTCCGCGGCAGCAAGGCGGCGAAGAGCTGGCGGGTCGCCAACGCCCTGCTCGCCGCCGGTCTGCAAACCCCCGAGCCGGTGACGCTGATCGAGGCGGAGACCGCGACCGGTCCGTCCTTCTACGTCTGCCGCTACCTGGAGGACGTCCAGGAGGCGCGCTATCTGCTCCGTGCCGCCAACGCCGGCATTGAACGCCAGGAATTTGCAGGCGTCGACTTCCCGGACTTCCTGGACAAGCTCGGCAAGATGGCCCGCCGCCTTCACGACGCCGGCTTCTGGCACCGCGACCTGTCGAGCGGCAACGTCCTCCTGCGCACCGACGCCGCCGGCAAGACCACCGACCTCTATCTGATCGACCTGAACCGCACCCGCATGGGCAAGGCGCTCACGCTCTCGGAGCGCCTGCGCGATCTGTCGCGGATGCCGATCCTACGGCCGGAGCACCAGGATCTCTTCCTGGCGAGCTACTGGGGCTCAGCCCCTTTCTCGACGACCGGCGGCCCGCCACAAGGGAAGAGCCTCTATCTAGCCTATCACCGCGCCTTCCTGTGGAAAAACGACTCGAAAAAGAAGCTGCGCGGGGGATTGAAAGGCCTGCGCGGCCTCTTCAAACGGCGGATCGCTCACCCCCACATCCCTGACGCGCCAGCCGACGCCTCGTCGCGCGACCGCGCCGTCTGGGACCGCCTCTCGGATCAGCCGCACCAGCACGCCGGCCGCTTCGAGAAGCTCCACGTCCGCCTCGCCGACGCACCGGCCCACATCGCCGAGGGGATGGTGATCGCCGCCGCCGCGCCGCGCATCTGGAGGCGCTACAAGGAGATCCAGGCGGACCTGCACAAGAAACCGGTGGAGTGGCAAGGCGCCGGCCTCTGCCTCCGTCCGTGGCCGGAGAATCCGGAGATGCCGGTCACGATGGTGCGGGAGCTGGGAGTCCGCCACATCCTGATCCGTCTCCATCCCTGGGAAGAAACGCACGCCGCGGAGGAAGAGCTGGCCCGCACGCTCCACGCCCAGGGCTGCGAGCTGAGCTTCACGCTGCCGCAGAACCGCGACCTGGTGAAAGACCCGGCGCGCTGGCGAGCCGCGATCGAGCGTCTCGCCGCGGCCTTCACCCCCTACGGCCGCGCCTTCCAGATCGGCCAGGCGATCAACCGCAGCAAGTGGGGGATCTGGACGCTCGGCGAATACGTCTCCCTGGCCCGCTCGGCCGCCGAGATCCTGCACCGCCATCCCGGCACCGAGCTGATCGGCCCCGCCGTCATCGACTTCGAGCACCACGTCACCGCCGCCGTGCTCAACCGCAAGGATCTCGGCTTCCGCTTCGACGCCGTGTCCAGTCTTCTCTATGTTGATCGCCGCGGCGCCCCGGAAAATCCACAGGCCGGCTTCGACACCGAAGGAAAGGTGGCGCTCCTGAAAGCCATCGCCGAGACCGCCCGCAACAGCACCGGCCGCTGCTGGATCACCGAAGTGAACTGGCCGCTCTGGGAAGGACCGCACTCCCCCGCCGGCCGCTCGGTGTCGGTCGATGAGCAGACGCAGGCCGACTATCTCGCCCGCTACTACCTGCTGGCGCTGGGAACGGGCCTGGTGGAACGCGTCTTCTGGTGGCAGCTTGTCGCACGCGGATACGGCCTTATCGACCCCGCCGATCCAGCCAATCCGCGCCGCCGCCCATCCTTCTTCGCCTTCCAGACCCTGCTGCGCGAGTTGGCCGGCGCCCGCCTCGAACGCGTCCTCCCTGTTCCGTCGCCAGCTCGCCTCTACCTCTTCCGCCGGCCGGACGGCGGCGAGACCGCGGTTGCCTGGAGCACCGCCGGACCCACCACCGTCCGCCTCCCCGATGGCGTGGACGTCGAGGTCGGCGGAACGGTGAAATACCGGCGGCTGCCTCCTACTTCTGAAACACCTGATCCACCGGCACCACCTCGATCTTCGTCGGCTGGATCTTGAGCGCCTGGATCGTCTTGTCCGCTTCGAGGACGGCCGGCGCGACCGGGTTGGTGTATTTCTTCGGGCTTGGATCGTCCTTCTGGAGGACGTCCTTGAGCTGTGCCGCGTTGCCGGTCACCAGCACGGCGTCGAAGTTGGTTGGATCGAGATACTTCCGCGCCGCGGCGTTCACCTGCTCGAGGGTCATCGTCTTCAGCCGCGCTTCGATCTCGTCGATGTAATACGGCGTGCCGTAGAACTTGCTGTCCATCAGAAAGCCCAGGCGGTCCGACAGACGGCCGGCCCACAGCTTGGAGTAGTTGATGAGCAGGTCGCGGGTCGCCTCGAAGTCCTGCCGGCTCATCCCCTCATCGTGCAGCTTCCGGACTTCGTAGAGCCCGTCGCGCAGGGCGAACTGGGCGTCAGCCGGCGCCACCGGGCGGATCCAGACTGAGAAGTACTGCTGCCGGCGCGGCACGTTCGGCGTCGGCTGCTCGGTGTTCGGCGGGTTGTTCCAGTACTCGATGTAGGAGTAGTCCCCGTAGTTGAGGCCGCGGGCGCCGCGCAGTTGGTTCATCAGCCGGCCGTAGAACGACCGGTGCTCGCCGAGATAGCTGTTGGCCACCATGAGCGGGAAGTAGTCCGCGTCGGAGCGGTTGACCGGCAGCGGAAATCCGAGGTTGATGCCGACCGTCGACGTCTGCTTCTCGATGAGGGTGATGGCTCGGCCGGCGGCCTGGCGGACCGGTGGCAGCGCCTTGCGCTCCTGCGTGCCGGCGGGCAGAGCGGCGAGATCGTTCGCCAGCCGCTCGACATAGCCCTTGGGATAGCCGCCGGCGACTCCCACCAGCAGGCCGCCGCGGGTGAAGTGCTCCTGGTAGAACGCCTTGACGTCCGCGACGGTCAGGCGTTGCAGCGATTCCACCGTGCCTTCGGCCGGATGCCCGTAGGGAGTGCCGGCGAAGATCTGGTCCTGGAGCATTTCAAGACCGAGAAGCTCGTCGCTGCCGGCGCGCAGGGTGTCGGTGAGGATGGAGAGGAGGAGCGCCTTGTTGCGCTGGAAATCGCTCTCGGCGAAGGCCGGCTGGAACAGCGCCTCCTCGAAAAGCCCCGTGTAGGCGTCGAGCTGGTCGCGGTGGATGGTGCCGGCGATGACGGCGACCTCGCGGTCGACGTTGACCCCGATCGACGCCGCCATGGGGTAGAACGCTTCGGCCAGGGCGCTGTAGGAGTGCTTCCGGGTGCCGGCCTCCGCGATCATCAGGCCGGTGAGCGAGGCGAGACCCTCCTTGCCGGGCGGATCGTAGATCGAGCCGGCGTTGAATTGCAGGCGGATCGACACCAGCGGCGAGGTGTCACTGTGCAGCTCGACCACGTCCACTGGATGAACCGGGGCTCCCAACAACGGCGATCCGGCGAGGAGAGCGGCGAGCAGGACGAAGGCGGCGGTGAGCCGGCGGTGATCATTCATGGTGGTCTCCTTCCTGGCTCTTCGTCTCCGGATGCGACAGGGTAACGATCGTTTCACTCTGCGGCCGGAAGACCTCGCGGGCGACGCGCTGGATGTCGGCCGGTGTCACCTTGCGGTACTCGGCGAAGAGCTGGTTGATCGCCTGGAGGTCGCCGCTGACGGCGAGGGTCAGCGCGGCCCGCCGCGCGATGGAGGGCGCCGACGACAGCCCGAGGGCATAGCCATAGCGCAGATGCGACTTGATCCGCTCCAACCGCTGCGAGTCGACCGGCTCCTTCTTGAGCTGCTCGATCTTCTGGTCCACCGCCGCCTGGATCTTCTCCATCAGCGCGTCCGACTTGGCCTGGATGGTGACCTCGAAGAGATAGGGATCGCGGTGCGGCGAAGAGTCCCCCGAGATGTCGTCCGCCCACTGCTTCTCGACCACCAGCTCCCGGTAGAGCGGCGAGGTCTGTCCGAACAGCTCTTCCGCGATGAGGTCGAGCGCCGCCGAATCCACCGAGCCGGGCGAGAAGGCGGGAGTGTGCCAGGCGAGCTGGGCCAGCGGATGGAGGGATGTGGGCCAGTCGATGTGCGCCTTGCGCTGCTCCGGCTGCGCCGGCTCGGCGGGGATCGTCGCCGGCTGGTAGCCTTGCTTCCAGTCGCCGTAGTACTTCCGGGCCAGCGCCTCCACCGTTTCCGGCTTGACGTCGCCGACGACGAGGAGCGTCACGTTCTCCGGCCGGTAGAAGCGGTTGAAGAAGCCGAGGCTGTATTGATAGCCCTCCGGCATCGTCTTGACGTCGGCGAGGAAGCCCATGGTCGTGTGCTTGTAGGTATGGTTCTGGAACGCCAGGCCGCGCAGCTTCTCATTCATCGCCCGGTACGGGTTCGAGGCGTTCTTGTTGTACTCGCCGAGCACGGCGAGGGATTCGGTGCGAAAGCTCTCCTCGTCGTACTTGAGGTTCTTGATGCGGTCCGACTCGATATCCATCATCGTTTCGAGCGCGCGGGACGGTCCCACCAGCCGGTAGATCGTCCCGTCGTCGAACGTCGAGGCGTTGGAGTTGGCGCCCATGCGCTTGACGAGAGCGGTGTAGGCGTCCTGCGAGTACCGCTCCGTGCCGCGGAACATCATGTGCTCGAAGAAGTGGGCGAAACCGCTGTGGCCCGCCTCGACCTCGTCGCGGGAGCCGGTGCGGACAACCAGGTCGTAGGCCACGATGCCCGGGCTGTCGTAGGGGATCGTCACGACCCGGAGCCCGTTGTCGAGCTTGACGTCGGAGACCTTGAATGGGAAGACATCGTCCTGAGCAGGCGGTGCGGCGATTGCCGGGGTCGCCAGGACCGTCAGGAAGAACAGGCCCAGCAGGGCCAAGGGGATACGGAACGACACAGACACGATGGGGCGCCCTCCTTTCCGTCGGAGCCGGGCGCATCTTATCCTTGTGTCCCATGAGACGGCGAGCTTTCCTCCGAATCCTGCTTCCGATCACCTCCATGCTCCTCCTCGCGGCGGCCCCGCTTGCCGCCCAGTCTTCCCAGGCCGCGCGCCGGACGCCCGTCGTGACGGTGGCCGAGAAGGTGTCCCCGGCCGTGGTCAACGTCTCCGCCGAATCGGTGGTGCGCGACGTCGATCCGTTCTTCGGCAGTTTCTTCGGTCCCAGCGAGCGCCGCACCCAGTCGCTCGGCTCGGGCCTGATCGTCGACGCCAACGGTATCGTGGTGACCAACGCCCACGTCATCGAAGGCGCCTCGCGCATCGTGGTGACCACCCTCGACGGCCGCGAGCTCGACGCCGACGTCCTCGGCTCCGACCGCGACGCCGACCTGGCGGTGCTCAAGGTGAAGGCCCGCGGCCTGCCCGCGGTGCCGCTCGGCCGCAGCACCGACCTGATGATCGGCGAAACGGTAATCGCCATCGGCAATCCGTTCGGCCTTTCGCACACGGTGACCAGCGGCGTCCTCTCGGCGGTCGGCCGCACCGTCCCCTCGGAGCGCGGCGAAAGGGTGTTCACCGACTTCCTGCAGACAGACGCCTCGATCAACCCCGGCAACTCGGGCGGTCCGCTGGTCAACATCCTCGGCGAGGTGGTCGGCATCAACACCGCCATCATCCAGGGAGCGACCGGCATCGGCTTCGCCATCCCGGCCGACCGCGCCCGCCGCGTGGTGGACGACCTGCTGCGCTACGGCGAGCTGCGCGCCCTGTGGACGGGAGCCCGCCTGCTCACCGTGGACGCCGAGCTGGCGCAACGCTCGGAGCTGCCGGTCCGCCGCGGCGCCATGGTCTTCAAGATCTATCCCGACTCGCCGGCGGTGGCCGCCGGCCTGCACGAGAAGGACGTCATCGTGGCGGTGAACGGCCATCCGGTGACCGCGCGGGAAGACGTCGCGACGGCAATCTATACGGCGCCGGCCGGAACCGCCCTGGAGTTGGAAGTCCGGCGCGGCGACAAGACGGTCAAGGTGAGCCTGAAGGCCGTGACGCCGCCGCAGGGTCTCGGCCGCGAGCTGCTGGAGCGCAACGTCGGCCTGCGGATCGAAGAGGCCAACGGCGCCCTGGTCATCCGCCGCGTCGCCGACGGCTCCCTCGCCGAGCGCAAGGGCCTGCGCCCGGGCGACCTCATCCTCGGCGCCAACGGCCAGGAGATCAAGAAGCTGGACGAGCTCGGCCGCGAAGTTCTGCGCGGCCTCGACCGCGGGGGCCTGCTGCTGGCGGTGCAGCGGGGGCGGTTTGTGTACAACCTGGACTTTCCGTTGTAGGAGGATACGATTGCATCCATGCAGCACCGCATCGCACTTCCTGCAGCCGCGACACCGCTCAGGCGTCAGCGTGGCGAGCTTCCTGTGGCACGAAAGGCGACAGGCCACATTCTGCCCGCTCTGACGAACGAGGACATCCAGCGCATCCTGGACGAGGAAGACACCGAGGGTACTTTGACCCGGCGCTGATACGATCCGCCCATGCCGCACCGCCTCGCCCTCCTCGTCTCCGGTGCGTCCGGCATGCTTCTGCCGCGTCACGTGCTCGGCCGGCTGGCGGCGCATCCGGAGATCGAGACCATCCATCTCGTCGTGTCGGCCGGGGCGAGCCAGGTGCTGCGGCATGAGCTGGGAGCCGAGCGGACCGGCGCCGCCGATCTGGCCGCGGCGGCGGGGATGTCCTCGGAAGCGTCCGCCAAGGTGACGATCCACCGCGACAACGAGCTCGACGCGCCGATCGCTTCGGGCTCCTACCGGTTGACCGGCACCGTGGTCCTCCCCTGCAGCGCCGGAACGCTCGGAGCGCTCGCCACCGGCTCGGCGCGGACCCTGATCCACCGTGCCGGCGCCGTGGCCCTCAAGGAAAACTGGCCGCTCGTCCTCGGCTTCCGCGAGACCCCCTACAGCCTGGTCCACGTCGAAAACATGCGCCGCCTCCTCTACGCCGGCGCTGTCCTCCTGCCCCCGGTCCCGGCCTTTTATATCGGCGGCGAAGATCTGGGCCGCTTCCTCGACCACTACACCCTGCGCGTCCTCGACCATTGCGGCATCCGCGAGCCCGGCGAGCCGGGACTGCGCTGGGCATGAACCGGAGTTGGAATCAATCGTCCTCTCCGGAGGACACCCTGCCGCCGTCTCTCCCTCCAAACCCTTTCTTTTCAGTCGATTCATCCTTTGGCATCGTGCTTGCTACGTGGAGGGGTGGAACACGAGGAAGGAGCTAAACCATGAAACTTACCCCTTGGATCACCGCCGCAGCCCTCGCTCTTGGGCTTTCGCCTGCCGTGCAGGCCCAGTACCGGAGTTATCCTCCGGATCAGACCTACTCCTACGACTCCTGGAACGGAGACCAGGCCTACGCCCTGGCGCACCAGGTCGACCAAACGTCGAGCTGGGTCTATCGCCAGGCCGTGCGCAACAACCGCCGCCCGAACCGTGAAGAGGCGCGCGCGCTCGCAGCCCTCTATCAGCTCAACTCCGCCGCGTCGCACTTCCACGGTGAGGTGGCGAGCTACCGGCGCGATCCGCGCCACACCGCCAACGACTTTGCACGGCTGGTGTCGGCCTATGACAACGCCACCGAGGCGCTGCGCTGGATCGAGCCGAGCCCCTACATCGACCGGGGCATGGACCGGATCGCGGACACCCTGACCCAGATGTCGCCGTTCTATGGCCGCACCTACGACCGGTACCACGGCCATGGGCAGGACTGGGACCGTCATGACCGGTACGACCAGCAGGATCGTCGTGATCGCTACGGCCGCGATGGCCGCGATGGCCGCGACCGCAATGGTCAGTACGACCGCGATCCGGACCACAATGGCGACGGCTACCGTCCGCCGGTCCGCTGATCCGCTCGGAATCGAACCTCTCTGCGGCCGCCCTCCGGGGCGGCCGTTGCCGTATGTCCTCCGCTCTCTTCTGAACGAAACATTGCAGCCCGGCTCCGAACCGGCTAGCCTTCTCGAAACCTTTGGAGGGAGGCTTTGTCGATGCCTAGTGCCGGAGACGTGTCTCGTCCGCTGTCGGTCGCTCTGTTGGTCCTCGCCCTCGTGGCCGCGCCGGCGGCATTTGCGGTCCCATCGGCCAAGCCGCTCGTGTTGACCGTCGACGCCACCGAGGCGCCGCGCGGCTTCTTCCATGTCCAGGAGGTCGTTCCCGCCGCGCCCGGCGCGCTGACTCTGGCCTATCCGAAGTGGATCCAGGGGGAGCACACGCCGACCGGACCGATGATGCAGGTGGCCGGGCTCACCGTATCGGCGGCCGGCAAGACCCTCTCCTGGCGGCGCGATCCGGTCGACATGTTCCTGGTGCGGGTCGAGGTGCCGGCCGGCGCCGAGGCGGTCGAGGTGGCGTTCGACTATCTCTCTCCTCCCGCGAGCTTCGGCGCCGGCTACGGCGAATCGGCGAACACCACGCCGCACCTCCTGGTCGCCGACTGGAACGACTTCGTCTTCTATCCCCTCGGACCGGCGGCGACCGCGATCACCGTGCAGCCGGCTCTTCTGCTGCCGGCCGGCTGGCAGTGGGACAGCGCGCTGCATGCCGCGACGCAGAGCCCGGGGAGCCCGGGGAGCCCGGGGAGCCCGGGGAAAATCGTCTTCGCTCCGACCACGCTCTACGCCCTGCTCGACGCGCCGCTTTTGGCCGGCGACGTCTTCCGCAAGATCGAAGTGGGTCCGCAGGAGTGGATGAGCATCGCGGCCGACCGTCCGGCGTCGCTCGCGGTGCCGGAGGAGCGGATCGCCGCCTACCGCCGGATGCCCGGCGAGGCGGAGGCGCTCTTCGGCTCGCGGCGTTACGGCGAGTATCACTGGCTCGTCGCGGCGAGCGACGCCGTCGACGCGAACGGCATCGAGCATCACGAGTCGAGCGACGACCGCGGCAGCGCCGAGCTGTTCACCGACGAGACCGAGCTCATCCGCTGGGGCATCCTCGCGCCGCACGAGTACATCCACGCCTGGAACGGCAAGTACCGCCGGCCCGCCGGGCTCGACACCCGCGATCCGCAGGAGCCGTTGCGCACCGAGCTGCTGTGGATCTATGAAGGTCTGACCCGCTACCTGGGCGACGTCGTGCTCACCACGCGGAGCGGCATCCGGACGCCGGAGATGAGCCGCGAATACGTCGCCTGGGAAGCCGCCATCCTGGACCTCGCCCGCCCCGGCCGGCGCTGGCGGTCGCTGGCCGACGACGCGACCTCCGTGCAGCTCCTCTCCGGCCTGCCGCAAGCCTGGTCCGCCTACCGCCGGATGCTCGACTACTATGACGAAGCCATGCTGATCTGGCTCGAAGCCGACGCGGTCATCCGCCAGCAGAGCGGCGGCGCCAAGACGCTGGACGACTTCTGCCGCACCTTCATCAACGGCGCGCCGCCCACCGCGCCGTATGCCGTCTCACCGTACACGGAGGACGAGGTCTACGCCGCCCTCAACGCGCTCGCCCCCTACGACTGGCGCGGCTTCTTCGCCGCGCGGGTGTATGACATCGCTCCGCGGGTGCCCCTCGGCGGTCTCGAAACGGCGGGCTGGAAGCTGGTCTACGACGAGCAGCCCAACGCCTTCCAGGTGCTGCGCTCCCGGCGCCTGCACCTGGTCGAAGCGAACGTCACCCTCGGGCTGTGGATCCGCAACGACGGCACGGTCAACGACGTCGTCGTCGGCTCGCCGGCCTGGAAAGGCGGCTTCGGACCGTCCGGCAAGATCGTGACGGTCAACGGCAGGAAGTGGTCGCCCGCGGCGTTCGCCGAGGAGATGAAGAAGGCGGAGCACACCACCGCGCCGATCGAATTCACCGTCGGTGACGGCGACGACGTGCGCACCCTCCGCGTCGACTACCACGGCGGCATCCGCTGGCCGCACCTGGTGCGCGATCCGAGCCGGCCCGATCTCTTGTCCGCCATTCTGGCACCCCGCAGGAAATAGACGGACCGGGACGAGGAGAGCGCCGGATCTCCGACTAGGATATCGTCCACCCATGGAGCCGGAGATCTAGATGGCCACCAAAACGCTCCGCGTGGGAGTTCTCGCTCCGGTCAACACCTTGAATCCGCGCGAGGCGCAGGATTTCGTCTCCGCCTTCGTGGTGCAGCAGATCTTCGAGACCCCCTACGCGCAGCCGGCCACCGCCGGCAGCCCGCCGCAGCCCGTTCTCCTGGAGGACCGCTTGCGGCCGGAGCCGGCGGCCGACGGCGCCACCGTCTACTCCGCCGCGGTCCGCCCCGGAGTGCTCTTCTCGGACGGCGTGACGCTGACCGCGCAGCACGTCGCCGACTCGCTGCTCAAATCCACCACCCTGCGCGAGCAGACCGACGTCGAGGTGAAGGACGACCGGTTGTACTTCCGGCTCAAGCGGCCGAACGCCCGCTTCGACCTGACGCTCGCGCGGCGCTTCTGCTTTGTGACCCGCGAAGCCGGCGGCACCCTCGTCGGCACCGGCCCCTACATGGCAGCTCCGGGCTCGACCCTGGAACGCCTGCGGCTGGTGCGCAACCCGCGCAGCGACAAGCCGCCGGCCATCGACGAGATCACCTTCCACGTCTATCCGCCCGACGACCAGGGCGCCCAGGGACGGCCGGAGGCGCTGATCGCCGCCCTCGAAGCCGGCGAGGTCGACTTCACCAACGTCCTCTCCCGCGAGGACATCATGCGCCTCAAGCACGTCCGGCGCTGGACCGAGCCGGGCAGCTCGACCGCCATCCTCTATATGAACACCGAGCGGCCCGCCCTGGCCGACCCGCGGGTGCGGCGGGCGATCGCGCTGTCGATCAACCGGCTGGAGATCGCCAAGCTGTTCTACAGCAACGCCATCGTCTTCGCCGCCACCTACCTGCTGGCGCCGATGCTGGGCCGCGGCAACGACGGCCTGATCTACGATCCGGCGCAGGCCCGGGCACTGCTGGCCACCCCCGGCGTGCGCAAGCCCGACCGCCTCTCGCTCCTCCTCATCTTCGCGCCGCGCCCCTACCTGCCCAGCCCGCAGCGGGTCGGCGACCACATCGCGGCGCAGCTCGAAACGCTGGGAATCAAGGTGGACGTGGTCCCGACCACCGTCAAGCAGTACTTCGACATGGTCCAGCGCGGAGACTACGACCTCGCGGTCTCCGGCCGGCTCACGGACACGCTCGATCCCGTGGACTTCCTGGAAGCCGTCCTGGGCTCGGCCTCGATCCCGGTGCCGCAGCGCCAGTCCGTGGTCGGCAACAACCTGAGCCGCTGGAACGACCCACTCACCGACGAGCTGCTGGACCGCCTGCGCCAGAAGCCGGACGAAGACCTCCGCATCTCGCTGCTCCGGCGGGTCGCCGACGAAGTCCCGCTCCTGCCCCTCCTCTACGGCGCCACCATCTACGCCCACTCCACGCGAGTGAAAAACATCGTCCCCAACCCCTTCGGAATGCCCTTCGTCGCCGACTTCGACATGCAGGACTGAGCGGGGGGACGGCAACCTGGCGACTGCCTTGAGACCTCCTGTTCCTTCTCAAGCCCTTTCCGCTGCATCGTAGAGCGCAGGGCGGCTCCTCCGTTCCGGGTTGGGACGTGAGCTGAAGCTTCGCCCGAAAGGAGCTCAGGATGATCAGCGCGCTGACTGGTTGGCTCGGCGGACTCTGGGAGGCTCTCACCGGAGTCTCCCAAGCCGCCGGGACTGGAGACCGGGGACAGGAGATGGATCCGAATGGCTAGTTGACATTGCCTCCAATGCCGGCACCGGTCCATTCGGTGCCGGCACTCTTCGAAGTCTCTGCTCCACAGAACGTCTTCTGCGCTAAAATAGCGGCGATCAGAAACTTGCGGAGGGAAGACATGACGGACATCCACCTGACCCGGGAGATTCTGCGTGCGCTGCTGCGAGGCGAAGTGCCAGGACGGATGGTCGTCCAGATCGGATTGCAGCACCTGATGAGCGTCTGCCCGTCCTGCCGGCAGGAGGTCGAAGCGTTCGAGCGCGAGCAGACGGCCGGCGCGGCAGCCGGCTACAACCGGACGTTCGAGATCCTCCCGGCTCTCCTGCAAGACCAGGTCGCCCGATTGGCGACCGAGCAGCGGGAGGCGCGGCGGGATCTTTCAGAGCTTCTCCGGCTCCCCCGCGAGGAACGCGCCGGCCGTGTGCGGCGGGCGCGGGACCGCTTTCGCAGCGCGGCGCTCGTGCGCCTCCTGATCGAGAACAGCCAGAAGCACATCCCGGAGAAGCCGGCGGACGCGTTCCATCTCGCCGAGCTCGCGCGGACGGTGGCCCACTCCAATCCCCGCATGCCGGAGCATTTCGATCTCATCGTGCTCGCAACGGCGCACATGGCGAACGCCTGCCGGGTCGGTGACACACCGCGCCAGGCCGAGGACCACGTCCTGCACGCCCGGCACGTCATCCGGACGCACGGCGTCACCCATCCCGAGGTCCTCGCTCGAGTCGACGATCTCGAAGGCTCTCTGCGCAAGGACCAGCGCCTGTTCGAGAAGGCCGAGGAGCTGCTGGCCCGCGCCGCGATGCTCTACCGCCTGGTGAACGCCTCCGAGGACGCGGCCCGCGTCCTGATCAACCTCGGCACGGTCTACAACCTGCGTGGAGAGTCTCCGCGGGCGATCGACACGACGCGCTCCGCGCTCGACATGATGCCTCCGGAGAGTGCGCCGCGGCTGTATCTCTGTGGCCGCTTCAACCTGGCGTGGCAGCTTTTCACCGCCGGCCGGCGGCAGGAGGCCGAGGACGCTCTGGACGTGGACGCGGATCTCTACCGGCGCTTCGCGGACTCGTGGACGCAGCTCCGTCTCACCTGGTTGCGCGGCAACCTCGCTGAGTCGCGCGGAGAAGTGGAGCGGGCCGAGCAGGCTTACCGCGAGACCCGGGACGGCTTCATCGCCGAGGGGCGCGGCTACGATGCCGCGCTGGTCTCCATGGATCTGGCCCTGCTCTATCTGCGGCAGGGGAGGTCCGACAGCGTCCGGCATCTCGCCGAGGAGATGGTGCCGATCCTGCTGGCGCAAGACGTCCATCGCGAAGCGCTCGCCGCCCTGATCCTCTTCCAGGACGCCGCCCGCCGCGACGAGCTGACGATCGAGAAGGTCAGCGCGGCGGCCGCCGCGTTGCAAGAGACGCGCGGGAACCGCGCGCGGGCGGTCAGCCCGCCCATCTAATAAGGAAACGAGTTGGGGGACCGCGGAAACGAGTTGGGCGGCGGCTCCCCCGAGCCGGTAGACGTCGCGACCGATTCGGTACGGCACTCCCCCGAGCCGGTACGCGCCAGAAACGAGCCGGTAGACGTCGCCCCCGAGCCGGTGGACCACGGTACCGAGCTGGTTCGCCACGCCACCGAGTCATTCCGCGGCGGTACCCGCTCGGTGCGGGCCAGTACCCGCTGGTTGCAGGTGTCCCCCACCGGTTCCACGCCGGGAATCGTCGAGGAAGAGTCGTGACACGCCGGCTCCGCTCCGGGGACAGTCCGGTGCGGAGGCGGGCAGCTCGGGGATGGAGCCGGCGGGCCAGAATGGAACAGGAAGGCCAGACGGCCGGAGCGCCGTTCCGCACGTCTGGTCCATCGGTTGTCAAAGAACGACCCAGGTGAACAGCAAGGATGCGAAAGAGAAGCTACAGTGACCATACGGCCGAGTCAAGAGGATCGTTTGTGCCAAATCGTCACAACAATCCTCTTGACACGGCAGACATGATGGCTTAGAGTCCCGCTCGACTCCGTGGAGAGGCCCAAAGATCCATGCTTCTTGAAGCGTGCGGAGCTTTCTTTGACAACTGCTGGACTGGACGGATGGGATCGGCTCCCCCTCCGACCGGCCCTCCTATGGCCTGCCGCCGCCGGGTTTCCTCCGGCGGCGCGGTGGGTCTTTTTCTGAGGCTGGACTTTCGCCCTCTTCCTGCCTATGCTGGACTTCAGGAGACTTATCGAATGGTGTCAGCTCACGATGTCGCGGCCTACATTCTTCAGAAGCAGGGCGAATTGACCGCGATGAAGCTCCAGAAGCTGGTCTTCTACTCGCAGGCCTGGTCTCTGGTCTGGGATGAAGAGCCACTCTTCCGCGAGAGGATCGAGGCTTGGACCAACGGCCCGGTCGTCCCCGACCTCTACCGCCACCACAAGGGTCTCTTCAAAGTCTCGGCATGGCCCAAGGGAGATCCGGAGAAGCTCACCGAGGTCCAGCGCGAGACCGTCGACGCCGTCCTGGAGTACTACGGGACGAAGCCCTCGCAGTGGCTCAGCGACCTCACCCATCGCGAGGCTCCCTGGATGGAAGCGCGCAAGGGATTGGAGCCGGGCGATCCCGGCCGGCGCGAGATCTCGCACGCCTCCATGGCCGAGTACTACAGCAATCCATATTAGCCGGTGGGGAGGCGATGCTCTCCGACGCACTACACCCAGCCAGCCCGAGACCTTCTCCGCGCAACTATGCGAGCTCGCCGCCATATCGCGCAACGGGTTCCACCTAGCCGAGGCTGACGTCTTGATCTGCTTCGCCTGTTTTAACTCAGAGGCTATCGATGTCTGATCTCGAATTCCTCCTACAAAAAGACTGGAGAGAGAAGAAGCTAAGACACCTGGGGTCCGGTAGCTGGATAACCGTCTACGACGACTTTCCAGCGCCACGGGAAGCTGGTGGTATTTACTCAGCCTTGGTTAAAGGTCGAGAAGTCAAGCGCCAGCTTCAAGAACCCGCCTGGGGGTGGGGATCACGAGGGAACGGCGGCCAAGCTTCTCTAAGCTCTCCAATGGAGATCGTGAGCGGCTTTCCTACCACCGCAATGGCGGCCCCCCATCTGTCGAGCCCCTAGAGTCCTTGAAGCTCAAAAGCCGCTGCATTTTAGTCAAGTTTGCTATGAAAAGATATAAACTGCCCTTTCCCAGCGTAGTCTGCTGGGTCGGGGTGATCGGAAAGGAGAGGAGAGTTCGCTATCCGTGTTCTGA
>DATARD010000124.1:0-25193 GCA_036264355.1 Thermoanaerobaculia bacterium
GGCTGCTGATCACATCCACCAGACCGCCGAGACCGCGCGGCAGGCCGTAGCGCACTCCGGCGTCGAAGATCTGCTCGGCCAGCTCCAGCAGGCCGTCGAGCTGGGCGCCGCCGCCGGTCAGCACGACGCCGCCGCGCAATCCTTCGTCCGAGGCGTGCTTGTGCAGATCGTCGTGCAGCAGGTTGAACAGCTCCTCGGCGCGCGGCTGCAGGATCTCGCACAGCTCGCGCTTCGGCACGATGCGCGAGGTGCCGCCGGCCACGGTGGGCACGGCGATCCCCTCGTCGTCGGTGACCATGCTGGGCAGGCAGCAGCCCTGCTTGACCTTGATGCGCTCGGCCTCGGCGAACGGCGTGCGCAGCACCATGGCCAGGTCGTTGGTGAAGTGGCCGGCGCCGATCGGAGCGACCCCGCTGTACTGGATCTCGCCCTCGGAAAAGAGAGCATACTCCGTGGTGCCCGATCCGATGTCGACCAGGAGGACGCCGAGCTCACGCTCGTCCGGCGAGAGCACGGCCTCGGCGGTGGCGAGCGGCTCGAAGACCATTTCGACGACCTCGATGCCGGCGCGGTTGACGCAGGTGAGGAGGGTGCGCGAGCGAGTGATGTTGCCGGTCACCAGGTGGACCATCACCTCCAGCCGGGTGCCCAGCATGCCGAGCGGCTCGTCGATGCCGCCCTGCTCGTCGACGATGAACTCCTGCGGCACGGCGTGCAGGATCTCGCGGTCGGACGGCAGGGCGGCGGACTTGGCCGCGTCGAGCACCCGCTGGATGTCCTGGCGGGTGATCTCGCGGTCCTTGCGCGCCACGGAGACCATGCCGCGCGAGTTGACGCTGCGGATGTCGGCTCCGGCGACGCCGACGTAGGCGCGCGAGATCTCGACGCCGGCCATGACCTCGGCCTCCTCGCTCGCCGCTTTCAGCGCCTCCACCGTCGCTTCGACATTGACGATGTTGCCTTTGCGGGTGCCCCGGTTGGGTGCCAGACCCTTGCCGACAACCTCGATGCCGCCTTTGTCGTCACGTTGGCCGATGAGCACCCCCACTTTCGAGGACCCGATGTCGATGCTCACGAAGTAAGGTTCTGTTTTGGCCATTGCCTGGACCCTCTCGGTAAATTCAAATCTGGGCCCCCGCACCGGCCGCGGTGCGGACGGGAGCCCCTGGTTGCACGACGATCCGACGCGAAAAGCGCAAATCGACAGAATCAATGACCGGATACCGGCGCTCGAGCTCGGGCAGCAGCTCTTCGAGACGCCGGGCCTTCGGACCGACTTCGCCACGGGTGACGATGAGCGAGAACGGCAGCGCGTCGGTGTGGAGACGGAAGTCCTCCTCGCCGAGCACGTCGATGCGCGTCAACGCCGCCGACCAGTCCGGCCGCACCCGTCCGAGCTCGCCCGCCACTTCGAGCGCGCTCTCCATGCCGCCCGGCACCGGATGGGAGAAAAACACTTCCAGCAGCCCGGCCTTGTGGGCTTCCGGCACCGAGTCTACCTGCATGATCGGCCGCCCGTCCGGGTCTGCATACACGAGACCGTCGCCGCTTCGCAGGAGAGCGACCGGCCGCCGCTCCGTCAATGCCACCCGCAACCTTCCGGGCAATTCCTTTTGCAGCTCGACCGACTGGACCCACGGATTCTTTTGCAAAGCTTCCGCCGCCTCGGCGAGCGGCAGGCGGAGAAGATTGGCGCCACGGTACGGCGCGAGAGCCTGCCGCACCCACTCCGGCTTGACCCGCTGGGTACCCCCTTCGACCACCACGTCGGCGAGCGCGAAGCGGTGCGAGGTCAACACCCAGGCGCCGAGCGTGAGGGGGAGGAGAACGACGCCGACGGCCGCGGCCAGCGGGCGCGCCAGCAGAAGGAGCGGATGGCGGCGGCGGCGGCGCGGCGGCGCGCCACGGCGGCGGAAGTCGAGCACCCGCGCACCGCTGGCGCCACTGGCGCCACTGGCGCCGGAACCGCCGGCCGCCGGCACGGCAGTCGCTCCCAGGGGAGTGACCGCCGGCAGCGGAGGCATGGGTCCGCGGACCACGGAGCCGCTCACGAGGTTCCCTCCCCGACCAGCGCCGAGGCCAGGCGGTTCACGTCGCCGGCGCCGAGTGTGAGGATGACGTCGCCCGGTTTGACCTCGGCGGCGAGCAGGGGTTCCGCGTCCTGCCACCGCGGGCAGTAGAGCACGCCGGTGTGCCCGGCCTGCCGTGCCGCGTCGGCCACCAGCTCGCCAGTGACGCCGGGGATCGGCGACTCGCGGGAGGCGTAGACGTCGTTGACGATGGCCAGGTCGGCGCCGAGCAGTGCGCTGCCGAACGCCTCGGCCTGGTCGAGCGTGCGCGAGAAGAGATGCGGCTGGAACACGGCGAGCACGCGGCCCTGCGGGAACGTCTGGCGCGCCGCGGCCAGGGTGGCCGCCACCTCGGTGGGATGGTGCGCGTAGTCGTCCACTACCATGGCGCCGCGCCAGGTGCCCAGGTTCTCGAAACGGCGGTGCACCCCGCCGAAGCCGGCGAGGGCGCGGGCGATCGCGCCAAAATCGAGGCGCAGACTGAGGCCCACGCCGATCGCGGCCAGGGCGTTGAGCACATTGTGCCGGCCGGGCACGGGAAGCTGGACCTCGCCGAGGTCGCCGCCGCGCAGGCTGCGCACCACGAAGCGGGTGCCCCAGGGACCCGGCTCGACGTTCACCGCCGACAGATCGGCGCCCGAGGAGAAGCCGTAGGTGACGATGCGGCGATCCGCCAGCCGGGTGAGGATCTGCCGCACGTTGGGGTCGTCCAGGCAGACGATGAGGCGGCCGAAGAACGGCACCCGGCCGGCGAACTCGACGAAGGCGTCCTTGATCGCCTCGAGGTCCTTGTAGGTGTCCAGGTGATCGCGGTCGATGGTGGTGATCACCGCCGTCACCGGCGTCAGGCGCAGGAAGCTGCGGTCGAACTCGTCGGCCTCGGCGACCAGGTACTGGCTTTTGCCGAGGCGCGCGCCGGTGCCCAGCAGGCGCAGACGGCCGCCGACGATGACGGTGGGATCGAGACCCGCGTCGGTCAGCAGGGTGCCGATCAGCGAGGTGGTGGTCGTCTTGCCGTGCGTGCCGGCGACGGCGATGCCGTATTTCAGGCGCATCAGCTCGCCCAGCATCTCGGCGCGGCGCACCACCGTGATGCCCCGCCGCCGCGCTTCCCGCACCTCGGCGTTGCTCTCCGCGACCGCCGAGGAGATGACCACCAGGTCGACGCCGTCGAGATGATCGGGCGAATGCCCTTGATGGACGGCGACGCCGAGCCGCTGGAGCCGCTCGGTCACCTCGGAGAGGGCCTGGTCGCAGCCGCTCACAGTGAGCGCAGCCTGGTCGTAGTTGATCAGGATCTCGGCGATGCCGCTCATGCCGGCGCCGCCGATGCCCACGAAGTGGATGCGCGACAGGTCGGTGAACTGGTTGAACATCAGCGCACCCTCTCCGACATCCCCGGCATCCCCGCGAGAGCTTCCAGCCGGTCGGCGATGTCCGCCACCGCGCGCGGCCGGGCGAGCGACCGGGCGGCCCGCCCCATGCGCGCCAGCGCCGGCAGATCGCCCAGAAGCGCTGCCAGGCGATCCGCCAGGAGATCCGGCGTCAGATCCGCCGACGAAATGACCTCGGCGGCGCCGGCCGCGGCGAGGAGCTGCGCGTTGCCCATCTGATGCCCCTGCGCGATGGCGAGCGGCAGCAGCAGGGAAGCGCGCCCCGCGGCGCAGATCTCCGCCAGCGTGATGGCGCCGGCCCGGGAGACCAGGAGCTGGCACGCCGCCATCGCCCCGGCGACGTCGTCGAGGAACGGCACCACGTCCACCCGCGACCCCAGCGAGTCATCGCCAAGCAGTCCGGCCGCCGCATATGCCTGCCGTGTCTCCTCCAGATTGCGCGCGCCCGCCTGGTGAAGGATGCGGAGCGCCGGGAGCTTGACGAGGAGCCGGGCCGCCACCGCGGGCATGGCCTGATTGATCTGCTGCGCGCCCTGGCTGCCGCCGAGGACCAGCAGGCGCGGCTCCGCGCCCGTCGATTCTGGCTCCGGCACGGAGAAGAACGCCGAGCGGACCGGAATGCCGGTCACCCAGCACGGGCACTTCAATTCCTGGATCGTCTCCTGATAGCCCACCGCGGCGCCGGATGCGAAGCGCGACAGCCAGCGGTTGGCGACGCCGGCGTGGGCGTTGGGCTCCAGCAGGAGCACCGGCCGCCGCGCCAGACGGGCGCCGAGCACCGCCGGCGCGGAGACGTAGCCGCCGGTCCCGAGGACGGCGCCGGCGCCGAGCCGGCGGATCAGCCGCGACGCCGCGAACGCCGAGCGGGTCACCGTGGCGAGCGACTGCACCTTGGCCACCAGACCACGGCCGACCAGCGGCCTGGCCGGCAGCGGATGGAACGGAATCCCCCGCGCGGCGACCAGGCGCGCCTCGATCCCCGTCTCCGAGCCGGTGAAGCTCACGCGCCACCCCCGCGCCGCCAGCTCCTCGGCCATGGCGAGCGCCGGAAAGACGTGGCCGCCGGTGCCGCCGCCCGCCAGGAGCACGTGGAGAGGAGAAGAAGGGTTCGCCATTGCATCATTCTTTCCATCGCCCGTCGTCGTCATCCGTGCTGGGACACGTTGAGCAGAACGCCGCAGGCACACAGGGTGACCACCAGCGACGAGCCGCCGTAGGAGATGAACGGAAGCGGAATCCCCTTGGTGGGGAGCAGCGCCACGACGACGCTGACGTTGAGCAACGCCTGGATCACCAGCACGCCGGTGAACCCCCAGCCGAGGAAGCGGCCGAAGGTGTCCGGCGCCCGCAGCCCGGCGAGGATGCCGCGCCAGGCGAGAACGGCGAACGCGGCCACCACCGCCAGCGCGCCGAGCATCCCAAGCTCCTCGGCGATGATCGAAAAGATGAAATCCGACTCCGGATGCGGCAGGAAGTAGAGCTTCTGCACGCTCTGCCCGGAGCCCAGCCCGAGCACGCCGCCCGAGCCGACGGCGATCAGCGACTGCAACGCCTGGAAGCCGCTCCCCAGTGGATCTTTCTCCGGATCGAGGAAGGCGAAGAAGCGCTCGCGGCGATAGGGCTCCATCCACACCAGGGCGACGATCAGCGGCGGGATCAGCGCCAGGGCCGGCGCGAGGTAGCGCCAGGAGATGCCGGCGAGGAAGATCATCAGGAACGCCGTGGTGCCAAGCAGCACCGCCGTCCCCATGTCCGGCTCGAGCAGGATCAGGCCGCCCAGCAGGCCGGTGAAGAGGAGCGACGGCAGCAGGAACGAGGCGCGGTTGATCTCGCCCTCCCGCTTTTCGATCAGATAGGCAAGGAACGGGATCAGCGCCAGCTTCGCCAGCTCCGAGGGCTGCAACGAGATGCCGCTGAAGTGGAACCAGCGCCGGGTGTTATTGAGCTCCGGCATGAACAGCACGGAGATGAGCAGGAAGAGCACGCCGCCGAGCAGCCCGTAGATCACCTCGGGCCGGCGGAGCACCCGGTAGTCGACGTACATCAGCCAGATCATCAACACCAGGCCGAGGCCCGCCGCCACGGTCTGCTTGACCAGGAACGAGTTGAAGCCGAAGGCCGCCTCGCGGCCGAGCGCCGCGCTGGCCGAATACACCATCACCAGGCCGAAGATCATCAGCAGGACGATGGTGGTGAAGAGCACCTTGTCAAAGGCGAGCTTCTTCGCCATCCGGCCCTCCTTCTTCTCCGTCGATACCGAGCACGCCGTGCACGAGAGCCTGGAAGCTCTCGCCGCGGTGGACGAAATTGCGGAACTGGTCGAAGCTGGCGCAGGCCGGCGACAGCAGCACGGCCTCCCCGGGCCGCGCCTGCCGCGCCGCCGAGCGCACCGCCTGCTCCAGGGTTCCGGAGCGCTCGAACGGAACAGCGATGTCTGAGCCAGCGAGCGCCTGGGCAAACTCCTCCGCCGCTTCGCCGATCAAGTAGGCGCGGCGCGCCTTCTGCGCCAGGAGCGGGGTCAGCGACGCCAGGTCGGCGCCCTTGTTGCGGCCGCCGAGAATGATGTGGACGCTGCCGTCGGCGAACCCTTCGAGCGACTTGGCGGTGGCGCCGGGGTTGGTCCCCTTGGAGTCGTCGTACCAGGTGACGCCGTCTTTCTCCCCGAGCTTCACCATGCGGTGGGGAAGACCCTTGAAGCCGAGGAGCCCCAGGCGGATCTCCGCCGGCTCGGCGCCGATGGCGCGGGCGAGGAGCGCCGCGGCCATCGCGTTCTCCAGGTTGTGCACGCCGGCCAGCGGCACGTCGGAGGCGTGGAACAGCTCGGTGCCCCAGGCATCGGGCTCATCCGGCACCGCCTCCAGCACCCGGCCGTCGGTGTCGACCCAGCAGCCGTCGCGCACCCGGCCGCGGCGCGAGAACCAGCGCTTGCGCGCCAGCGTCTCGACGTCGGCCGCCGCAGGATCGTCGGCGTTGAGCACCGCGATCCCCTCGGCGTCCTGGGTCAGGAAGAGGCGCTTCTTGGCCGCGGCGTAGGCTTCCATGCTGCCGTAGCGGTCGAGGTGGTCCTCCGAGAGGTTCAGGAGCGCCGCGGCGCGCGGCTTCAGGGAGATGATCCCCTCGATCTGGAAGCTCGACAGCTCGACGACGAAGATGCGTCCCGGCGGCCCGTCCACCAGGCCGGCGAGCGGCACACCGATATTGCCGCAGACCTCGACCGGCAGTCCGGCGGCGCGCAGCATGGCGCCGGTCAAGGCGGTCGTCGTGCTCTTGCCGTTGCTGCCGGTGATGCCCACGATCGGCCCGTTGACGAAGGGCGCCGCGAGCTCGACCTCGGCGATCACCGGCAGGCCGCGCTGCCGCGCGTCCTCCAGCAGCGGGCGGTCCATCGGCACGCCGGGCGACACCACCACGGCGTCGAAGCTGCCGGGCGGGAGCTGCTCGAGCTCGTGGCCGGCGAGCAGCTCGAAGGTGGCCTTTTTTGCTTGATCGGACCGATCCATCGGATCGGTCAAATCGGTCAGATCGAGCTTCTCCGCCGGCTTGGTGTCGACCCCCACCACCGAGACACCGCGCGACAGCAGCAGGCGCGCCGCGGCCCGGCCGGACAGACCGAGGCCGTAGACGAGAACCCGCTCGAAGCGGCCGCTGCCCCAGGGTGCTCTCATCTCGGTCTCATCTCAATTTGAGGGTGGAGAGAGAGAGGAGCGCGAACAGGATCGAGAGGATCCAGAAGCGCACGATGACCTTCGGCTCGGCCCAGCCGCTGAGCTCGAAGTGGTGATGGAGCGGCGCCATGCGGAAGACACGCTTTCCGGTCAGTTTGAACGAAACCACCTGGATGATGACCGACAGGGCCTCCATGACAAACAGGCCACCCACCAGGACGAGGAGGATCTCCTGCTTGGCGATCACGGCCACGCTGCCGATGCCGGCGCCCAGGGAGAGCGAGCCGACGTCGCCCATGAACACCTCGGCCGGGTGGGCGTTGTACCAGAGGAAGCCGAGACCGGCGCCGACCAGCGCGCCACAGAAGACCGCGACCTCACCGACGCCCGGCACGTAGGAGAGCTGCAGGTAGTTGGCGATCACCCGGTTGCCGGCGATATAGGTGAACACGGCATAGGTGGCGGCGGCCACCGTGGTGGCGCCGATCGCCAGGCCGTCGAGCCCGTCGGTCAGGTTGACGGCATTCGACACGCCCACCAGGACGAGGACCACGAACGGAATATAGAGGTAGCCCAGGTTCAGCACGAGCTGCTTGAAGAACGGAAAGGCGAGCGTCGGATCGAACCGGTAGCCGGCGGGCAGGACGAGAAGGACCAGTCCCACGCCGGCGCCGGCCAGCACCTGCCAGAGGAATTTGGCGCGCGCGGTGAGCCCCAGATTGCGTCCGCGCCGGACCTTCAGATAGTCGTCGAGGAAGCCGATGGCACCGTAGGCCATGGTCACCAGGACGACGATCCACACGTACACATTGCGCAGATCGGCCCACAGCAGGGTGGGAACCAGACAGGCGAAGAGGATCAGCAGGCCGCCCATGGTCGGCGTGCCGGCTTTCACCTGGTGCGCCTGCGGCCCGGCCTCGCGGATGCTCTGGCCCACGGAGAGACGGCGCAGGGTGCGGATGAACCATGGGCCGAGGAGCCACGACAGCAGAAGCGCGGTGACGATCGCTCCCGCCACCCGGAAGGTGATGTACCGGAAGACGTTGAAGAGCGGGAAGTGCTCGCGGAGCGGAAAGAACAACCAGTAGAACATCAGGCTCTCCCCTCCGCATCGAATCCGACAAGCCGCCGGACGACGCTGTCCAGCTTCACACCGCGCGATCCCTTGACCAGCAGCACGTCGCCCTCCCGCACCTCCGCGACGGCCCACTCCGCCGCCGCCGCCGCATCGGGCAGCCAGATGGCGTCGGCGCCGGCCTCCCGCGCTCCGGCCACCAGCTCGCGCGACAGCTCGCCCACTCCCGCCAGCGGCGAGAAGCCGAGGCGGGCCGCCTGCTCGCCGCTCTCGCGGTGGAAACGCGGACCCGCGGGGCCAAGCTCCAGCATGTCGCCGAGCACCGCCAGCCGCCGTCCGGCCAGCGCTCCGGCGAGAAGGCCGGCCGATTCCAGCGCCTTGACCAGGGCGTCGGGATTCGAGTTATAGGAGTCGTCGACCAGGGTAAAGCCGCCGCGCGGGCTCGCCAGACGATGGACCTCGCCGCGCATCGAAGCCGGCTGGACGCCGCGCACCGCCGCCGCGATCTCATCCAGCGACAGACCGAGCGCCCAGGCGCAGGCCGCCGCCGCCAGGCAGTTCTCGACGTTGTAGAGGCCGTGCAACGGGAGCCGGACTTCGGTGCTCCGGCCGCCCGCTTCCAAGCGGAACCGGCTGCCGATCGCGCCGCCCGGCTCGGGTTGTACATCGCGGGCGCGCACGTCTGCCTCCGAATGAACACCGTACCAGACGAGCCGGCCGTGCCAGCCCGCACTCTCGGCATGCCGGCGGGCGATCCGCGCCACCTCGGGATCGTCGGCGTTGGCCACGAGGATGCCCTCAGGGTGGAGACCGGCCATCAGCTCCGCCTTGGCCTCGGCGATCCCCTGCACGCTGTCGAAGAACTCCAGATGGGCCGGCCGCACGACGGTGTAGACCGCGGCGTCGGGACGGCCCAGCAGGCTGAGCTGGCGCAGCTCGCCCGGGGTGGACATCCCCATCTCCGCCACCATCCACTCGGTGCCGTCGGGCACGTTGAGGAGCGACAGTGGAAAGCCGTAGAGGTTGTTCAGGTTGCCCGGCGTCCAGAAGACCCGGAAGCGGGAGGCGAGGACCGCCCCGAGCAGCTCCTTGGTCGTCGTCTTGCCGGCCGAGCCGGTGATCCCCGCGAGCTTCTCCGGCACCCGCTGCCGCACGTGGCGCGCGAGGTCGTGCAGGGCCTGGAAGGTGTCGTCGACTTCGATGATGGCCGCATTCCCCGAGACGGAGGGCCGTTCATGTCCACGGTTCACCAGCGCGGCGCCGGCTCCCCGGGCGAAGGCGTCGGAAAGGAAGCGGTGGCCGTCCGTGGCGGCGCCGGCGAAGGCGAAGAACACCTCGCCGCCGCTCACCTTGCGGGAGTCGATGGCGGCGCCGGAGCATTCGCGCCCCGGATCGCCCGCGGCGAGACGGCCGTTCACGGCACGCGCGATCTCAGCGACGGACAGGCGAGCCAAAGCGCTCCTCCAGGGCTTTCTCGATCTCGTCGAACTCGGAAAACGGCAGCTTGCGGTCACCGATGATCTGCTCCCGCTCATGACCCTTGCCCGCCACCAGGACGACCCAGCCGGGCTCCGCGGCCCCGAGCGCCTGGCGGATCGCTTCGCGGCGGTCGGGCACCAGCCGGTAGCTCGCGTTGCCGCTGGCCTTCAGCCCCTCCTCGACGGCGGCGAGGATGGCGAGCGGATCTTCACTCCGCGGATTGTCCGAGGTGGCGATAGGCAGATCCGCCAGCTCCCCCGCCACCCGCCCCATGAGCGGGCGCTTGCCGCGATCGCGGTCGCCGCCGCAGCCGAAGACCACCGCCACTTTCCCAGCCGGTCCCGCCACTTCGCGCGCCGAGCGGAGCGCCGCGTCGAGCGCCGCGTCGGTGTGCGCGTAATCGACAAAGACGGGGAAAGGCTGGCCGTGATCCACCGGCTCCATGCGCCCCGGAATCGGCCGCTGCGCCGCGAAGGCGCGCACCACCGCATCGTGCGGCAGGCCGAGCGCCTCCGCCGCGGCAGCCGCCGCCAGCAGGTTCGCCAGGTTGTAGGTGCCGAGGAGCGGCGACGAGAAGCGCAGCGTGCCGCGCGGCGTACGCAGAGTGGCATGCGTGCCCGCGGCGTCGAGCTTCGACTCGACCGCTTCGACATCGCCGCCGACACCAAACGTCAACGCACCGGTCAGCTCCGCGGCGAGCCGCCGGCCCCAGGCGTCGTCCAGGTTCACCACGGCGCGTGCGCCGGGCTTGAGCTGATCGGGTTTGAGCTGATCGAACAGGCGCCGTTTCGCCGCGAAGTAGCTCTCCATGTCCGGGTGGTAGTCGAGATGGTCGCGGGTCAGGTTGGTGAACACTCCGACGTCGAAGCGCACGCCGGCCACCCGGCCCATCGCCGGATCGAGCGCGTGCGAGGAGACTTCCATCGCCACCGCGCGCGCACCGGCATCGCGCATCCGGCGCAGGGTGCGGTAGAGATCCGACGCCTCCGGCGTGGTGTGGCCGCCGGGAAAGGTCTGCGCGCCGAACCGGTAGCCGAGGGTGCCCACGAAGCCCGCCGGGATTCCCGCGGCGCCGAGGATCGCGGCGAGCAGGGTCGCGACGGTCGACTTGCCGTTGGTGCCGGTGACGCCGGCGAGGATCAGCTCGCGGTCGGGATGGCCGTAGACGGCTGCGGCAAGCGGAGCGAGCAGCGCGCGCTTCTCGTCCACCACGACGGCGACCGCGCCGCGCGCCACCGCGTCGCGCGCGAAGTCGCGGCCGTCGAAGCGCTGGCCGACCAGAGCGACGTAGAGATCCCCCGGCTCCACCGTGCGCGAGTCGTGCGTCACGCCGGTGATCTCCAGGTCGATGTCCGGATCTCCTACAGCCCCGATGCGATCAACGCGCAAGGTGGGAATCTCCGCGATCAGCTCAGAAAGACGCATGAGAGCGGCCTCCTCCGGGTGTTGAAGGATTCCCGCTCTCGGGCTCGCCATGCTTTTCGGCTCCGCGCGGTCCGTAGAGGAGCGCGGGCGCAGCCGGCTCCTGCGGTGGATCTTCGCCGTCGGGGAACGTTCCGGCGGTCTCGGCGGCCGGCTGGGAGAGCTTGGCGAGTTGGGGACCGTTCGGCTGGCCGGGCCAGACAGCCATCGGCGGGCGCTCCGGGCGGACCCCCATGTAGAGCAGCATCTGGCGCGCCATGGCGCCGAACACCGGCGCCGCCACCTGGCCACCGTAATATTGTCCGCGCGGCTCCTCGATCGCCACGATGCCGACCAGGTGCGGCCGGACGGACGGCGCAAAGCCGACGAAGCTCGGAATGTAGCTGCTGTGCGAGTAGCCGCCGGCGACCGGAATCTGCGCCGTGCCGGTCTTGCCCGCCACCTGATAGCCGGCGATGGCGGCGGGGATGCCGGTGCCGTGCTTCACCACCCCTTCGAGCAGCTCCTTGAGCACGCTCGCCGTCTCGGGCGTGATCGGATGCCCGACCACCGGCGGCGTGGTGAACCGCGCCTGGCGCACCGAGCCGGCGCCGCGCCCCACCGCCGCCACCAGGTGCGGGCGCAGCAGGGTGCCGCCGTTGGCCACCGCAGCCACCGCGGTGGCGAGCTGGATCGGCGTCACCGAGATCCCCTGGCCGAACGCGATGTAGGCCTTGGCGAGCGGTCCCCAATGCTCCACCCGGTGCAGAATGCCGGTCGCCTCGCCCGGCAGGTCGATCCCGGTCGGCCGCCCGAAGCCGAAGCTTTCGATGGTCTGGTACAGCGTCTGGTCGCCGATCAGGAGCGCCGCCTTGATCACCCCGACGTTGCTCGACTTCGCGATCACATCGGCGAAGGTGAGCCGGCCGTACGGCTTGTGGTCGCGGATATGGATGCCCAGCAGGGTGATGCCGCCCATCTCGCAGTCGAAGACGTCCTCGGGACGCACCTTGCCGGAGCCCAGGGCCGCGGCGGCGGTGACGATCTTGAACGTCGAGCCCGGCTCGTACATGTCGCCGATCGCGCGGTTGCGCCAGCGGCTCGGCGGCACCTCGGAGAATCGATTGGGATCGAACGCCGGATAGCTCGCCATCGCCAGCACGCCGCCGGTCTCCGGATCGAGGAAGACCGCGCTGCCGCGGGCGGCGCCACGCGCCTCGACCGCCTGCGCCAGCTCACGCTCGACGATGTGCTGCACGGCGACGTCCAGGGTCAGATAGAGGTCCTGACCCGGCTCCGGCTCGGCCGACGACAGCTCGGGCGACACCAGGGTGCCGTGGCGGGCATCGCGCAGCACGGTGCGCCGGCCCGGTTTGCCGGAGACCTGCTTGTCGTAGAGCTGCTCCAGACCCGCCAGGCCGTGGTTGTCGGTGCCGACATAGCCGAGCACCTGCGCGGCGAGCTCGCCCATCGGGTAGTAGCGCTTGCTCTCGCGGACGAAATAGATGCCGGGCAGGTCGAGCGCGCGGAGCTTCGCCGCCCGCGGCGGATCGATCTTGCGCGCCACCCAGACGAACTCCCGGTCCTGCTCGAGCTGGCGCGCCAGATGGGCGGCGTCGACGTCGGGCAGCACCTTGGCGATCGCCGCCGCGGTGCTGTTGACGTCACCGAGCTGCGGCGGCACCGCGTAGGCGGAGTCGACCTGCACCGAGACCGCCAGCTCACGGCCGCGCGAATCGTAGATCGTGCCGCGCGGCGGATCGAGGGTGACCACCCGCTGCTGCTGGCGCTCGGCCTTGCCGGCATAGTGCTCGTAGCGCACCACCTGGAGCTGATAGAACCGTCCGGCGATCAAGGCCACCCAGACCGCGCCGCCCCAGGCGATGACCTTCAGGCGGGGATGCAGGCGCGACTTCACGGCAGCTCCTCCCAGAAGATCACCTGCTCGAGGACCGGCGGCTGCATGCCGAGGTCCTTCACCGCCCGCTGCTCGACCTGCGACGGGCTGGCGAGGTAGGAGGTCTCCAGACGGAGCTGGCGCTCCTGCTGCGTCAGCTCGGTGAGCTGGCGCTCCAGGGCGTCGATCTTGTAGCCGGTGCGCAACACTTCGAGATGGATCCAGGTGTAGGCGAGAAGACCGCCTCCCAGACAGAGCACGGACAGCAAAACTCCCGCCAGCTCGCGCTGGCGGCGGCGGTCGCGCTCGCGGACCAGGTAGGTGTTGGCCACCGGCCGCCGGAAGGCGTATGCGCTCCTCAAATCCTTTTCGCTGCCCGCAGCCGCGCGGAGCGCGAACGCGGGTTGAAAGCGACCTCCTCTTCGCTGGGACGCAGCGGCTTCTTGGTCAGCACCTCGATGAGCTGACTTTCCGACCGCGGCCGCCCGGTCACCTGGTCGATGTCCCCCCGCGCCAGGTCGCGCAGGGTGTTCTTCACGATCCGGTCCTCCAGGCTGTGGTAGGAGATGACGACCAGCCGCCCGTCGTCCTCCAGCAGGCGCACCGCCTGCTCGAGAAACCCCTCGAGACCGGCGAGCTCCTGGTTGACCGCGATGCGCAACGCCTGGAACACCCGCGTCGCCGGATCGACCCGGCCTTCGCGTTCCCACGGCTTGCGTCCGCCTTTGGCGCGGCCGATCAGCTCGCGGAGCTGGCCGGTCGTGGTCACCGGCGCCGCCGCCCGCATCCGCACGATGGTGCGCGCGATCCGCCGTGCCTGAAGCTCCTCGCCATAGTCCCTGAAGATCCTTTCCAACTCCTCCTCCGAGCTCTGGTTCACCAGATCCGCGGCGGTGACGTCCGCGAGCCCCATGCGCATGTCGAGAGGCCCGTCGAACCGGAAGCTGAAGCCGCGCTCGGCCGTGTCGAGCTGCAGCGACGAAACACCCAAATCCGCCAACACTCCTGAAACCCCCTCGTCAAACCCGCCGAGCCGCGCCAGCACCGCCTCCAGCTCATGGAAGTTGGCGTGCTCGAAACGGACCCGGTCCGCAAACGGCGCCAGGCGCTCCGCGGCCCGCTCCAGGGCCTGGGGATCGCGGTCGAGGCCGAGGAGCCGCGCCTCGGGAGCCCGGGTGAGCAGCGCTTCGGCATGCCCTCCGAGCCCCACCGTCGCGTCGACGAACCAACCTCCGGGCCGGCGCTCCGGCGCCAGCAGGTCGAGGGTCTCGGCGACCAGGACCGGCACGTGCTGCGCGGCCATCCTTTAAATTCCATACTGGGTGAGCGCACGGAAGTCCTCGTCCGTCATGGGCTCCTCGTCCAGCCGCTTGAGGAGGCGCTCGTGGTTCCAGACGACCAGGCGATCCAGCTCTCCCATCACCACCACGTCCCCCGTCATCCCGGCGCTCTCGCGCAGGATCTGGGGGATGAGAATCCGGCCCTGCACGTCCACCCGCACCTGCTGGCCGAAGTAGCTCACCCGCTCCAGATAGCGCGCCTTGGCGCGATCGGTCGACGGCACCGCGCGCAGGCGCTCCTCGATCTCCTCCCAGACCGGAAGGGGATAGAGCAACGCCGAGTCGCCCTTCAGGGAGGTCACGAACAGCTCCTGCCCGTAGCGCTCCTCCAGCAGACGACGGAAGTCCGTCGGGATTTTGAGCCTCCCCTTGTCGTCGATCTTGGTTGGAGCGCTTCCGCGAAACATAGGGACCCTCGCCCAGACAGACAGGTCTGAGGCGGGATCTTAACTCTTCCCGTCCACTTTTGTCCATTTTTTTCCACTGGTGGCCACATAAGACCTCGCCCGAGGGCGCAGGACCCCGAAAAACGGCACGAACCGGGCGTAAGAATCTCTCGAAAACGCCGCGACGGCAGGCGAGGTGCCTGCCGTCAGCCGGTTCGGTCCAGTCGAGTGGAGAAAAGTGGAGCGGTCTGGAGGCTTGGATCAGACGCCCGGCGGAGGCGGCTGCACGGCGGGCTGCGGTGTGCCGGCCTCAGGGGTCGCCGGCTTGACCGGCTCCATACCCGGCTTCACCGGAGCCGGAGCGGTCTTGTCCTTATCTGCTTTTTGCGCCGCCGGAGCCGCCAGCGGCGCCGGAGGCGTCAGCTCGGGGATCTGCGGCTCGGCCGGCTCGGGTTTGCTGAGCAGGCGCCGGAAGCCGGCCGCCTCGGTGGGCGGATCGAGCACGATGAGCGACTTCTGCTCCAGCTCGGCCATGTACTTGGCGACTTCCTGGTTGTAGACGCGGTCCTGCTCGCGGCTCTGGATCACCGACTGCACTTCCGAGAAGGGCGGGATGCGCGAATCGCGGTGCTCGGCGGCCACCAGGAGATGGAGCCCGCCGCGGCCGGCGACCGGCTCGCTGACCTCGCCCGGCTTGAGCTTCCAGGCCGCGGCCTGGAGCGCCGGATCGAGATCGCCGGACGAGACCCAGCCGAGATCGATCTCGGCGCTGGTGGACCCCTTCTTCTGATCCTCCGCCACCGCCTCGGCGAGCGGCTTGCCGGCCACCACCGACTGCCGGATCCGCGCCGCCAGCGCGCTGCGCTCCGCGGCCGACGGGAGACCGCCCTCGTCGAGCACCACCACCTCTTTCAGATGGAACTGCTCAGGGAGGCGGAACTGCTCCAGGTTCTTGCGGTAGTAGCGCCGCAGGTCCTCCTCGTCGACCTTGACGCGGGTGCGCACTTCGCGGTCCATCACCTCGCGCACCCGGAGCTGGCCCTTGATCTGCTCGCGGAGCTGCGCCTCGGTCATCCCCGACTGCGCCAGAGCCGCCTGGAACTCCTCGTCGGTCTTGATGCCGAAGTTCTGCTTCATCTGCGCCAGCGCGGCGGCGAGCTGCGCGTCGGTGACCTCGATCGCGAGCTGGTGGGCGCGCGATTCGAGGAGCAGGTCCTGGAACATGTCCCGGAACACCATCTCCGGAGCCTGGGCGAGCACGCGGCTGCGCTCTTCCGGAGCCATCTCGCGGCGAGTGAGGTCGCGCACGAAGTCCTCGCGGCGGCGCTGGTAGTCGTAGAGGGTGGAGATCTGGTCGTTGACCCGCAGGACCACCTTGTTGAGAGTGTCGGCGTGAACGCCGGAGGGCACCATCGCGCAAGGCAGCGCGAGCAGGAACGGGAGGACGAGACTAGGAAGGCTTCGGCGCATGACCATAGGAACCTTTGTACTCGAACGGAAGATTCCGCTCGTAAAGTTGGACATTGTAGCGGCGCCGGGCGTCCTGCACCAACTCGGCGAGGACCAGGTCGGCCTTCTGCTCGCGCAGATGCGCGGCGATCTCGCCGCGCGCCGCCTCCAGCGGGACCACCTCGGCCGGCGCGCGCGAGACCACCTGGAAGATGTGGAAGCCATAGTCCGCCGGCACCAGGCGGCTCACCTGCCCGGGCTGGAGGGCGAAGATGAGGTCGGCGAACGCCGGCGGCAGGTCCTGGCGCGACAGCTCCCCCTGATAGCCGCCCGACTTGGCGCCGGGATCGCGCGACAGCTTGTCGGCCAGGCGGCCGAAGTCGGCGCCGGCGGCCAGCTCGCGCAGCGCCTTCTCGGCGGTCGCCCGGTCCTCGGTGAGGATCTGGCGCAGGCGCACGCGCTCCGGCCGCGCGAACTCGTCGCGGTGGGCCGCGTAATAGGCCGCGATCTCCGCGTCGCTCGGCTGCGCCTTGACGTCGGCGTGCAGCAGCTCGTCGATCGCCCGCCGCCGCGCTCCAGGCCCTGCCTCCTTGCCGGTCAGGCTCTCCGTCTTCACCAGGCCGCGGTCGGCCGCGCTCCGCACCAGCAGCTCCTCGTCCAGGAACTGATCGAAAAGCTGCGACAGCACGTCGCTCGCCAGCACGTTCTCGCCGTCGCCCGCGGTGCGCGCCAGGTAGCCCTCGAACTCGGAGTAGTGCACCTCCGTCTCGCCGATCCGCGCCACCACGTCCGGCGCCGGCGGCTTGCCCGGCCGGCAGGCGCCGAGCAGGAGGAGGGCTGCGAATGCCGTTCCCGCGGAGTGCCATGAACGTGAGGTCATGCCCCCACCGCCGCCAGCGTCTGCCGCGCCATGTCGAGCATCTGCCGGCCGCCCGCCGCCGTCAGGGTGAGGACGCCGGTCGGGCTGAAGCTCGCGCCGGGCTGGTTCGACACCAGCTCGATCAGCCGCTCGACGTCGACCCGCGCATCGCGGCGCAGACGGATGATCAGCTCGTTCCCCTTCGACGAGATCGACTGCACGCGGAGCGACTCCGCCGTGCGCTTGAGCGCCGCCACCTCGATCAGCGTCATCACCGCCGGCGGCAGCGGCCCGAAACGATCCGTGAGCTCCGCCACGATCTCCGTCTCCGGCTGCTCCGAGGCCGCGATCTTGCGGTAGATGTCCATGCGCAGGTTGGCGTCGTCCACATAATCCGTCGGAATCGACATCGGCACCGGCAGGTCGATGTTCACCGACGGCGCCTCGTCCACCGCCTCGCCGCGCAGCTCGCGCACGGTGTCCTCCAGCAGCTTGAGATAGGTCTCGATCCCCACCGCATTGATATGTCCGCTCTGCTCGCCGCCCAGCAGGTTGCCGGCGCCGCGGATCTCCAGGTCGCGCGCCGCGATGCGGAAGCCTGCGCCGAGATCGGTGAACTCACGGATCGCCGCCAGCCGCTTGCGCGCCTGCTCCGACAGCACCCGGTCCTCCGGCACCAGCAGGTAGCAATACGCGAGCTGGTTGCTCCGCCCCACCCGGCCGCGAAGCTGGTAGAGCTGAGCCAGGCCGAAACGGTCGGCGCGGTGAACGATCATGGTGTTGACGTTCGGGATGTCGATGCCGTTTTCGATGATCGTGGTGGCGAGCAGCACGTCGAAGTCGCCGCGCGTGAACGCGTGCATGCGTTTCGACAGCTCCGCCTCCTCGAGCTGTCCATGGCCGACCGTCACCCGGACGCCGGGCACCGTATCGCGCAGGAACGTCAGCATCTTGTCGATCGACTCCACCCGGTTGTAGACATAATAAACCTGTCCGCCGCGCTCGATCTCGAATTGCACCGCTTCGCGCACCAGCTCGGTGCGGAACGGCAGAATCGCCGTCTCCACCGCCATGCGATCCTTGGGCGGCGTCTCGATCACCGACATGTCGCGCACGTTGGCGAGCGAGAGCTGGAGGGTGCGCGGCACCGGCGTCGCCGACATGGCGAGCACGTGGACGTCTTTCTTGAGCTGTTTCAGCCGCTCCTTCTGCGCGACACCGAAACGCTGCTCCTCGTCGATGATCACCAGGCCGAGCCGCGACATCTGGACGTCTTTCGACAACAGCCGGTGGGTGCCGATCAGCACGTCGACCTTCCCCTCGGTCAGCCGCTTGCGCACCTCCTTCACCTCCTGCGGCGAGCGGAAGCGGGAGATCATCTCGATATTGACCGGAAAACCGTCGAAGCGCTTGCGGAAGGTTTCCAGATGCTGGTCCGCCAGAATCGTCGTCGGCGCCAGCACCGCCACCTGGAAGCCGCCGTCCACCACCTTGAACGCGGCGCGCATGGCGACCTCGGTCTTGCCGTAGCCGACGTCGCCGCAGAGCAGGCGGTCCATCGGCCGCTCGCGTTGCAGATCCTCCTTGATCACCGCGATCGCTTCGAGCTGGTCCGGGCTCTCGTCATACGGAAACGCGGCCTCGAACTGATGCAGCCAGTCGGTGTCCGGAGGCATCACCGGCGCGCGGGCGATCTGCCGCTCGGCGTAGAGCTTGAGCAGCTCGGCCGCCATGTCGCGCATGCTGGTCTTCACCCGGCTCTTCGTGCGGTTCCACGACGAGCCGCCGAGCTGGTCGAGGCGCGGCGCCACCCCCTCGATACCGCTGTACTTCTGCACCTGGTCGAGCCGGCTCAGCGGCAGCAGGAGGCGCTTGCCGCTGGCATAGGCGATCTCCATCACCTCCGTCGCGGCGCTGGCGGCGGCGGCCTGCTCGGCGAGATCGCGCAGCACCGGCGGCAGGCCGCCCAGGCCGTCGCCGTCGCGGCCCACCGCGCGCAGGGCCACGAACTGGCCGATGCCATGATCGCTGTGCACCACGTAGTCGCCGACCTTGAGATCGCGCAGACCGGACAGGAAAGGCCCGAAGCGGGATTTGGACGTCCGCCGCTGCAGCTTCGCCTGCGCCGCGAGGAGCTGCTGCTCGCCATACACCGCGACGCCGGCCGGGGGCAGCCGGAAGCCGCGCGCCAGCTCGCCGGTGACCAGCTCCACGCCGCCGCGGCCGAGCACGACGTCGCGCCCCTCCAGCAGCTCCTCCATCTTCCGCCGATGCGCCGGCGACACCACCACCAGGCACCGCTCGCCGCGCGACCGGGCGGTGGCCACCTCCTGCGGAAAACGCGGAAGCTGACCATGAAAAAGATCGGTCAGCGTGCCGTGGAAATCCGCCCCGCCGCCCTTGCCGGTCCGCACCACCAGATCGCCCAGGCGGACGTCCGCCGCCTCCAGCACCTCGCGCACCCGCTCCGCCGGCTGCTCCAAAGCCTCGGGAGGCACCGCCAGCCGGCGGTGCGAGCGCCGCGCGTCGAAGTCGCCCTCCAGCCGCTCGGCATGGTGCGTCACCTCGATCTCCAGAGCCGGAGGGTCCACCGCCAGCACCAGAGGCGCGGCGAGGATCTCCTGCAAGCCGACGGTCTCCTGGGCGAGGAGCGGCAGATAGTTCTCCCACCCGGTAAATCCGCCGCGCGACCGCAGCCCCTCGAGCAGCTCCATGGCGTCCGGACCCCAGTCGGCGCTCAAATCCCCATCGCCGGCGAGCAGCCCGGCCAGCCGCGACGCTTCCGCGGCGCCGCCCGGGAACAGATAGAGAGGAAGGATGCGGACCGAATCGAGCGTGTCCTCCGAGCGCTGCGACTGCGGATCGAACCAGCGGATCGACTCCACCGTATCGCCGAACAGGTCGAGCCGCACCGGCGAATCCTCGCCCGGCGGGAAAAAGTCCACGATGCCGCCGCGCACCGCGAAGTCGCCCACCTCATAGACCAGGTCCGTCCGCCGGAACCCGAAACGCACCAGATGCTCCGTAAGCTCCTCCGGCGGATGATCCTGTCCCGGCCGCACCACCCGCACCGCCGCCGCGAAATCTGCCGCCCGGGGCAGCCGCCGGAACAGCGCCCGCGGCGTCGCCACCACCGTCGTCGCCACCCCGGAGCCCACCCGGTCCAATGCCACGGACTCCTGCGCCCGCACCAGCAGAGACGTCTCGGCCTCTTGATAGGGCGTCAGAGACGGCGCCGGAAAATACACCACCCGCTCCTCGCCACCGGTCTCCGCGAACAGCCGCGCCGCCTCGATCCACGCCAAAGCGTCCGCCTCGCGAGGCACCACCACCAAAAGAGGACGGCGGAGATCGCGAGCCAACAGCTCGCCCATCCAAGCCGCCGCCGGCACCGGCAGGCGCACCACGTCTCCAAGCCCCTGAAGCAGGGACCGATAAGGCGCACTACTGCGCAGCGTCCGGGAGAGCTCCTCCCACACGCGTTCACTCATGCGGCGTAGCATATCGCCTGGAGCCCTCGGGCGTCGCCTGTGTTACGCTCCGGGCGATCTTTTTTGCTTCTCTTCCGGAGGACTCTCGTATGCCTGAACGCTTCCCCCAGGAGGTCGTCCTCCGCGACGGACGCCGCCTCCTCATTCGTCCTTTCAGCGAGCACGACGTCGATGCCCTCTTCCACTTCTTCCAGCACCTGCCGGACGCCGTCCGCCGTTTCGCCTGGGACCGCATCGACAACAAGGCGCTGATCGAGTCCTGGGGCCGCGAGCTCGACTACTCCAGAGTCTTCCCCCTCCTCGCCCTCGACGGCACCAAAATCGTCGCCGACGCCACCCTGCACCGCCGCGACGGCAGCCCTCTCCGTCTCGTCGGCCGCATCAAATGGCTCATCGACCCCGACTACCGCGGAGCCGGCCTGGGCACCACCCTGATCCACAAATTCATTGACATCGCCCGCGGCAATGGCCTCCGCCACCTCACCTGCATGCTCATCTCCGACCTCGAAGCCGACGCCGTCCACACCCTGACCGACCTCGGCTTCACGAGCTACACCGTCCCCGGCTACGGAACGGACCCGGATGGCAATCAGCACGACATGGTGAAGATGGTGTTGAAGCTCTGACGAGCCGGATCGCGACGGGCTCCCCGAAGGTCATCCTGAGGGCGAGCCCCGCGAGATGGGAGGATCTGGGCGGGGGAAGGGTGGTGACTCGCGTCCGCTCCTCTGGGAGACGAAGAACAGCTCTTGTGCTACCTTTGTCCAAGGAGAGCGGCTCGGGGTGAAACAGATCGCTACGACAATGTTGGATTGGGAAGGCAATGGGCAGTAAGCGTCCGCGGATCTACGTCGACACCTCCGTGATCGGCGGCTGCGAAGATGAAGAGTTCAAGGGGCCATCCACCCGCCTGATGAAGCGATTCTTGTCCGGTGACGCTATCATCGTGTTCTCCGATGTAACAGTTGCTGAGTTGGAAGGGGCTCCTGCTCGCGTGCAAGCCATCCTGAGAGACATCGATCCAGTCAACATGGAGTATGTGGCACTGAACGATGAGGTGACGCGGCTCGCCGAAGAATATTGGCGGCAGGGGGCGTTACCGCCGCGCATGATCGCAGATGCTCAGCACATCGCTCTAGCCACGGTTGCACAGGTGGACGTTCTCGTGAGCTGGAACTTCAAGCATATCGTGAACCTTTCTCGGATACACAAGTACAATTCCGTGAATCTTCGAGAGGGATACCCTCTGCTGGAGATTCGAAGCCCTCAGGAGGTATTGCAAGATGAACCCCAAGACGAAGAAATTTGATTCCGTCGAGATGATGAGGCGGCTGCGTGATCAGTTGAGCGCCGAGATGGCGGCGATGTCCCCTGAAGAGCAAATTCTCTACGTCCAGAAAAAAGCTGCGGCCAGCCCCTTGGCGGCGTTGTTCGTCTCACGAGGCCGGACTCAGAAAACCGGGCCCGTCGTTCGACCCGCTGTTTAATTGGGCAGCGTTTGACCGTGTGGCTTGAACCCCTACGCGCGAACCCTACGTCGAATTCTCAAACTTCTCGAGAACGCTGATTAAGGTCGCCAGATTGCATTCTGGGTTTCAGCAGTAATTGGGCTCGCGGAGGGAGAGGCGCTAAATTAGGGCCGGACATGGCCTGAAGGGGCGGCGCTATCGAGAATGAGATCCAGCGACATCCGCGCGCGGCTTAAGGCCACATAGAGCAGCCGAGCGCCCAGTGAACTTGACGGGTACTGATTCTCATCGACGGGGCACAGTAAGACACGGCTGAACTCGAGCCCCTTCGCCCTGTGGATAGTACTTATCGCGTATTCTGGAAGAGCGCGCCGCCGTCGCAAGCGCCCGAGGACTGCAAGTTGAGCTCGGGGATCATCAGCCCTTTCTAGCGACCGAAGGGACCAAGCGTGGTCGCGCAATCGCACGATATAGGCCGATGTCGGCGTGGCGTGAAGTTGGCGCATCGCTCGTGCCAAACCGCGATGATCGGGCGACTCGTAGATCGGCTGGAAGCGCTCCAACCAAGCTCTTTGCATGTGACCCGTCCGGTTCAAATCGATCGAGGCGCCCAAGCGCCGCTTCAGGCCGACCTTCAGGGACTCTGTCAAGCCCACTCCAACTTCCCCAAGAAAATCGAGAAAGGCATGGGATAGATGGCCAGGTTCGCCCGGATGATTTTCGCAAGCCGCCAGCAGTGGATTCATGTGCTCAAGGACCGCACCTTCATTGACGCTGGCACTCCAGCCTGTGACTGCCGCAAGGCTCTTGGTCATTGGACTCAGGAATACGAGCACAGCGGCGGTGCCCGAACCGCGGCGTGAAAAATCTTTCATGAGCTTGCTTGTTGCCTTTGGGTCCCGAATCCGGTTACGACCCGCTAAGTTGACGACGGTTTGAACCCTGACAGAATCTGGCGTACCAGCCAGAGCCACCGGGCTACCCGCCTTCAACTGAGTCCGCGCCTCCATGATCCAATCGCCCAACTCGGGGCAGTCTCTCCAACGATGCGGTGTGACTAACGTGCCACGTTCGTCGGCAGCGGCCGCCACGGCCGACCAGTTGATTTGGTCATCGCCAGCCCCTGCATGGATCGCCTGCATGGGGTCGCCAAATATTCTGAGCTTGGCCAAGCCGATCTCGCGCAATAGCATGATCATTTTGTGCTGGGCGTTACTGGAGTCCTGATGCTCGTCAAGGATGATAGTCGGATAGCATTCAGCGATCGTGCGTGCGATCGTTGGTGATCGGCTCAACAGTTCGACGGCCTTTTCGCTTAAGACGGAAAACGGCACGCCGGCCGGCTCCCGTCCCAGGTAAAGTTCCAATGGGTGCGGTAGACCCAATACCCGCGCGTAAGGCGCCACGATCTTGAGGCAGAAGCTGTCGCAGGTTTCTACATCCACCCTCAAACCTGGGCCATGGCAGCGCTTTTGGAACTGCCCGCAGGCGGCATGGGTGTGGGACAACAGGAGAACCCGCCCAGACATCAATCGCGCCGACATTTCCTTGGCGAACTGCGCTGCGGTCCAAGTCTTTCCGCAACCTCCCGGCGCTTCTACAACCACCACAGGGGCTTGTGAATGCAGCTTGTCCTGCAAGATAGAGGTCATGTGAGTGTAGCGTCCTCGACACCCTGGAGAAACACATCGATCTTCTCGAACAATTTTGGCCTGGGAACGATTCCTAAGAGCTTCTCTGCGAGAAGGTAGCCGCCATCGAAGGCCTTGAACCAGCCCCTTGCCTTTTTGCCTTCTTTGGCCGTGGGACAGGCAATTTCGCAAACCTTTGCGAGAAAGTTTACCCGGCCGGCTTCCATGAACATCGTCTCAATGGGCTTGGATCTTTCTTGCTCCCCGAGTGCTCTGCGAATTTCGGCGCAGAAATGTTTAGCTTCCCTTCCTGTCGCTTCCTCCGCCCAAACCGGTATTTTCACGAGATCTTCATCTGAAAGGCTAGAAAATACTGCCTTCTCCAAGGACGCACCGTTGTCCCAGCGGAGCAGTACGGCTTTCTTGGCGATCGCAGCCCAACTGCCGGGCTTGCGGCCCTCGTCGTCCACAACGGCCCCAACCTGAAAATCCGCCCGGATGAAGGCGTTCACTATTGCCAAAGATCGGTCGTGGCCACCAGCGTCGACGCAGAAGATGCCTCTACTAGAAAAGGCCTCACCGAAGCGATTCAGGAGCAGTTTTGTCGCGAACCCAAGTTCCGTTACGCCTTCGCAGACGACCGGCATTCGAGCGACCAAGGCTTCGGCCTGGGTCTTTCCCATGGACACAATCTCGCTGGACGAAAGCTGACACAGGCAGTGGGATGGTTTTGGCGGCACACCTTCGATCGACGCAGCCTGCTGCTGAGGCGGAGTGTCGCCCCGTAGAACGGTCTTTTGAACAGACTTGGAAGCGAAAGGCAGGCGATTAATCCTCCAGAGGACGGCACCAGTTGAGAGACCCGCAGCGATGATGGCCGGTGCGTGGGTGGTGACGAAGGCCTGTCGCCCGGCTTGCCCCTGGATGTCGGCTATGAACACACGCTGCCGGTAGGGCTCGAGCCCGGTCTCGGGCTCGTCGACGACGGCGATGGCACCGTGGGATACACCGAGAGCTGCGATCTCTAAGGCGGCCAGTCGCCGTGTTCCGGTGCCCCAGGAAGTCAGCGGCAGCGCCGTCTCGTCACGGTCGCCGATCGTGAGACCGACACTTGCGGCCAGCGACACGCCGGGGGTTCCGACGAGACCTAAACGTATCGGGCTCGGTAAGCCCTTCTTGTCGAAAACCTTCTCGATCTCGCCGAGCGCAGCCTGCGGTTCTCCCCCCAATCGATCGTGGATCGGCGTCTTCAACACCGACTTCAGGACAGATTGCCGCAGAGCATGCCCTTGGAGAAATCGGTCGAGGGCTCCACCGTGGACCAGTCTCAAGTCCCTGTCACCGCGATCGGCAATGCCTAACGAGGCTCCGCCTCAGACCGACGAGGCATGTTAGAGTGTTTTGTCAAGAGGGTCGGAAGATGGGTCCGTTCGCCCGAGACCAGAGACCATGAACCTTGGCGCACTGCATCCAAGGTTTTGCCGATTGATCGGCGGTCCTCCATACCTATCACTGTCAGAACACGGATAGCGAACTCTCCTCTCCTTTCCGATCACCCCGACCCAGCAGACTACGCTGGGAAAGGGCA
>DATARD010000136.1:0-19538 GCA_036264355.1 Thermoanaerobaculia bacterium
CTCGCGCAATACACCACCGGCAACGCGATCGACGACGTGGACGAGATCCGCGCCGCCCTCGGCTACGGCAAGGTGAACGTCATGGGTGGCTCCTACGGCACGCGGGCCGTCCTGGTCTTTCTGCGCCGCCATCCGGATCAGGTGCGCACCGCCACGATGATGGGGGTGGTGCCGACGTTCGACCGTTCGCCGCTCTTCTTCGCCCGCAGCGCACAGAACGCGCTGGACGGGCTCATCGCCACGTGCGCGGCCGACAAAGCCTGCGCCGGCGCGTTCCCCCAGGTCAAGGAAGAGATCGCCGCCGTGCTCGACCGCGCGGCGCGCGAGCCGGTGAGCGCCGAGCTGACCGATCCGCAGACCGCGAAGCCGTTCACCATCAAGCTGTCGCGCAACGGCGTGGCCCAGACGCTGCGCTACATGCTCTACGTCCCGTCGGCGTCCGCGCAGCTCCCGTTCGCCGTCCATCGCGCGGCGCAGGGCGACTTCGGACCGCTGGCGGAAGCGGCTCTCACCTTCGGCGGCGGCGCCACTTCGCTCTCCGACGGCTTTTTCCTCTCCGTCACCTGCGCCGAGGACGTGGCCTTTGTGGAGGAGGGGGACATTCCGGCCGCGGTGGCCGGCACGTTCCTCGGCGATTTCCGCATCCGCCAGCAGCGGGCCGCTTGTGAAGGCTGGCCGATCGCCCATCTCGGCGAGACGTTCCTGGCTCCCGTGGTTTCCGACGTGCCGAGCCTCCTCATCTCCGGCCAGCTCGATCCGGTCACTCCGGCGAGCGACGGCGCGAAGGTGGCCGGATCGCTCCGCCACAGCCGCCATGTGATCGTGCCCGGCGGAGGGCACGGCTTGAACGGGATGACAGGGCAGGAATGCCTCTTCGGCCTGATCGGCAAGCTGATCGAGAGCGGCGCGGTGGACGGTCTGGACACCGCCTGCGTGGCGAAGATGGACCGGCCGCCGTTCGTGCTGAGCGCGGGCGAGCCGGCGGTCACGCTCAGCCGGGCCGAGCTGGAGCCGCTGGTGGGGACCTATGCGGCGGTGAAGGAGGGTGTGACGATCCAGATCGAGCTGCTGGAGAACCGCCTGCGGGCGACCGTGGCCGGCGAGCCGGCCCTCCTGGTGGCGGTCTCGCCGACCCGTTTCCGGCTGGAAGGGGCGCCGCCGGGAGTCACCATGAGCTTCGACCGGAAGGATGGGCCGGCCGGCTCGTTGACGGTGAGCCGGCCGGGGCAGCCTGATCTGATCGCGGTGCGGCAACCGTAGGCCGCGAGCGAAAGCGGCTTTGGGCAGCTATGGGCAGGTCGCGAAAGCGTTCGTGTCGGTCACCGCCGGGGCCGGCGGACCGGGGTAGTTGAAATAGATCTTCTGGGTGCCGGTGTGGTAGTCGTAGACGTCCATGCGGTAGAACACGTTGGTCGTCGCGGCCGAGAAGATCCAGTAGGTGCTGGTGAGCCCACAGCCGTTGAGGGCTTTGACCATCACCTCCCAGTTGTCGGGGCCGAAGAACCAGAAGAGGCCCGAGCCGGGGTTCGCCACCGGCACGACGTTGGCCGCCGCCTCGGCGTTCGACTGCGCCCCGACGCGGTCCTTCACCTTGACCAGGAAGCGGTCGAGCAGGCAGAGGGCGGTGCTCGACGCGGCGGGCGCGCAGCTCGGGCCCGTGCCGTTGAAGCCGTACGTGGCGCTCCCCACCAGCGTTCCGTTGTGTCCGCCCACCACGTCATTGGTGTTGTTGTTGAGCGGCCAGAGCGCCACCAGGCCCGGCTGGACACCGCTGAGACCGCTCATGCCGGCGCGGATCTGCGTCAGGGTGCGGGCGACGTTCCACAGGCGCACCTCGTCGATGGTTCCGGCGGGCGTATGCGCCCAGTTGAAATCGCTTCCGATCTGCAAGTCGGCGGTGCTCGCGGGGAGCGCTCCCGTTTCGTTGTGCGTCGTGACCAGCTCGCCGTTGACGTAGTGGCGGCGCTGGACCCCGTCATAGACCACCGCGATGTGGTTCCATTCGCCGGGGTTGAGGACGCCGCCGTTCACCTGCGTGGCGCTCCCCTTGAGATAGGAGCGCAGCGTCGTACCGCAGATTCCGACCCACCACGACACATGCCAGTCCTTGCCGATGATACTGCTGCAGCCGTCGGCATCGGTCACGTTGACCCAGGCCTCGATGGTGATGGCGCCGGTCGGATTGAGGGCGGAGCTGCTGGGGACGTCCACGTAGCCCGACGTCGGGCCGTTGAGCAGAAGGAAGGTCCCGAACGGCTGCGCGTTGGCAGCGGCGGGGAGCAGGATGGCGGCGAGAATGGCAAGACCTGCAAGCTGGAGTCGAAGGATGTGAGCTGTTCTCATTCAGTTCTCCTTTGGTTGGTCGCTCCAAATCAGATTAGGCTTATGCGCAAAGGTAAACGTTACGTCGACGCTCACTTCTTCTTCGGCTTCGGCGCCTCCGCGGCGACCGGGTCCGGGGAGGTGAAGACCGCATCCGGCAGTGTGTCGAAGACCGCGAGGTCCGCCAGCGGCAGCTTGCGGTCGGCGCCTACCTGGGTCCGGTCCGGCGCCAGCATGATCTTGCCGACCTTGTGCCAGCCCTGCCACAGCCAGGCCGTCGGAGCGGCGTCGCGCGGCTGGTCCTGGAGGAGGTAGGCCCAGCGGTCCATCAGATGGGTGTCGCGGTTGATGTACGCCCAGTACTGGTCGCCCGGGGTCAGCCCCACCTTGCCGAAGGTGAGATGGAGCTTGTCGTAGGTCTTGCCGTCGATCTGCTCGGTGCCGGCGGATTCGAGGTTCACCCCGGGGTCCTTCATCTTGTAAGGCATCAGCAGCCAGTAGGTGTCGTTCACCCAGGCGCCGTAGCCCCGGTCGAGCCACGTCTTGAGCTCGTCGCCCTCGACCTTTTTGCCGTCCAGCCAGGCCTGTCCTTCATGGGTGTTGATGTTCTCCAGCACGACGTACTTCTTGCCGTCCTGCGTCGTCCCCTCCAGCCGGTGGCGGCCGGTCCACTTGTCCCAGTGATGCGTGCGGCGGCCGGCGAAGGTGAAGCGGAGGTAGTGCGTCCCATCCCAGGCCGGCTTGCCGCCCAGCGCCGTCATCACCTGGTCGGCGATGGCGGAGGCCGCCGCAGAGGGTGCCGCCGGTGCGGTCTTGGGATCCGCGGAGTGGCCGGGCCGGGGAGCCAGGAGAAGAACGGAGACCAGAAGCAAGCCGGTGATCGGGAGGACGCCGTGCGTCGATCGCGATTTTGCAGACATGAGTGGCATGGGAGGATCTCCTTGCGGACGGTTGTCAAGCGCTACGGAGAAGACTGCGGGGCGGGGCGGGCACCCCGGGCTGATCGTAGTCCCTTCGCAGCGCAGTGGCAACCGGGCCGGCCCCAGGCGACGTGCGCAGTGGCGTCACGGTCGCGCGTCGTGCCGTGAGGGTCGTGCGTCGTGGCATCACAGCCGCACGTTGTGCCGTCGCTGCCGCACGCAGTGCCGTCACCGTCGAGCGCAGTGCCGTCATGGTCGCACGCAAGGGCGTGACGGTCGTGCAAAGTGCTGTGACAGTCGTACGCAGTGCTGTTGCGGTCGTGCGTAGTGCTGTGATGGTCGCACGAAGTGCTGTGATGGTCGGACGCAGTGCTGTGGTGGTCGTACGCAATGCTGTAGTGGTCGCGCGTAGTGCTGTAATGGTCGGACGTAGTGCTCTGTGGGTCGTGCGCAGTGCTGTGACGGTCGAACGAAGGAGACCGGCCGGTTCTCCAGGAACGTTGGCCGTGGTATACGATGTCGTCGTGTTGACACGCGTCTTCGCCGACAACTTTCGCGCCCTGGTGAACTTCGAGCTCCGACCCAGCCGGTTGAGCCTGCTGCTCGGCGACAGCGGGAGCGGCAAGTCCAGCATCTTCAATGTGCTCGGAGCTTTACGCGACCTGATCGTCCTCGGAAGGTCCTCGACCGAGCTGTTTGCTTTTACGCGGACGAAGTGGGAGTCGCGGGAGGTGCAGCGGTTCGAGCTGGACTTCGAGGCAGATGGAGCCACCTATCGGTACGCCCTTGAAATCCAGCATCCCCAAAGAACACACGACAAGCCGCACATTCGGTCGGAGAGCGTCAACGTCGAGGGACAGCCGCTGTATCGCTTCTCGGATGGGGAGGTCCATCTTCATTACGACGATCATTCGCGGAGCTCAGTCTTTCCCTTCCGTGCGGACCAGTCGTACCTGATGAACCTTGAAACGGATCGCGTCAGCCGACTCGGCCGGCTGGCGAGGTTCAAAGAGCTCGTCGCCGGGCTCTGGATCATCCAGCCGAATCCGTTTGCGATCGACTTGGTATCGAAGCAATATGCTCCCTTCCTGGCCCGGCACGGCTTCAACTTCGCGGCCTTCTATGACTACTTGAATGCCGAACGGCCGGACGCACGGTCGGCTCTTGAAGAACGCCTCCGCGAAGCCATTCCAGGGTTCCGCAATTTTCGGTTCAAGACACTTGATGAGGGGAAGATCCTCCTGACCGACTTTGGGGAAGGGAAAGAGAAGGCCGAGCTTACGCTGTTGGACCTGTCCGAAGGACAGCGTGTCCTGGCCATGCTGTATGCGGTTGTGTTCGGTCACCTGCACAGCGGCTCCGTTCTCTGCTTCGACGAGCCGGACAACTTCATCTCCCTCCCAGAGATCCAGCCTTGGCTTCAAGTGCTCCGTGATTCTCTTGAGGATCAGGGCGGGCAAGCGCTCATCATCTCTCACCATCCCGAGGTCATTGACTACCTTGCGGTCGACTCGATCTGGCGCTTCGAACGTCCCTCCGGGCCCGTGATTGCGCGCCCGTACGAGCCTGATGGGCCGGCCGAGCTCAAGCTGTCCGAGCTCATTGCCCGCGGGGCATAGTTTGAGACATCGGCTCAGGTTTGTTTTGCTCTGCGAGGATGAGGAGCACGAGCTGCTCTTCCGTCCAATCTTGGAGAAGTTGTTCAGGAAGCGTAGTGTTCGCGTCCGCGTCGTACGCGGGAAGCCGAATGGAGGATTCACCTTCGTATTTGGGCGTCTTGAGCAAGAAGCCAGATACGTCCGGCAACACTCCACAGAAGCGGTCGGGCTGCTTGTGGTTGTCGACGGCGACCAAGCCGGCTTTCAAAGAAGACTCGCAGAGATTCAAGGAATCTTGCATAAGGCAGGCTTCAGTACGAAGAAGCCTGATCGCATTGCAGTCTGCGTCCCATCGCGCAACGTCGAAACCTGGAATTTGTGGCTTTGCGGCATCCGGGATCTCGACGAGCAAGCCAACTTCAAGAACAGATTTCGCAATGAAGTGAAGCACACGGTTCGTCGCGGCCAACTCGCCGAAGCGTGGCTCTCTCCTCTTTCTGAAGAGCAGCGTCAAACCGAAGAGACGACCCTTCCCGCCCTCGCCAGCGGACGTGCCGAGATCGACCGCTTGAAGAAGCTCGCGAAGAGTTGACGGTCGAGGCGGTTACAATCCGGGGCGGGGAGGAGAGAGCCATGAGCGAACACGCGTCCGGTCCGACCAACCGCCTCGCCGGCGAGAGCAGCCCGTATCTCTTGCTGCACAAGAACAATCCCGTCGACTGGTACCCCTGGGGCGAGGAGGCTCTGGCGAAGGCTCGCCAGGAGGACAAGCCGATCTTTCTCTCGGTGGGCTATTCGACCTGCTACTGGTGCCACGTCATGGAGCGGGAGTCGTTTTCCAATGCCGCCATCGCCGAGCAGATGAGCCGCGACTTCGTGTGCATCAAGGTGGACCGCGAGGAGCGGCCGGATCTCGACGAGATCTATATGGCGGCGACCCAGATCCTCACCGGCCAGGGCGGCTGGCCGAACTCGGTCTTCCTGACTCCTTCCCTCAAGCCGTTTTACGCCGGCACCTACTTCCCGCCGGACGACCGCTACGGCCGGCCCGGCTTCGGCGCGGTCCTGCACGGGCTCTCCGAGGCGTGGGGCACCCGCCGGTCGGACGTCGAGGCGCAGTCCGAGGAGATGGAGACGGCGATGCGCCGCTTCCTCGAAGAGCGGGCGGTGCCGGCGGCGATGCCGCCGAATCCGGTGCTGGCGGAGAAGGGGATGGGCTCGCTCGCCCGCCGTTTCGATCCGCAGTGGGGCGGCTTCGGCGGCGCTCCCAAGTTCCCGACGCCGTCCAATCTCTATTTCTGTCTGGAGATGGCCGGCGACCACGCGGAGACCGGCAAGATGCTCGCCGCGACGCTCGACCAGATGGCCCGCGGCGGCATCTATGACCAGCTCGCCGGCGGCTTCCATCGCTATGCGACCGATCGCGAGTGGAAGATCCCGCACTTCGAGAAGATGCTGTACGACAACGGCTTCCTGCTGGAGATCTACGCCAGGGAGCACGCGCGGACCGGCGACCCCCAGGCGGCGCGTGTCGTCCGCGAGACCGCGGGCTGGGTGGCGCGCGAGATGACCTCGCCCGAGGGGGCCTTCTACAGCGCCGTCGACGCCGAGACCCACGGCCATGAGGGGGCCTACTACGTCTGGACGCGCGAGGAGATCGTCGCCGCGCTCGGCGACGAGGACGTGGCCTTCCTGGCTCCGATCCTCGGCTTTGCCGGGCCGCCGTTCTTCGAGGGCAGCCACTACGTGCTGCACGTCCCCGAGCGGCTGGAGGATCTGGCCGCCAGCCGCCGCATGCCGGTCGAGGAGCTGCTCGGCGAGGTGGACGCGCTCAAGGCGAAGCTCCTGGCGGCGCGTTCCCGGCGCGACCGGCCGCTCACCGACGACAAGATCCTGGCGGACTGGAACGGCATGCTGATCCGCGGCCTCGCGGTCGCCGGCGCGCTGCTCGGCGAGCCGTCCTTCGTGGAGCGCGCCGCCCGGGCGGCGGACTTCGTGCTGACCCGGATGCGCTCCGAAGGCGTGCTGCTGCACTCCTGGCGGCAGGGGCAAGGCAAGATCACCGCCTACTTGAGCGACTATGCCTTCCTGGTCAGCGGCCTTCTCGCTCTCCATAGTGCGCAGGGGGCGCAGGGCGGCGAGCGGTGGTTGCAGGCCGCCGTCGAGCTGACCCGCGAGCAGACCGCGCGCCTGGGCGATCCGCACGGCGGCTTTTTCGTCGCCGCGGCGAGCCCGGACCTCCTTTTCCGCAGCAAGGAGGTCTTCGACGGCGCCACGCCGTCCGGCAACGCGGTCGCGACCCTCAACCTGCTCGAGCTGGCGGCGCGCACCGGCGACGCGGAGTGGCTCACCGCGGCCCGGGCTTCGCTCAAGGCGTTCGCGACCCTGGTCGAGACCCACACCGACGCGGTGCGCATGCTGCTCCTCGCCGTCCGGCGCTATCACGAGGTGGCCGAGGCGGGAACCGCCGCGGATCACGCCGACGTGCAGGCCGCGCAGGAGAGGACGGCCAATCCGCCGGGCGCCCACATGCTGGAGGACGCGGCGGAAGCCGTGGTCACCCCCGTCTTCCATCTCGAACCGGAGGACGCGGAAGGCTGGCGCGCGTTCCGTTTGCTGGTGACCGTCGATCCCGGCTGGCACATCCAGGCGAATCCCGCGGCCGCCGACTACCTGATGCCGACCACCCTCCGTCCGGACGGCGCGGAGATCCGCAACCTCCGCTATCCGCCGGGAATCGCGGCCAGCACCACCTTCTCCCACGAGCCGCTCGCCGTCTACGACGGCACGGTCGAGATCACCGGCGAGATCGGAGCCCTCACCCCCGAAGCCCGCCTCCACCTGACCTACCAACCCTGCGACAACGCCCGCTGCCTGCCCGAGGTGACGGTGGAGGTGATGGTGTTGCCGTTGTGAGGAGCCCTCACCCCCGCCCCTCTCCCGGCTCCCCCCGCGCCCCCGCCGGGAGAGGGGAGACCAGCAGGAAAAAACTTCTCCTGCATTCTTGTTGTTGCTTTTCTCCCCTCTCCCGGGGAAGGGTGGCGGGAGCTGGGAGAGGGGCGGGGGTGAGGGCCCGGGCGGCGGCGACTCCGTCATTTTTGCAGCCGTGGGGCTATAATCGAGTACCGAGCATGCTCGACCCACACCGATTCTCCCAATTCTCCCGGTTCTCCCGACGTGGCACCCGCCGCCGGGCCGCGGCCGTGGCGCTCGCCCTGGCCGGCCTCTCGCTCGTCCTGCCGCTGCTCGCCGCTGCCGCGCCGTCCGCGGGCGAGGTGGTGCTCGCCCGGGTCGACTCGGTCATCCATCCGGTGTCGGCGGAGTTCATCCGCGAGGCGATTGCCGAGGGCGAGCGGTCCAAGGCGGCGGCGGTGATCATCGAGCTGAGCACGCCGGGCGGCTCCTTGAGCTCGACGCGGGAGATCACCACGGCGATCCTCGGCTCGCGGATTCCGGTGGTCGTCTGGGTCGGCCCGGACGGCGCGCAGTGCGCTTCCGCCGGGTTCTTCATCCTCATGGCGTCGGACGTGGCGGCGATGGCTCCCAACTCCAACACCGGGGCCGCGCATCCGGTGGGCGGCAAGGGTGAGGACATCGAGGGGACGCTGGGCAAGAAAATCGAGGAGGATGCGGCGGCCAACATCCGGGCGCTCGCCACCCGCAACGGCCGCAACGTCGACCTCGCCCAGGAGGCGGTGATCAAGAGCCGGTCGTTCACCGCCCAGGAGGCGCTGCAGCAGAAGCTCGTCGAGATCATCGTGCCCAGCATCCCCGAGCTGCTGAAAGCCATCGACGGCCGCGCCATCCGGCGGGGGAGCGCGACGCAGCCGCTGCACACCGCCGGCGCCTCGGTGCATGAGATCGAGATGTCGCGGATCAGCCGCTTTCTCGCCGTCCTGGCCACTCCCGATGTCGCCTACATCCTGCTCACCCTGGGCGGCCTCGGGCTGACCTTCGAGCTGATGAGCCCGGGCGCGGTGCTGCCCGGCGTGGTGGGCGGGATCTGCATCATTCTGGCCTTCTTCGCCATCAACGTGCTGCCGGTCAACACCGCCGGCCTCGCCTTGATCCTCCTGGCGCTGCTCTTTTTCATCGCCGAGATCAAGGTGGTGAGCCATGGGGTGCTGGCGACCGGCGGCATCATCTCGCTGGTGATCGGGTCCCTCATGCTGTTCAAGACGCCGGACGCGGACCTGCGGGTGAGCTTGAGCGTCATTATCAGCCTCACGGTGTTCGCCGCCTGTATCGTCGGGCTGCTGCTGTTCCTGGCCATCCGGGCGCAACGCATGCCGGTAAGCACCGGAAGAGAAGGACTGTTGCAGGAGCTGGGCACCGCGCGCACCGCTCTCACGCCGCGCGGCAAGGTGCTCATTCATGGCGAAATCTGGGACGCCGTGGCGGACGAGACCGTGGCCGCCGGCGAGACTGTCGAAGTGGTGGGAGTGCGGAATCTGACCCTGGCGGTGCGTCCGCACGGCCGGGACTACACAGTCAAAGAGACGGCCTGAAGGAGGCGTCCATGGAATACGCGGTCCCCTTTTTCTTCATCCTGGCGATCGGCCTGTTCATCCTGTCGCGGTGGATCAACATCCTCAAGGAGTACGAGCGGGCGGTCACCTTCTGGCTCGGCCGGGTCTCCCGGACGCCGAAGGGACCGGGCCTGGTGTTCATCTTCTGGCCCTTCGAGACGATGGTGAAGGTCTCCCTGCGCACCCTCGTGGCGCCGGTGCAGCCGCAGGACGTGATCACGCGCGACAACGTGTCGGTCAAGGTGAGCGCGGTGCTCTATTTCCGCGTCGTCGAGCCGGCGAAGGCGGTGGTCGAGGTGGAGAACTTCCTCTACGCCACCCAGCAGCTCGCCCAGACCACCCTGCGCTCGATCCTCGGCCAGGCCGACCTCGACGAGCTGCTCTCGCAGCGGGACAAGCTGAACGCGCAGCTCCAGGAGATCATCGACACGCACACCGAGCCGTGGGGCATCAAGGTGTCGATGGTGGAGGTCAAGGACGTCGACCTGCCGCCGGATATGCAGCGCGCGATGGCGAAGCAGGCCGAGGCGGAGCGCGAAAAGCGCGCTAAGATCATCCACGCCTCGGGCGAGCTCGAGGCCTCGACGAAGCTGGCCGAAGCCGCGGTCGTCATGTCCGACAACCCGGTGACGATCCAGCTCCGGTACATGCAGACCCTCACCGAGATCTCGGCGGAGAAGAACTCGACGATCATCTTCCCGTTGCCGATCGAGCTCATGCGGGCGTTTCTCGGCCGGGAAAAGTAGAGAAGGAACCGTACAAGCAGATGGTGAGCGGAGCAGCCAACGACGTGTCGAATTCTCACGAGCCCAGCTACTACGAGATCGCCCTGACCAACGGTCAGGTGATCGTCGCTTTCATCCTTCTCCTCCTCTGCCTGATCGCCGCCTTCTTCTCGGGCGTCTGGATCGGCCGCGAGAGCGGCGCCCGCCTGGCCGCGGAGCAGATGGTGCGCAACGCGCCGCCGCCCGAGGAGAAGAAGGAAGGGCAAAACCTCGAAGAGCTGCAGTTCTTCGACCAGACCAAGAAGGGCAAGGGGGCCAAGGCCGCGGAGACCAAAGCGCCCGAGCCCGCTCCGGCCGCTCCGGCTCCGGCGCCTGCACAGAGCACCGCCCAGGTGACCCCTCCGGCAGCGGCCGCCGGCACGGATCCCACGCTGGGAAACGATCTCGGGGAAGACACCGAGGCCGCGCCGCGCAACCCGCCGCGCAATCCGACACCGACGCCCGCCATTGCGCCGAAACACCAGAAGCCGGCGCCGGCTCCGGCTCCGAAAGCCAGCGCGCCGGCGCCCGAGAAGGTCGCCGCGAAACCCGGGAAGGAGGCCCCGGCAGCCCGTGCTCCGAAGAAAGCCGCGGACGCCGCCGCCGAGCCGGCGCATGCGGCCGGCCAGGTGGTGATCCAGGTCTTCTCCTCGGCGGAGAAGGATCAGGCCGTGCGTATCCGCGACCGCCTGGTGGGGGGTGGCCAGAAGGCCTATCTGTCGCCGGTCGAGGTGGCCGGACGCACCATGTATCGGGTCCGCATCGGCCCGTTCGACTCGCGTGACCAGGCCCAGAAGGTGGCCGAGCAGGTGCGGAAAGGCTACAAGCTGGACACCTGGGTGACCGAGTGAGGCGCGCTGCGCCGCCCCGCACCGCCCGCGCCCAATGAAACCGCTCGTCTTCCGGGTTCTCTTCGCCGTGCTCGGCGGTGCGATCTGGGCGATCCATTTCGGCCGCTCACCGCTCGGCCTGTCCTGCTGGGTCGCCTTGTCGCCGCTCTTGCTGCTCCTTTCGTTCAAGGATTCCGGCCGCCTCGCCTTCATCCACGGCTTCGTGGGCTGGATGATCGCCCTGTCGTGGATTCCCCAGACGCTGGTCACCTTCGGCAAGCTCCCGTTGGCGGTAGCGATCCCGCTGACCGGCCTTCTGGCGGCGTTTCTCGCCGGATTCCAGGCGGTGTTCGGCTGGCTGGGCGGTCCGATCTGGCGGCGGTGGCCTGTGGCGCGCCTGTTTCTGCTTCCCGCTCTCTGGGTGGCGCTCGAATGGCTGCGCACCTATCTCTTCGGCGGCTTCCCCTGGAACCTGGCGGCCTACGCCTGGGTGGACGTCCCCGGCGCGTTGCCGCTCGCGGCGTGGATCGGCCCGTATGGCGTCTCGTTCCTCGTCCTGCTGACCAGCGCGGGAGCGGCGGCGGCGATCGAACGGCGGCGCTGGCAGCCGGCGGTCGTCTGCTTCCTGATCGCTCTGCTCCTCCTGCCGATGGCCGGGCGCTGGAGCCTGCGCCGCACGGAGGGCGAGATCGCCGCGGCGAGCGACATCGAGAGCCAGGGCGTGCCGGTGCGCCTGCTGCAGCCGAACATCGCCAACCTGGCGACCTATGACGCCGCCGCCGTGTTGCAGAACTACCAGAAGGTGATCGAGCTGTCCGAGGCCAACTGCGAGCCGGGCACGCTGGTGGTCTGGCCGGAGAGCGCCGCCTGGCCGTATCTCTACCACGACAAGGAAGACGACCACCGCCTGGAGCGGGACGTGGGCGCGATGACCGACCGCGGCTGCTCGGTGCTCTTCAACTCGGCCGAGAAGGTGGATGACTCGTACTACAACTCGGCCTTCCTCGTCTCCCCCGGCGGCGCGGTCAAGCGCTACGACAAGCGCCACCTGGTGCCGTTCGGCGAGTACGTGCCGTTCCGCGGTCTGTTCTGGTTCGTCGACAAGCTGGCGCGCGAAGCCGGCGAGTTCCGGCCGGCGGACCAGACGGTGCTGCTCCCCTGGGGCCGCGACAGGATCGGCATGGCGATCTGCTACGAGATCGTCTTCCCGGACGAGGTGGCGGCGCTCACCCGTCACGGTGCCACCCTGCTCGCCACGATCACCAACGACGCCTGGTACGGCGACACCTGGGCTCCCTGGCAGCACTTCCGCGCCGCCCGCTTCCGCGCCGCCGAGAACCGCCGCACCCTCCTGCGCGCCGCCATCACCGGCGTCTCCGGGCTGATCGATCCCGACGGCTCCGTGCGCTACCAGATCGGCGTCTTCCAGGACGGCGTCATCCGCGGGCGCGTGCTGGGCGAAACCGGGCTGACCCCCTACGTTCGGCTCCCCTGGCTGGTGCCGCTGCTCTGCACGCTGCTGGCGCTGGGCGGCATTCTCGGGTCGTACCTGCGGAGGCGCCGGGAATAGAACCCCTGCCTGTTGCGGTATAGTTCCGGCGGAGGAGAACGCCCATGATCGCGTCTGACGTCCAGCAACGAATCGATACGCTCGCCGAGCAACTGACCAATCTCCGGGGGTATCTTTGAGGAAGCCGGCCTCGAAGAGCAGATGTCGGACATCGACCGGCAGATGCAGCAGGACGGCTTCTGGGACAACCCCGCGCAGAACGCCACCATCATGCAGCAACGCCGCGCTCTCGAGCGGCGCCTGCACACCCTGACCAAGCTCCGCTCCGATGCCGAAGAGCTCGCCGTCTGGCGTGAGCTCCTGGAGGAGGGTGTGGCCGACGAGGACATGGACAAGTTTCTCGACCGGCTCACCGCGGACCTCACCAAGCTGGAGCTGGAGCTCAAGCTCGCCGGTCCGGACGACGACAAGAACGCCATCGTGGCCATTCATCCCGGCGCCGGCGGCACTGAGTCGCAGGACTGGGCCGAGATGCTGCTGCGCATGTATCTGCGCTGGGCCGAGCAGCACGGCTATGAGGTCGAGCTGCTGGAACGGCAGGACGGCGAGGAGGCGGGGATCAAGAGCGCCACCTTCGCGGTGCGCGGCGAGAACGCCTACGGCTATCTGAACAGCGAAGCCGGCGTCCACCGCCTGGTGCGCATCAGCCCGTTCGACTTCCAGGCGCGGCGCCACACCTCGTTCGCCTCGGTGGACGTCTACCCCGAAGTCGACGACACGGTGGACATCGAGGTCAACGACAAGGACCTGCGGGTCGACACCTACCGCTCGTCGGGAGCCGGCGGGCAGCACGTCAACAAGACGGAGTCGGCGGTCCGCCTGACCCACATCCCCAGCGGCATCGTGGTCGCCTGCCAGAACGAGCGGAGCCAGATCAAGAACCGCGCGATGGCGATGAAGATCCTGCGTTCCCGCCTCTACGACCGCGAGATGCAGAGGCGCGCCGCCGAGCAGGCCGAGCGCGAAGGGAAGAAGAAGGACATCTCCTGGGGGAGCCAGATCCGCAGCTACGTCCTCCATCCCTATCGCCTGGTCAAGGACCACCGCACCGGCGCCGAGGTCGGCGACGCCAGCCGCGTGCTCGACGGCAACCTCGATCCGTTCATCGAAGCCTGGCTCAAGGGGCAGATGGCGGTGCCGGGCAAAGACGACCTGGTGGTCTAGAGTGGGCCCTCACCCCCTGGCCCCCTCTCCCACCCCCTCCCTTCCTCCGGGAGAGGGGGAAACGGCCCGCATCGACTATGTCTCCCCGCTGCCACCGGTCCGCTCCGGAATCTCCGACTACAGCGTCGATCTGCTGCCGCATCTCGCGACGCGGGCCGATGTTCGCTTGATCCATCTTCCCGGTCAGCCGGTGGCTCCGGAGGTCGCGGCGCGCTGGCCGCTGGTGGAGGCGGTGGAGACCGGCCACGATGCGCAGGGTCCCCGGATTCCTCTCTATCAGATGGGGAACAACCGCTATCACGACGGCGTCGTCGATCTGGCGCTGCGGCTGCCGGGGGTGCTCACGCTCCACGACGTGGTGCTGCATCACCTGCTGCTCGACGTCACCCTCGGGCGCGGCCTGTTCGCTCCCTATGTGGAGCGGTTGACCCGGGATCACGGCTGGGTGGGCCATGCCGCCGCGGTGATCAAACGGTGGGGCGCGTATGGCGACGCGGCGGTGTTCGCCCTGCCGGCCCACCGCACTCTGCTGCGCCGGCAGCGCGGCGTTCTCGTGCACAGCCGCTGGGCCGCGGAGCTGATCGCCGAGGAAGACCCGGCGATCCGGGTGCGCGCGATCGACATGGGCATTCCGCTGCCGCCACCGGCCGATCCGGAGGCCGGCCGGCGGTTGCGGCGGCGCTTCGGTCTTCCCGAAGGCGCGCCGGTGCTCGGCTCGTTCGGGTTCCAGACGCCGATCAAGCGGACCGCCGCGGTCGTCCGCGCGCTGGCGGCGCCGGGTCTCGAACGGGTGCATCTGCTAGTGGTCGGGGAGGTGTCTCCCGCGGTCGATCTGGTGGGCGAGGCGCGGCGGGCGGGTGTGGCCGACCGGGTGCATCTCACCGACTTCCTGCCGTATGAAGACTTCGAGGCGTCGATCGCGGCGGTCGATCTCTGTCTCAATCTGCGCTATCCGACGGCGGGCGAAACCTCCGCCTCCCTGCTGCGGGTGATGGCCCTCGGCCGCCCGGCCGTGGTTTCGGACTACGCGCAGTTCACCGATCTGCCGGAGACGGTGGCGCTGCGGGTGCCCCTGGGCGAGGAGGGCACGGACGACGAGCCGGCCGCCCTCGCGGCGTGCCTGCGCGAGCTGCTGGCGCATCCGGAGCGGCTGCGCGCGATGGGCGCCGCGGCGCGCGAGCACGTGCGCACCCGGCACGATCCGGAACGGTCGGCCGATGCGGTGATCGCGGCGGTGCGGGAGTGGCAGGACCTGGCGCCGCCCGGCGATTTGGGAGAGGCACCTGAAATTCCGTCGCCGTCGAGCCTGGCGTGGGGCAAGCTGGACGGCGAGATGGACGTCGCCGGCGCCGAGCTGCCGTGGCCGGAGGGGGAGCGCCGCACGTTGCGCATCCGCCTGCGCAACCGCGGCTTCGCCCGCTGGCTGGCGGGGGAGAGAGGACCGGGCGGCGTCGCCGTGGTCGTCAAGCTGTTCGTCGACGGCGAGGACCTGCTCGCGAACCGCCGCTGGCTCGCCCTGCCGCGCGACCTCGCGCCCGGCGAGGAAGCCGTGTTCGAGGCCGACGTCCGCCGGCCGCCGGGACCGCCCGGCTCCGCGCACCTGTGGATCGAGCCCCATCTGTTCGGCGGCCTGGGGATCTCGAAATACGGCGGACCGCGCTGGGAGCGGTATCTTTGAGACGTTTGAAGCCGTCCGTTCTCGCGGTGGTGGGCTGGACCGTCCTCGGCGGCCTCCTGCTCGCGACCCTGATCGCCGCCGTGCGCTTCGACCGCACCGGCCGGCCGTCGCTGGTCGGCGACGAGGCGACCTATGCCATGCAGGCCGCGAGCCTCGCCTGGGACTTCGACCTGCACTACTCGCGCGAGGACTTCGACCGCTTCGTGGCGCAGTGGGGCGGCCCGCCGGACGGCCTGATCCTGCAAAGCCACGACAACGGCATCCACATCACCTACGGCAAGCCGTTCCTCTACGCGCTCGCCATTGCGCCGTTCGTGCGTTTCTCCCCGGTCAACGGCGGCCTGGTCGCCAACGCGCTGTTCCTGGCGGCGGCGGCGATCCTTGCCGCGTGGTCGCTCCAGCGCCGCATCGGCAACGCCGCGCCGCTGTGGGTGGCGGTCTCCGTCTTCGCCTCGGTCTCCTTCGCCTACACCTTCTGGGTGCACGCCGACATCTTCCTGCTGGCGACGACGGCGGCCGGTCTCGCGCTCGCCTACTGGCGGCCCGCGAAGAGTGACGAGACGGCGCGGAAGCCGCTGCCGCAGATCTGGAACGATGGAGAGGGCGATCCCGAGCCCAGGCCCTGGCTCGCCGCCCTCCGCTGGGTCCTGGCCGGCGTGTTGCTCGCCGTCGCGGCCGCGTTCCGGCCGTGCTATCTCGCTCTCCTGCTCCCCGCCGCGCTGGCGGCCTGGTCGTCTGGAAAGCCTCTGCGCTGGAAGATGCTCGGCGGACTCCTCGCCGGCGCCTTCGGCCTCCTCCTGATCACCGCCCTCGTCCAGTATGCGGCGGGCGGCGACTGGAGCGGCTACGGCGGCGAGCGCCAGGGGTTCTATCCGCGCACCGGCTATCCGGAGGTCGACTTTCCGGCCAGCCGCTGGAACATCTCCATCCAGAAGTGGGGGAACACCGCCTGGCTGCAGGAAGGCGGCATCGAGCCGAGCTTCAATCCCAAGCTGCTGGGCTGGAACACGCTCTACTTCTTCGCCGGGCGCAACGTCGGCGTGCTGCCCTACTTCCTGCCGCTCCTCCTCGGCTTCCTCGCCTGGCGCGGCGGCGGGAAGCAGCAAGGGCGGTGGACGATTCCGTTCGCGGTGGGAGCGGCGATGCTCACCATCGTCCTCATCCGGCCGTTCAACTTCTACGGCGGCGGCGGCGCCATCGCGGACCGCTACTTCCTGCCGCTCTACCCGGCGTTCTGGTTCCTGGCCGCGCGGCCTCTCCGCGCGGCGACCGGCGTGCTCGCCGCGGTTCTGATCACCGCCGGAGCCGCGCCGTTCCTGCTGCCGTTGTGGTCCCACCCCACGGCTTTTCCCATCGGCGAGGACGGGCGCTACGCCCACGTCTCCGCCTTCGCGCACCGATGGCTCCCCTATGAGACCACCCAGAGCCACATTCCGGGCGGTCAGGACGTGGGGATGAACGGCATCTGGCTCAAGATGCTCAACCACAACGTCTACCGCACCAGCGAGACGAGCCTCCGCCTGGTGGGCGACAAGCAGGGCGAGATCCTGCTCGGCAGCCCGCGGCCCCTGGAGCGGGTCTACTGCGAATTCGGCCCCGAGGCGCCAGTCAAGCTGGAAGCGGGCGCGGCCGTTCTCCATCCCGCCCTCCTGCGTCCCGACGGCTCGATCACCTTCGACGTGCCGCTCGGCGAGCCGCGGGCGGTCCATCCGATGTGGTGGACGAAAGACGACTACTATCTCTACAAGCTGCGCCTGCGACTGCCCGGCATGCCCGCCATTCCGGTCAGCCTGCAGATCGAGCCCGTGCAGGATCTGATCCGAAAACATTGAGGATGGAACCGAGGATTGACCTGAGCGTGGAGCCGAAACCGGAACGCAGAAGCTGGATCACCCAGGTGCGGGATCTCCTGGCCTCGCCGCCGCCGCGGCGCCTCCTGCCAAGCGACCTGCGCCAGGCAGCCGTGCTGGTGCCGTTGTACGTCGACGCCGGAGAGCTGTGGACCCTCCTCACCAAGCGGGCGGACGACCTGCCGAGCCACCGTGGCCAGATCGCCTTCGCGGGCGGCGGCCGCGAGCTCAAGGAAAATCCCTGGGCGGCGGCCACCCGCGAGGCGCAGGAAGAGATCGGCTTGAACCCGGCGACGGTGCTCGAGCTCGGCGCGCTCGACGAAGAAGAGAGCCCGGCCGGCTTCCGGGTCATCCCCTGCGTCGGCGCCATCCCTTTCCCCTTCGAGGCCGCGCCGAACGCCGGCGAGATCGCCGAAGTCTTCAGCCTGCCGCTCTCCGCCTTCGCCGATCCCAAGCTGGTCGAGGAAAGGCCGGTCAACTTCGACGGCGTCGTGCGCGAGCTGCGCATCTACCACGTCGGCCGCCGCCAGATCTGGGGCCTGACCGCGCGCATCCTCCAGAACCTGCTCATCCGGCTGGGGATGGAAAGCGGCGAGGTGAGCTGATGACCGAGGATGAAGAGCGAGAAAAAGATGCTCGCACAATCATGATGAGGAACATCCGAGGAACAACCAATGACGACGAGATCTTTCAAGGTCCAGGTGCCCCAGGAAACGCTTGATGATTTGCAGCAACGTCTTGCGAAGACACGCTGGCCCGATGAAATCAAGGATGCGGAATGGGATTACGGCACGAATTTGGCGTACTTGAAAACGCTGGTGCAGTATTGGCAAAGCAAATTTGATTGGGCGGAGCAGGAAGAGGTCATCAACCGCTTCGCGCACTTCCGCACCGAGATCGACGGCTTCGGGCTCCATTTCATCCATGAGCGCGGGCGGGGCGAGAATCCGCTTCCGATCATCCTGACCCATGGTTTTCCCGATTCATTCCTGCGCTTCGCCAAAATCATCCCGATGTTGACCGACCCGGCGGAGTACGGCGGCGATCCGGCGGATTCTTTCGACGTCGTCGTTCCCAGCCTGCCCGGCTATGGATTTTCCGACAAACCGGAGAAGGCGGGGATGCTCTTTCGGGTCGCCGATCTCTGGGCGGCCCTGATGACGCAGCGATTGGGCTACGAACGCTATGGAGCGCATGGCGGCGACTGGGGCACCACCGTGACGGAGCATCTTGCTCGCAGCTACTCGGATTCTGTGGTCGGGATCCACCTCACCGACGTGCCTTTTTCTCATCTGTTCGAAAAGCCCAAAGACCTCTCTGCCAGCGAGAAGAAATTCATCGCCAGGAGCAAGAAGTGGCAACAGGAGGAGGGGGCTTATGCGATGATCCAAGGCACCAAGCCGCAATCCTTGGGATATGGGCTGAACGACTCGCCCGCTGGTCTGGCGGCGTGGATCGTCGAGAAGTTTCGCTCCTGGAGCGACTGCGATGGCGACATCGAGACGCGATTCACCAAGGACGAGCTGCTGACGAACCTCACGGTCTACTGGGCGACCGAAACGATCAATTCATCGTTCCGGTTCTATTACGATGCGATGAACGCGGGCGCGATGACATGGATTGTTGAGATGGTCAAGAAGTGGGTTGGCTCGTCCAAGGTGCCCACGGGGTTTGCAAGCTTTCCCCGCGATCTTCTGCCGCCGCCCCGCGAATGGGCGGAGAGGTTCTTCAACATTCAGCGCTGGACGGAGATGCCACGCGGCGGACATTGGGCCGCGATGGAAGAGCCGGAGCTGCTGGCCGAAGATCTTCGTGCTTTTTTCCGTCCTTTGCGCAGTCCGAGTCCTCGATGACTGCCGAAGCGGAGAAGCCGTCAATCTCCGCCGAGGTGCCGATCGAGCATGTCGGCGAAGACCGCAACCATCGCCTGATGATCTCCTTGCATCGAAAGCGCTGACGCGGTGGGGTAAAGGTCTCCCGCCGGCCTGGGCTTGAGCCGCACGAACGGCGGCACGCCGTAGCGCAAGGCGCACCAGTTCGCCCAGAGTCGAGCCGTCCGCCCATTTCCGTTCGCGAACGGATGGATGCGGACCCATTCACCGTGGGCATAGCCCGCGTAGTAGTTGACGGGCAGCCTTGCGCCCTTGTAAATCTGGCGGTGCCAGGCCTGCGCCATCTCTATCGTAGGGGATTGGCGCAGGCGGGCTCGGCGACCGATCTGGCGGAGGAGATCTGTGATGTTCTTGACGATGAGGGGCGCGTCGCGCGGATCATCCTCATTCCACGGGATCGCCAAACAAGGCTCCTATCCCA
>DATARD010000145.1:0-9431 GCA_036264355.1 Thermoanaerobaculia bacterium
CCCGGCAGCAGGGCCCGACCCTTCGCCGCAGGCGCTCGCCGCCTTCCTCGCCGAGCGGCTGCCCGGCTACATGGTGCCGGCGGCCTGGGTGCTGCTCGACCGGCTGCCGCTCACCGCCAACGGCAAGGTGGACCGCGCGGCCCTGCCGGCCCCTTCGGGCAAGGTGGACCGCGCGGCCCTGCCGGCGCCTTCGGGCAAGGTGGATGGCGCGGCCCTGCCGGCCCCTTCGGAGCGCGGAGAGGGCGGCGGGTACGTTGCGCCGCGGAGCCCGGTCGAGCAGGTGCTCGCCGGGATCTGGGAGGAGGTGCTCGGGCTGCAGCGCGTGGGGATGGAGGACGACTTCTTCGCCCTGGGCGGCCACTCGCTCATCGCGGCCCAGGTGACCTCGCGAGTGCTCAAGGCGTTCTCCGTGGAGCTGTCGCCGCGCGTCCTCTTCGAGCGCCCGACCGTGGCGGCCATGGCCGCGGAGGTCGAGCAGTTGCGGGGGAGCGGCGCGACCGCTTCGGCACCGCCGCTCGTGCGGGCGGCCCGCGGCACCGAGGCGCCGATGTCGTTCCGGCAGGAGTGGCGGTGGGTGCTCGACCAGATCTCGCCGAGCAACACGGGCCACAACGTGCCGCTCGCGCTGACGCTCCGCGGCGCGGTGTCGGCGCCGGCGCTCGCGGCAGCGCTCGCCGCGGAGGTCGAGCGCCACGAGTCTCTCCGCACGCGCTTCGTCTCGGTCGGGGGCAGGCCCGTGCAGCGGATCGACCCGCCCTGGCGGCCGCCCCTGCCGTTCGTGGACCTGGGCGCCCTGCCGCCCGCCGCGGCGGAGCGCGAGGCGGCACGCCTCGCCGCGCTGGAGTGGATCTTCCCCCTCGACGTCGCGCGGGGGCCCCTCCTGCGCTCGGTCCTCCTGCGCCTCGAGGAGGAGGTCTTCGTCCTTCTCCTGACCCTCCACCACATCGTCTCGGACGGCTGGTCGATGCGCATCCTGGGGCGCGAGCTGCCGGCGCTCTACGCGGCTGCGCAGGCCGGCCTCCCCTCGCCGCTCCCCGAGCTGCCCATCCAGTATCGCGACTTCGCCATCTGGCAGCGAGGGTGGCTCCAGGGCGAGGCGCTCGAGAGTCTCCTCGGCGCCGCGGTCACGCGGCTCGCCGGCGTGCCGCACCTCGACCTGCCCACCGACCGGCCGCCTTCCGCGCGACGCCACTTCAGCTCGGGCATCCTGGCGTTCGGGCTCGACGTCGCCTTGACCGCCAGCTTGAGCGCCCTCTCGCGCGGCCAGGGGGCGAGCCTCTTCATGACGGTCCTCGCCGCCTTCACGGGCCTCCTGCGCCGGCACACCGGCCGGGGCGACTTCCCCGTCGCGACGATCACCGCGGGCCGGACCCGCGCCGAGCTCGAGCCGCTGGTCGGCTACTTCACCAACACCCTGATCATCCGCGCCGCGGCAGGGGGCGACCCCGGCTTCGACGAGCTCCTCGCACGGACACGCGGGGCGACCCTCGCCGCCTACGACCACCAGGACCTGCCGTTCTCCCTCCTGGTCGAGGCCTTACGCGCGGAGCGTGGAGAGCCGCCCCTCTTCGAGGTCCTCTTCCTCCTGCAACCGCCGGGCTCGGAGGTCGCGACCCCCGGCGCCGAGATCACGGAGTTTCCGGTCGAGAGGACCCAGGCCGGGGACTTCGCCCTCGTCCTCGACCTGGTCGAAGCCGGCGGCCGCCTGAGCGGGACCTTTTCCCACAACCAGGCGCTGTTCGACTCCACGACGGCCCTGCGCTGGCGGGGCCATCTCGAGGCGCTCCTCGCGGGCGCGGCGGCGGACCCGGCGCGGCCGCTCACCGAGCTGCCGCTGCTCTCGGAAGGCGAGCGCCATCAGGTGACGTTCGAGTGTGGGGAGGCGGTGCACGTCGACGGCGGCCCGGCGCCGATCGGGATCTGGGGCGAATTGGCAGGCGCGCCGGCCGGCCGGCTCTCCCGCCGCCTCGCCGACGGCACCCTGGAGGTGAGCGCGCCGGAGCCCGCCGAGGCGAAGGCCGCGCCCGCCTTCGCGGCCCCCGCGCCGATCGCGCCGAGGGAGCCCTCCGAGCCGGCCCGGAGCCTCGATTCCCTCTCGGCCGCCAAACGGAAGCTCCTCGCGAAGCGCATCCGCGGCGAGAGGTGAAAGCTCCCGCCGGAGCTCTTCGATTTTTCCGATCCTTGCCGCGCCTTTTCTCTTCGTGCATACTCGCCTGACCGCCTGTGTGTTCGCCCGGAAGACGCAAGCGGATCTATGGCAGGAGGTTTGAATGGGCGCTCATCTCGACTGCGTGGTAGTAGGGTACAACGACGTCTCCATCGCCGAGCTCGTTGAGCAGGCGGCCGTCTACAAGGATTTCTCGGGCACCTACCGGCACCTCCTCGCCAACACGGTCCCCCTCAACGGCCGGCGCGTGAAATACCCCGCGCTCTTCAACCACACCTTGGAGCTCGCGACTGGCAAGCCTGCCTCCTACAACGTCGCCAAGGTACCCAACCTCGGCGCCTGTTACCTGGCGAGCTTCCTGCGCCGCCGCGGCTTGAACGCCGAGGTGGTCAACTTCTTCAATGACGACAAGGATCTGCTCGCACAGCTCCTCGACGAGTCGCCGAGCACGGTCGCGATCACGACGACGTACTACTTCGACGCCGGGCCGGTCCGTAAGATCGTGGACTTCGTCCGCAGTCGTAACCCCGATACGAAAATTGTGGTGGGAGGCCCCCACATCTTTAATGTCTGCTCGGATTTTCCGGAGGGGGGGCAGGACAAGCAGTTCCAGGCCATGGGGGCGGATCTCTATGTTTTCGACTCGCAAGGCGAGCTCACCCTGGCGCGGATCTGTGCCGAGCTGCGGAAGGCGAGCCCGGCGCTGGACACGATCCCGAACCTGACCTACACCACCGACCAGAAGACCTTCCGGCGGACGCCGCGCGAGGTCGAAGGCAACGACATGGACGTTGAAGCGGTCGACTGGAGCTCCTTCTCCCCGGGCTTCCTCGCCCCCGTCGTCCAGCTCCGCACGGCCCGGAGCTGTGCTTTCAAGTGCTCATTCTGCCGCTACCCGGTCGTCGCGGGAGCGCTCGATCTGACCAGCCTCAACGTGATCGAGCACGAGCTGAATTATCTGAAATCGATCGGCGTCACCCATCTGCTGATCATCGACGATACCTTCAACATCCCCGAGCCGCGGTTCAAGGAAGTGTGCCGGATGATGATCCGCAACCGCTACGACTTCCAGTGGTTCTCCTATTTCCGTTGCGCCAACGCCGACGACGAGTCCTTCGATCTCCTGGCGCAGGCGGGCTGCAAGGGGGTCTTCCTGGGCATCGAATCGGCGGACAAGAAGGTTCTGCGCACCATGAACAAGGGGGCGACCCCCGAGAAGTACGCCTACGGCCTCAAGAAGCTGCACGAGAAGGGGATCATAACCTATGCCTCGTTCATCATCGGCCATCCCGGCGAGACCGAGGAAAGCGCGCAGAACACGCTCAACTTCGTCCGCGAGACGAGCCCGACCTTCTATAGCTTCGAGACCTTCTTCTACGACAAGAAAGTCCCGATCGGCCAGAGGGCGGCCGAATTCAACCTCACCGGCAACGCTTACTCCTGGAAGCACGCGACCATGGACTGGCGGCGAGCCTCCGAGATCGTCGAAGAGGGCTACCGCACCATCGCGGAGTCCAGTGTGCTGCCGTTGCACGGCTTCGACCTCTGGTCGATCGGCTATCTGATGGCGCACGGCTTCACGCAGGAGCAGCTCTCGCAATTCCTGCGCGTGGCGTCGCGCTCCCTGGTCGAAGGCCTTAACGGACAGGCCACCGATGCAATGACCTACGAATCGGAGCTCGTCTCGCTCTTTGCGCCGCAGGCCGTGGCCCTGCGGTAGAGGCGGGCAAGAACAGCCCTGTCAGGCGGCCTTCACGGGCCTCCTGCGCCGGCACACCGGCCTGGCCCTCGTCCTCGACCTGGTCGAAGCCGGCGGCAGCCTGATCGGGACCTTTTCCTACAACCAGGCGCTCTTCGACTCCACGACGGCCCTGCGCTGGCGGGGCCATCTCGAGGCGCTCCTCGCGGGCGTGGCGGCGGACCCGGCGCGGCCGCTCACCGAGCTGCCGCTGCTCTCGGAAGGCGAGCGCCATCAGGTGACGTTCGAGTGGGGGAGGCGGTGCACGTCGACGGCGGCCCGGCGCCGATCGGGATCTGGGGCGAATTGGCGGGCGCGCCGGACCGCCCGCCCGCCCGCCGCCTCGCCGACGGCACCCTGGAGGTGAGCGCGCCGGCGCCCGCCGGTCTTGCCGCGCCCGCCTTCGCGGCCCCCGCGCCGATCGCGCCGAGGGAGCCCGTCGAGCCGGCCCGCAGCCTCGATTCCCTCTCGGCCGCCAAACGGAAGCTCCTCGCGAAACGCATCCGCGGCGAGAGGTGAAAGCTCCCGCCGGAGCGACGCTCGGCCTGTCACCCCGGCGGTCTCACTTCCTCCGAAGGATCTTGGCGATGTCGTGCTGATCCAGCGTGAGGTTCGCCGCTACCTGCGCGACCAGGCGGGGCTCCTGCACTCAAATTCATCTTTTCTGCTCGCACGGATTAGCTGCTCTCACCTGCATCCACGCCTATCGTCTGAGTTGCTCGCATGAGGGGCTGAATGCCCATGCGAAGGGCGACCGAATCACTGAGTTTAAAAGTCTCCGGAGTGTTACCGTAGAACGACTCCGTGGTTACATACAGAGGATCGAGGGCAGATACATAAGGCACCACAATGTCTTGAAGCTGCTCATACTCACCCTTCGGCCTAGCAAGCTCTGCCGGGTCGCAATCGATGAAGATAGGGATTAGGAGATTAGAAGCGAACGCTGAGTCATCTTGCTGTTGCCTCCAAAAATAGAGGATCTCGGAAGCCAGTGATATACCTGGGTAGTGATCAGTGTCATCAACAAGATTTAGCTCAGGACTGAGTAGCGCAATCATGTACCGACCTTCAGCAACAAGGCGCCTAAATTCATCGTACCAAGAGTCAGCACTAGAGAGGCCCTCGTTCGGATCGATAAGAACTTCCCCATACCGTGGCGTGTCAAGCCTTTCTTGAAGCCAATAGGCAAACTTCTCAGACTCCCCGCAGGAGTAGCTGCGCAGAACTGCTGCGATCACCTCTCGACCTGACTCCATAAGCTCTCACCTCACCTGCGCCCAACCGGTTCTGGGAATCAGCGGTGGCGCCAACTATCCGCTTGATGCCCGTGTTTAGGCGTCCCTTTGACGAACGACCTCATGCATGCAGTCGCTTAAGATGTCGAGAATCTCGGACAACTGGCGCATCGTCGTGAGGTAATTGTTCATATCGAGAGAGTTGAGGTCGAGGCTGGGATCGCTCAGATGGTTGTTACCGGAGCGACTCGTGGGGTACCTAAAGACGAACGAACCTGGGTCCTTTTCGTGGAGTTCCTGGATCAAACGCTCGACATTGTCAACTTCTCTAACAGGAATTCCGTACCAAGCAGAAACCAGCCGAGGGCGCAACTCGGCCCAGATGCTTTTCAGGCTATGGTCCAATTTCCAGTTGATTGGTAGCGGTGGCCCCGGAACCTCACAGGATACAAATAACATGTGTTTAATCCGAAGTTCAACGTGGTGACGATACAAGAAGGCCATAGGGAATAGCAGGTAGGTGTTAACCGTGTTTCCTCTGTCCGCGTACAGCCGTTCCGCTGCCTGCCTGTAGCCTTCGGCATAGAGGTTCCATCCTTCCAGCGTGTCGACACCACGGATACCCCACAATGAGCCCCCCTGAAAAACGTGAATCGCGTGATCCGGCCACGGCAGCGAGGGGAATTCCGAATCGTCAGGTTCTCTGGATGTCGCGTTCTCGATCACCGTAGCCTCACGTCGTGGTACGCCGAACCTACCTTCGACGCCCCAGCCGCCTCACCGCCAGCCCGCGATGCCTCCCCCTCGGGAGTAGCAGCGGCGAACGTGGAGCCCCTAAAGCGTCATAGAGCTTCAACTTACGGCTTTTCAGAATCCGTGTCAATCATGTCGGCCAACGAGATCCGGAGAGGTGCCGCTTACCTGCCGGAGGTGTTCCTTCCAGGGTCCTGGGCCCCCGCGCCGATCGCGTCGAGGGGGCCCTCCGAGCCGGCCCGGAGCCTCAATTCCCTCTCGCCCGCCAAACGGAAGCTCCTCGCGAAGCGCATCCGCGGCGAAAGGTGAAAGCTCTGCCGGTCTGCTGGCCCTCCTTCGGGGCTCTCTGGTGGGGGAGGTGGCCTGTCGCCTGGGGCTCACGCCCCAGGCTTTACGCGATCGCCCCTTCGGGGCTGGGTGAAGAGGGCCGCCATAGCCCCGAAAGGGGCGCCAGCCTATAGCCTGGGGCGTGAGGATTAGGAACCAACCACGGCGAAGGTCACGGTCGTCGGGGAGCCGCTCACCATCGTCGAGCCTGTCCTCACTGTGTTGTCGGGGTCGGCCCTCACTATTGTCGAGGAACCCGCCGCTGTCATCGAGTTGGCCTTCAGCGGGTCTGCCGGATCGTGGCGATGTCGTGCTTGTCCAGCGTGAGATTCGCCGCCGCCACGATCGGATCGACCTGCTCAGGGCGCCGGAAGCCGGCGATGGCCCCGTTCACGGCCGGGTTGCGGAGGGTCCAGGCCACCGCGACCGCCCCCCCCTCGCCGGGATCGATCTGATCTCGGCGGCATTTTAAAATAATATTGCCCGTATGGGCCTCCTCACCTTCGGCATCAACATCACCCTCGACGGCTGCATCGATCATCGCGAGGGCCTCGCGGACGACGAGCTTCACCGGTACTGGACGGCGCTGATGGATGGCGGAGCGGCGATGCTCTGGGGCCGAGTCACGTACGAGATGATGGAGGGCGCATGGCCCGCCATCGCCCGCGACACCCAGGCACCCGCCGCGATGCGCGAGTGGGCGGTCAAGCTCGACGCCAAACCGAAGTACGTCGTGTCGACCTCGCGCCGCGACTATTCGTGGTCCAATACGCACCTCGTCGAAGGCGATCTCCGCGAGGCTGTGACGAAGATCAAGGAACGGACGCCTGGCGGCATTCTTCTCGGCGGGCACAAGCTCGCCGGCGCGCTCGAGGCCCTCGACCTGATCGACGAATATCGCTTCCTCGTTCATCCCGTCATGGCCGGGCACGGTCCCACTTTGTTCGAGGGAGTGACGCGCTCGAAGCGCCTCGAGCTCCTATCGACCGAGCGCTTGGCGTCGGGCGCAATCTCCCAGCACTACCGGCGCAAGGCGGAGAAGGCGTGAAGCGCGCTCCCGCGACCCACCCCGGCGGTCTCACTTCCGCCGCAGGATCGTGGCGATGTCGTGCTTGTCCAGCGAGAGGTTCGCCGCCGCCGCGATCTCATCGACCTGTTCAGCGCCGGGGACTGGCGACCCTCTCCTAGCGACCACAGGGAGCTGCCTCGCTCCCCGCGGTCTGCGGCTCGCTCCCTGAAGTCTGCGGCTCGCTCCCCGGAGTCTGCGGCTCGCTTCCTGGAGTCTGCGGCTCGCTCCCCGCGGTCTGCGGCTCGCTCCCTGGAGTCTGCGGCTCGCTCCCTGGAGTCTGCGGCTCGCTCCCTGGGGTCTGCGGCTCGCTCCCTGGAGTCTGCGGCTCGCTCCCTGGGGTCTGCGGCTCGCTCCCTGGGGTCTGCGGCTCGCTCCCTGCGGTCTACGGCTCGCTTCCTGCGGTCTGCGGCCCGGGCTTGTCGGTGTGTTGCGTCTCCCGGGCGGTTCCCTTCTATACTCGGAGAATCCCAAACCGGGGCGATCAGATCAATCTTTGAGTCGTAGACAATGAAACCAGAAAATCTGGAAGCTATCTACCGGTTGTCACCGGTCCAGGAAGGTATTCTTTTCCACTCCTTGGAGGAGCCGCACAGCGGGCTCTACGTCCGGCACATGGTCGTTGAGCTCTCCGGAATGCTCGAGGTGGACCACTTCAAAGCGGCCTGGGCCAGCCTGGTCGGGCGGCATGCGGTGTTGCGGACCTCGTTGCACTGGCAGGAGGTGGCGCACCCGGTGCAGGTCGTGGCTCGCCGGGTGACGCTGCCGTGGGAAGAGAAGGACTGGCGAGGCCTTGCGGACGAGGAACGGCAGCGGTCGATGGCAGGGCTGCTGCGGGCCGATCTCCTGCGCGGCTTCGATCTCGCCCATCCGCCTCTCATCCGCTTGACCTTGGTGCGCACCGGGGAGACAGCCTGGGAGCTGGTCTGGAGCTTCCACCACCTGATCCTCGACGGCTGGTCGCTGATCCTCCTGCTGCGGGAGGTGTTCTCGGTCTACGCGGAGCTCTGCCGGGGAGGCAAGCCGGCGGCCGGGAAGGCGGTGCCCTACAAGGACTTCATCACCTGGCAGGAGCGGCAGGACGGGCCGGCGGCGGAGCGATTCTGGCGCCTTAACCTCGCCGGTTTTTCGGCTCCGACGCCGCTGCCGGCGGTCCGGCCGCGCGCGGTGGCAGGAGAAGGGGGCCGTTCGTTCGAAGAGCGCGGCACCGATCTTTCGGCTGCGACGACCGCCGCGCTCGTGCGGCTGGCGAAGCAGCATGGATTGACCGTCAACACCCTTTTGCAGGGTGCCTGGGCGCTGTTGCTGTCGCGCTCCAACCAGGCCCAATCCAGCCAGGAGAACGACGTGGTCTTCGGCACGACGGTCTCCGGGCGCTCGGCGCCGCTGGCCGGGATCGAGTCGATGGTCGGCCTGCTGATCAATACCCTGCCGTTGCGGGTTCGGGTGCGGGACAACGGCTCAGACATTCCGCTGCTGGCGTGGCTGCGGGATCTCCAGGAGTCGGCGAGCGAGCTGTTGCAGCACGAGCACGATCCGCTCGCCCTGGTGCAGGGCTGGAGCGAGGTGCCGCGGGGAGTGCCGCTGTTCGACAGCATCGTGGTGTACCAGAACCTGCCGATCGACAAGATTCTGGATCAGGCCTTCGCGGCCTCGATTCCATTGCGTGTGGCGGTCCGCCGCGGTGGCGAGCCGATGAACTATCCGCTCGCCTTGATCGCGTTCGAAGGGGAGCGGCTGGCATTGCGGTTGAGCTTCGAGCGCGAGCGGGCGGAGCCGGTGGCGGTGGAGCGCCTGCTCGGCCATCTGCGGTCGCTGCTGGAAGGGATGATCGAGAATCCGCAGGCGATGCTGGCCGGCCTGCCGCTGTTGAGCGCGGCGGAGCGCCAGCAGGTGGTGCTCGAATGGAACAGCCGGCCTGCGGTGGCGGCGTCCTCCGAAAGCCTGGTGTCGAGATTCGCGGCGGTGGCCGCGGAGCGGCCGGACGCGGTCGCTGTGGTGAGCGATGAGGCTCATCTCACCTACGGCGAGCTGGCGGCACGGAGCCGCGGACTGGCGTGCTGGCTGCGCCGCTCCGGAGTGGTGCCTGGCGAGCGGGTGGGGCTCCAGCTCGAGCGGTCGCCGGAGATGGTGGTGGGGATTCTC
>DATARD010000155.1:0-18810 GCA_036264355.1 Thermoanaerobaculia bacterium
CCGGACAACCTCGACTACGGTCTTCGCCTGGCCACCGCCCAGACCGCGGCCGGACGGCTCGATGAGGCCCTGGCCACGACGACCGCGCTGCGGTCCCTGCCGGCGCCCTCGGGACAGGACACGCGCATCGACCTCGCCGAGGCCGCGGCGGCCGGCGCCCGCTCCGATTTCAAACGCCAGCAAGCGGCCGCATCCCGCGCGGCCGTCAAGGCACAGACCCATGGCGCACCGCTCATGGTGGCCCAGGCCCGCCTCCTCGAGTGCCGTGCCCAGCGCAATCTTGGAGCGGCGCAAAAGGCGCTCGACGCCTGCGAGGAAGGGCGGCAGCTCTACGCCGCGGCCGGTGACCGCGCCGGCGTGGCCGAGGCCCTCACGCATGCGGCCAATGTCCTCTTCGACCGCGGCGACCTGCCGGCCGCGGCCAAGCTCTATGAGGAAGCTCTCACCACGTACCGCGAAATCGGCAACCGGGGAGGCGAAGCCGGCGCCCTCAACAACATCGCGGTGATTTTGAAGAGCCAGGGTGACCTCGAGCACGCCCGCCAGCTCTACCAGGAGGTGCTGACCATTTCGCGCGAGGTCGGCAGCCGCGGCGGCGAGGCCTACGCCCTCAACAACCTGGCCGGCGTCCTGCTGCGCCGTGGCGACCTCGGAGATGCCGGCAAGCTCTTCGAGCAGTCCCTGGCCATCCGCCGCGAGCAGGGAGACAAGAGCGGCGAAGCGTATGCGTTGAACAACATCGGCGTCGTGCTGCGCAAGCGCGGCGATCTCGCGGCGGCCCGCAAGCGGCACGAAGAGTCGCTCGGCATCCGCCGCGAGATCGGCCAGAAGATCGGCGAGGTGGCATCCCTCACCAACCTCGGCACCATCCTCCTCGAACAGGGAGAGCTCGCCGCGGCACGCAAAGACTTCCAGGACTCCCTGGCGCTCTGCCGCGAAACCGGCAGCAAGAGCGCGTCGGCGTATGCTCTCTTCGGGCTCGGCGAGGTCCTCGCCCGCCAGGGCCGTCTCGACGAGGCGCGCCAGCGCCACCAATCAGCCCTGGACCTCCGGCGAGGGTTGGGCGAGAAGGCGACGGCGGCAGAGAGCGAGGCGGCCCTCGCGGCGGTGCTCCTCGAATCCGGGGATGCCAAACAGGCTCAGGAGCTCGCCCAGAGCGCAGCCGACGAGCTCGCCCGCCAAGGGGACACGGCCGGCCAGGCGGTCGCGCTGTCCACCACCGCTCTCGCCTCGGCAATCCAGGGAAACACCGCGGCGGCCCGCGAGTCGATCGACCGCGCCGAGACGCTGGCCGGCAACGACCAGGATCTGCGCGCCCGCCTCACGGTCCAGCTTCGCGCCGCCGGTCTGCGGAAAGACACCCGCTCCGAGCAAGCCCTGCAAGCCGTTGCCGCCCGCGCCGCCCAGGCCGGTCTCCTCGATCTGCAGCTCGAAGCGCGTCTCGCCCTCGCGCGGATCGAAACCGAGCATGGACACAGCGCAGAGGGCCAGGCCCGCCTGGCGTCCGTGCAACAGGAAGCCAAAGCATTGGGCTATGGGCTGATCGCTCGCAAGGCTGGAGGCTCCTGAGACGGCCGGCCCGCCGGTGCGACGAGGGTGATGCCGAGCGCTGCCAGCAACGCCATGGACGCCCCGAAGCCGAAAGCCGTCGCGGGCCCTTTCCTGTCCCAGAGCGCGCCGAAGATCAGCGACGCCGGAAGCGCGCCCAATCCCAGGGCCAGGTTGTACCAACCGAAGGCAGCGCCGCGGCGATCCGGTGGAACCAGGTCGGCGACGAGCGCTTTCTCCACCCCCTCGGTCATTCCGAAATAGAGGCCGTAGACGGCGAACAGCGCCCACGCGTGCCACGTCTCCCGGGCCTGTGCCAGCCCGAAGTAGACGGCCGCGTACACCAGCCAGCCGGCGATCAACAGCGGCTTGCGGCCGATCCGGTCGGAGAGCGCCCCTCCGGGCGTGCTCGCCGCAGACTTCACCAGGCTCAGCAGCGCCCAGAGGATCGGCAGGAGAACCGGCGCGACGCCCAGGTTGGTGGCGCGGAGCAGGAGAAAAGCGTCGGTCGAATTTCCGAGGGTGAAGAGGAGCAGGACCCCGAGAAAGATCCAGAATCGCTTCCCCAGGGGGACTCGCAGATCGAGATCAGCAGGAGTCTGAGGCTTCTGTTCGCGCCCACCTTCGCGCCCACCTTCGCGCCCACCTTCGCGAACACCGAAGAGGAGAGCGGCCACGGCCAGGGCACCGGGCACGGCGGTCCACAAAAAGACGTGGCGCAGATCGATGCGCCCCCAGCGCAGCAGGGCAAACGCCAGGAGCGGCCCGACGAAGGCACCGGCATTGTCTGCCGCACGATGAAAACCGAAGGCGCGGCCACGGATCGACGGGTCCACGGAGTCGGCGATCAGCGCATCGCGGGGAGAGGTGCGGATCCCTTTGCCGACCCGATCGGAGATCCGGACGGCGAAGACCTGGAATGCGGACTGGGCGAAACCGATCAGGGGGCGGACCGCCGAGGCGAGCCCATACCCGGCGAGCACCAGGGGCTTGCGGCGCGGCACCCGGTCCGACAGCCAGCCGCTCCACAGCTTGAGCAGGGCCGCCGTCGACTCCGCCGCTCCCTCGATCGTCCCGACCGTCGTGGCGCTCGCGCCCAGGACGGTTTGCAGAAAGACCGGCAACAGCGGATAGGTCATCTCGCTCGACACATCGGTCAGGAAGCTGACGACGGCGAGGGCAACGACATTGCGTCCGAGGCGCGAGCGATGGGAAGGCTTCTCGAGGTCCATACCGCACAAACGAAACGGCCGGTGCAGAGACCCGCACCGGCCGTGGGAGTGTCACGGGGACAAGGGCTCAGACGGCTTTGCGCGGAGTGCGGGACTTCTGACCGCCTTCCTTCTGCTTGTGCTCCTTGGGAGGAGCGGCCTTCTCCTTCTCGGCGCGCGGAGCCTTCTTGGCTTCCTTCTTTGGAGCCTTCTCCTTGGGGGGCTTCTCCTTGGCTTCCTTCTTCGGAGCCTTGGCGGACTCCTTGGGCGCTTCGGCCGGCGGCGCGACCGATTCGCGCTCGACCAGCTCGAGAACGGCCATCTCGGCACCGTCTCCCTGCCGGGGTCCGAGCTTGACGATGCGCAGATAGCCGCCCGGCCGCTCGGTGAAGCGCGGCGCGATCTCGTCGAACACCTTCTTGACGAGATCCCGCTTGAGCACCCAGCGGAGCACCCAGCGGCGGTCGTGGACCGTGCCGTGCTTGCCGCGGGTGATCACCCGCTCGGCGATCGGGCGCAGCTCCTTGGCCTTGGGAAGCGTGGTGATGATCCGCTCCTTGTCGACCAGCGATTGGAGCTGGTTGCGGAACAGCGCTTCCCGATGGGAAGACGTCCGTCCCAGTTTTCTATGTCTCATTGCGTGACGCATGATCTCCTCTCCTTAGGCCGAAGCCCCGGCTCCGGGCCGCTCCGGCACGTCCATGCCGAGGGAGAGGCCCAACTTGTCCAGGACCTCCTGCACCTCCTCGAGGGATTTCTTGCCGAAGTTCTTGGTCTCCAGCATGTCCTTCTCGGAACGGCGCACCAGGTCGCGGAGTGTATGGATGTTGGCGTTCTTGAGCGAGTTGGCCGAGCGGACCGAGAGATCGAGCTCGTCGATGTTCTTGGCCAGCAGCGCGTCGAGCCCCGCGAGCTCCTCCCGGCCGAGCTCGCCGCCGTCGTGACGGAGGCTCTCTTCGGTCTGGATGAAGATGCCGAGGTGGTCCTTGAGCAGCATCGCGGCGAGCGAGACCGCCTCCTCGGGGCTGACCGTTCCGTTGGTCCACACCTCGAGGATCAGACGCTCGTAGTCCGTCGTCTGGCCGAGACGGGCGGCTTCGACGCGGTAGTTGACGCGGCGGACCGGGCTGTGGGCCGAGTCCACGGGAATCCAGCCGATGCCCATCGACTCGTCGAAGTTGCGGTCGGCGGAGACGTAGCCGCGGCCACGCTTCACCTGGGCCTGGAGCTTCAGGCGACCCTCCTCGTTCGGAGTGGCGATGTGGACCGTCGGATCGTAGATCTCGATCTGCGGGTCCTCGCTCATCTGCCCCGCCGTCACCGCGCCCGGACCGGCGACGTCGATGGACAGCACCTTGGGCTCCTCCGTGTGGAGGCGCAGCGGCACCTGTTTCAAGTTGAGGATGATGTCGGTCACATCCTCGACCACGCCGGGAATCGAGGAAAATTCATGCAACACGCCCTCGATGTGGACGGCGGTGATCGCCGCCCCTTCGATCGACGACAGCAGGCAGCGCCGGAGGGCGTTGCCGATCGTCGTCGCGAAGCCACGCTCGAACGGCTGCGCGGTAAAGCGGCCGTACGTCGTGGTCAAGGTCTCTCTATCGATCTCAATGCGCTTGGGACGCTGAAATCCCTTCCAAAGCATAGCGACTCCTTCCTGGGTCTCGCGCCGATCAGCGGCTGTAGAGCTCGACGATCAACTGCTCCTGGATCGGCAGCTTGATGTCCTCGCGAGCCGGCAGGCGCAGCACCTTGCCGGTCACGTTCTCGGCGTCCAGCTCCAACCACTCCGGGACTCCACGGCCCCGGGCGGTCTCGACACTGGACCGCACGAATGGGTTCTTCCGGCTGGCTTCCTTGACCGCCACCGTCTGCCCCGCCTTGACCTGATAGGAGGGGATCGTGATCTTGCGCCCGTCGACCGTTACATGGCCGTGGCGGACGAACTGCCGCGCCTGCGCGCGGGACGAAGCGAAGCCGAGGCTGTAGGCGACGTTGTCGAGGCGCCGCTCGAGTTGCACCAGCAGGTTCTCGCCGGTGATCCCCTTGCGCCGGTCCGCTTCCTGGAAATAGGTGCGGAACTGCGCTTCGAGCACGCCGTAGATCCGCTTCACCTTCTGCTTCTCACGGAGTTGCAGGCCGTAGCCCAGCGTGCGGCGGCCACGGCGCGTGCCATGCTGGCCGGGGGGGAAGTTGCGGCGCTCGACCGCGCACTTCTCCTTGAAGCAACGATCGCCCTTCAAGAACAGCTTCATCTTCTCCCGGCGGCACAGCCGGCAGACGGGTCCTGTATATCTGGCCACTTGTCCTCTCCTTGCCTGGACGTCCTCTCCCCGAGGCTACGGGGACTTCAACTCGGGAAGACGCCTGACGAGCCGTCCCGGTACACCCGGGACAGGCTCGGTGGTCTCTTGATCAAAAAATCCTCAATGTCCTCAGACACGGCGCCGCTTGCGCGGCCGGCAGCCGTTGTGCGGGATGGGGGTCACGTCCTTGATCGACTTGACCTCGATGCCGGCGGCCTGCAGGGCACGCACGGCCGACTCGCGGCCGGCTCCCGGGCCCTTCACCAGCACGTCCACCGACCGCATGCCGGCGTCTTTCGCGCTGTTGCCAGCGTTCTGCGCCGCCACCTGGGCCGCGAAGGGAGTGCCCTTGCGCGAGCCCTTGAAGCCGATCCGGCCCGCGGACGACCACGAGAGCAGGTTGCCCTCCGGGTCCGAGATCGACACGATGGTGTTGTTGAAGGTCGCCTGGATGTGCACCACGCCGTGCGGCACGTTGCGCTTCTCCTTTTTCTTGGCGCCCTTGCGCTCCTTCTTCTCCGCTTTCGCCATCTGCCAGCTCCCTCTTACTTCTTGGTGGCCTTCTTCTTGCCCGCAACGGCGCCGCGGCGCGGCCCCTTGCGCGTGCGCGAATTGGTCTGCGTCCGCTGGCCGCGGACAGGCAGCCCCTTGCGGTGACGGACGCCGCGATAGCACCCGATCTCCATCAGGCGCTTGATGTTCTGGCTGACCTCCTTGCGCAGGTCGCCTTCCACCCGTCCCTCGTCCTGGATGACCTTGCGGAGGCGCCGGGCCTCATCTTCGGTGAGGTCCCTGACCTTCGTCACCTCGGGCACCTCGGACTTGGCGCAGATGTCCTGCGCCCGCGAACGGCCGATGCCATAGATGTAGGTCAGACCGATCCAGACCTGTTTGTTTTGCGGCAGGTCCACCCCTGCGATACGTGCCATAGCGCGCTTCCTATCCCTGACGCTGCTTGTGTTTGGGGTTCTCGCAAATCACCCGCACCACGCCTTTGCGGCGGACGACTTTGCACTTCGGGCAGATTCGCTTCACCGATGAACGTACTTTCATGACCTGACTTCCTTTCGCGCCGCTGCTACTTGAGACGCCACTACTTGAGACGATAGACGATGCGGCCCCGGTTGAGATCGTAGGGCGACAGCTCGACGAGCACCCGGTCGCCGGGGAGAATGCGAATGAAGTGTTTCCGCATCTTGCCCGAGATGTGCGCCAGCACCTGGTGCTTGTTATCGAGCTCCACCCGGAACATCGCGTTGGGGAGCGGCTCGACCACCGTCGCCTCGACCTCGATCGCCTCTTCTTTCTTGGACAAACGCCCTTCCTCTCCTCAAGTCAGAAACGGTCCGTGCCCAGCACTCGGGACCCCGAGTGGGTCACCGCGACCGAAAACTCGAAATGGGCCGACAGCGAGCCGTCCTCGGTTCGCGCCGTCCAGCCGTCGGGATCCATGCGGACCCCCTTGCTCCCGGCGTTCACCATCGGCTCGATTGCCAGGACCATGCCCGGGCGCAGCTTCGTCCCCTTGCCCGGCGCGCCGTAGTTCGGGATCTGCGGCTCCTCGTGCAACGAGGTCCCGATGCCGTGCCCCGAAAACTCGCGCACCACCGAGAAGCCGTTGCTCTCGGCGTAGCGCTGGACGGCGTACCCGATGTCCCCCAGGCGCCCACCCGGCCGCACCTGCGCGACGCCCCGCCGCAACGCCTCTTCCGTCACCTCCAGCAGGCGCTTGGCTTCGTCGGAGACCGCCCCCACCGCAAAGGTGCGGGCGGCGTCGCCGAAATACCCCTTGTACAAAACACCACAATCGATCCCCACGATGCTCCCCTGCCGGAGGGGCACGTCGTTGGGAATCCCGTGCACGATCACGTCGTCGACCGAGATGCACAGCGTCGCCGGATAGCCCCGGTACTTCAGGAACGCCGGGACGCCTCCCGCACCGCGGATCACCGACTCGGCACGGCGATCGAGCTCCCGCGGGGTCGCCCCGGGAACGATGCGCTGGCCGACCTCGTCCAACACCTTGTGGACGATCCGGTTGGCCTCATCCATCAGCTCGATTTCGCCTGGAGTCTTGAGGACCATCAAGCAACTCCAAGCGCGGCGAACATGCGAGCGGTCACGACCTCGACAGGCTGGTGCCCGTCGATCTCGTGCAGCAGACCACGCTCCCTATAATAACCGATCAGGGGCTCGGTTTTTTCCCGGTAGACCCGCTGCCGTGCACGGATCACCTCTTCGCCGTCGTCGGCACGCCCGCGCAACAGCGCCCGGCGTACCAGCTCTTCCTCCGGAACGTCCACCATCACCACCGCGTCGAGCCGCTCGCCGGCCTCGGAGAGGATGCCTTCGAGCGTCTTCGCCTGCGGCGAGGTGCGCGGATAGCCGTCGAGGAGAAAGCCGGTCCGGGCGTCCGGCTTGGCCAGCCGGTCGCGCACCACCTCGGCCATCAGCGCGTCGTCGACCAGAGCGCCGGAAGCCATGATCCCCTCCACCCGCTTGCCGAGCTCGCTCCCCGCCGCCACCGCCTCGCGCAGCATGTCGCCGGTCGAGATCGCCGGCACGCCGAGACGGGCCGACAGGAGCTGGGCTTGGGTTCCCTTGCCCGCTCCCGGCGGCCCGAGCAGCACGATCTTCAGCGGTGGCGCCGACAACGGCCGGCTCGTTTCAGCTACGCCGGCCACGGATGCGTCCCCGCTTCATGAACCCCTCGTAGTTGCGCATCACGAGCTGGCTCTCGATCTGTTGGATCGTGTCCATCGCGACGCCGACCACGATGAGGAGAGACGTACCACCGAAGTAGAAGTTGATCCCCATGCCGTTGGTGATCCAGTCCGGGAAGAAGCCGGCGATGCGCGGCCCGATCCACGGCAGGCCGGCGACGTGGATGCCGGTGAGCAGGAACTCGGGGAGCACGGTCACCGCCGCCAGGTACAGCGAGCCGACCAGGGTCAGGCGGGTGAGGATGCGGTCGATGTACTCCGAGGTCCGCTTGCCGGGCCGGATGCCGGGGATGAATCCGCCGTACTTCCGCATGTTCTCGGCGAGGTCGGTCGGATTGAAGATGATCGAGATGTAGAAGTACGAGAAGAAGACGATCGTGATCACCTGGAGCAGGTAGTAGATCGGCTGCCCATAGCCAACGTAGCCGGCGAGCGTGGTCACCCACGGGTTCTTGATCATCCCCGAGATGACGGTCGGCACGGTGACCACGGAGCTCGCGAAGATCACCGGGATGACGCCGCCCGAATTGACCCGCAACGGCAGGTAGGTGCTCTGCCCGCCGTAGATCTTGCGTCCCACCACGCGCTTCGCATACTGCACCGGAATGCGTCGCTGCGCCCGCTCCATGTAGACGATGAAGGCGACCACCACGACCATGAAGACCAGCAGCACGAGCACGGTGAGGATGTTCAGGTTGCCGCGCTGCACGCTGTCGATGGTGCGGCCGACGGCGGGGACGAGGCCGACCACGATGCCGGCGAAGATGATCAGCGAGATGCCGTTGCCGATCCCGCGTTCGCTGATCTGCTCACCGAGCCACATCACAAAGGCCGTGCCGGTGGTCAGGGTCAGGACCGTCATGGCGCGGAAGGCCCAGCCGGGGTGCGGCACCAGGGACGCTCCGCCCGGCGTCGTCACGCTCTCCAGGAAGAGGGAGATGCCCGTGCCCTGGATGATCGAAATGGCCACGGTGCCGTAGCGCGTGTACTGCGTGATCTTGCGCCGTCCCAGCTCCCCTTCTTTGGACAGTTTCTCCAGGTACGGACACACCACCGTGAGGAGCTGCAGAATGATCGACGCGGTGATGTAGGGCATGATGCCCAACGCGAACACCGCGATCTTCTGCAAGCTGCCGCCGGTAAAGGTGTTGACGAACCCGAGGAACCCCTGCTGCGCCACCTTCATGAACTCCAGCAGGGCGTCCGGATCGATGCCCGGCGTCGGGATGTGACACCCGATGCGATACACCCCCAGCAGCCCGAAGGTGAACAGGACCCGCTTGCGCAGGTCGGGGATCGCAAAGACGTTGCGGAAGCTTTCTAGGATCACGCCTGAAGCTCCTCGCAGGTCCCGCCCGCCGCCTCGATCTTGGTGCGGGCCGACTTGCTGAACTTGTTGGCCTTGATGCGCAGCGCCTTGCCGATCTCGCCCTCGCCCAGCACCTTGACCAGGCGGTTCGCCCGGACGAGGCCGTGGCGGACCAGGACCTCGGGCGTCACGTCGCTGTCGTGCTCGGCGAGGTCGGCGAGATCGCCGACGTTGACCACGGCGTACTCGGTCTTGAAGATGTTGGTGAAACCGCGCTTGGGCACACGGCGGACGAGCGGCATCTGGCCGCCTTCGAAGCCCGGCCGGCCGCTGTATCCGGTGCGCGATTTCTGGCCCTTCTCTCCACGTCCCGCGGTTTTGCCGAGACCCGAGCCGGGGCCACGCCCCACCCGCTTCCGTGAGTGTTTGCTCCCCGCAGCCGGGGACAGCTCATGCAGCTTCATCATCACCCCTCGACGATCTCCAGCAGGTACTGGACTTTGGCCACCATGCCGCGGACCGAGGGTGTGTCTTCCCGCTCGACCTCGTGGCGGATTCTGCGCAGGCCGAGGCCCCGAAGGACCTCGCGGTGCTCCCGGCGCGTGCCGATGGAGCTGCGCACCTGGCGGATTCTGATCTTCTTTGCTTCCTTGTCAGCCATCTGGTCAATCCTCCGGTCTCGCGTTCACTCAGGCGCCGGTCGGCTCAGTCGCAGCCGGTGCGCTCGGAGCCGGCGGTGCGACCGCCGCCGGTGCCGGCGGTGCGGCTTGTGCCGGCGGCGATTTCGGAGCCGCGGGTTTCGCCGGCGCCGCGGATGCCAAGGCATCGGCGCGCTCGTGCAGGCCGCGGTCGCGCAGAACTTCCTGTTCGTCGCGCAGGCTGAGCAGGGCCTTGAACGTCGCCTTCACCACGTTGTGGGGATTGGTCGAGCCCAGGGACTTGGTCAGGATGTCCTGGATGCCGGCCGTCTCCACCACCGCGCGCACCGGACCTCCGGCGATCACACCGGTGCCCTCGGAGGCAGGCTTCAACAACACGCGGCCGGCGCCAAAAATGCCCAGCACCTCGTGCGGGATGCTGGTCCCCTTGAGAGGCACCTGCACCATGTTCCGCTTGGCGATCTCGATGCCCTTGCGGATCGCGACCGGCACCTCCTTCGCCTTGCCGGCGCCATAGCCGACCCGGCCGTTGCCATCGCCGATCACCACCAGGGCGGAGAACGAGAAGTTCTTGCCACCCTTGACCACCTTGGTCACCCGGTTGATGTGAACGACCTGCTCGAAAAATTCGCTTTCGCGCTCAAAGTCCCTGGCCAAGCTGTTCTCCTTCCATCAGCCTCAGAATTGCAGACCCTTTTCGCGGGCCGCATCGGCCAGCGTCTTCACATTGCCGTGATAGACGTAGCCACCGCGGTCGAAGACCACCTTCTCGATCCCCTTGGCCTTCGCCCGGGCCGCGATGGTCTCGCCCACCAGCTTCGCCGCCGCCTTGTTGCTCAAGGAGCCGGTGAGCTGCTGCCGGATCTCCGCATCGGCCGAGCTCGCTTGCGCCAGGGTGTTGCCCTTGTCGTCGTCGATGAGCTGCACGGAGATGTACCGCAGGCTCTTGTAGACCGACAGACGCGGCCGCTCGCCGTTGCCGCGGACCCGCTGGCGGATCCGCATGTGGGACCGCTCGCGGCGCTCCCGCTTCTGCTTCATGCTCTTCGTGACGTGCTCCGTCATACAAGCCCCTTACTTGCCGCCAGCCTTGCCGGCCTTCAGGCGCAGCACCTCTTTGGTGTACTTGATCCCTTTCCCCTTGTAGGGGTCGGGCCGGCGCAGGTTCCGGATCTCCGCCGCCACCTGGCCGACCTGCTGCCGGTCGGCTCCGGAGATGGTGATCCGGTTGCTCTTGTCGATCTCGATCTTGATCCCCTCGGGGATGTTGTAGATCACCGGGTGCGAGTAGCCGAGGGCGAACTGCACGAACGTGCCCTTGACCTCGGCCCGGTAGCCGACACCGACGATGTCGAGCTGCTTGGAGAAGCCGGCCGAGGCTCCCTGCACGGCGTTCGCCAGCAGCGCCCGCAGCAGACCGTGCTTCGAGCGCTCCGGTCCGGAGTCGCCCTGCCGCGCGATCGTCACGACGTTCCCGTCCATCTCGACCGGGTAACCGTCGAACAACGACTGCTCGACCTTGCCCTTCGGGCCCTGGGCGGTGAACCGCCCTTCCTTGATTTCCACCTTGGTCCCGCTGGGGACCTGGATCGGCATCTTTCCTATCCGCGACATCGCCTCTCTCCTACCAGATTTCGCAGAGGAGCTCGCCACCGACGCGGCGCTCCCGCGCCTGGGTGTCGGTCATCAGCCCCTGGGACGTGGAGACGATTCCCAGGCCGAGACCGTTGCGCACCGGCTTGATCTCGTCGGCTCCCTTGTAGACCCGGCGCCCCGGCTTGCTGACGCGCTCGAGATAATTGATCACCGGCATGCCCTCCGCGCTGTAGCGCAGGAAGACCCGCAGGGTCGCCGTCGGGCCGCCGCTCTCGACCACCCGGAAGTTCTTGATGAACCCCTCCTCTTTGAGGAGCTTGCAGATCTCCAGCTTGAGCTTGGAGACAGGCACGTCCAGCCGGTCGTGCTTGGCCAGGTGCGCGTTGCGGATCCGGGTCAGCAGATCCGCGATGGGGTCGGTCATGCTCATTGCGTGCTCTCTCCTATTGCCTCGGGGCTCACCAGCTCGCCTTGATCACACCGGGCAGGTAGCCCTGGAGCGCCAGTTGCCGCATGTGGATCCGGCACAGCCCGAACTGGCGGTAGTAGCCACGCGGGCGGCCGCACAGTCTACAACGGTTCCGCTGCCGGACCTCGAACTTCAGCTTCTTTTTCGTTTTCGCGATCTTCGCAGTCGTCGCCACGGGTGCCTCCTAGCGCTGGAACGGCATGCCGAGCTCGCGCAGCAGATACTGGGCGCGCTCGTCGTTGCCGGCCGTCGTCACAATCGTGATGTTCATGCCCTTGGGGCGTTCGACCTTGTTGTAGTCGATCTCCGGAAAGATCAGGTGGTCGCGGATGCCCAGGGTGTAGTTGCCGCGGCCGTCAAAGCTCTTCGCCGACACGCCGCGGAAGTCGCGGACGCGCGGCAGCGCGATCGACATCAGGCGGTCCAGGAACTCCCACATCCGGTTTCCCCGCAGCGTCACCCGGCAGCCGATCGGCATCCCGGCGCGCAGCTTGAAGGCGGCGATGGACTTCTGGGCCCGCGTGATGGCCGGCTTCTGGCCGGCGAGCGCGGTCAGCTCCTCGAGCGCATCGTCGAGGATCTTGATGTTCTGCACCGCCTCGCCCATCCCCATGTTGAGGGAGATCTTCTCGATGCGCGGCACGGCCATGACGTTGGTGATGCCGAACTCCTTCTGGAGCCGCGGCAGGACTTCCTCACGGTAGCGCTGCTTGAGGCGCGGCACATAGCCTTCGGGGGTCGGCCGCGCGTCGGCGGCATCCGCCGCCGGCTTCGCCGCCGCCTTGGAAGCCTTGCCGCTCCCTTTCGTTTCCGTCTTGCTCTTCTTGTCAGCCATAACCGTGTCGACCTCAACTAACTAAAGGTGGCGTCGCAGCTTTTGCACATCCGGACGCCGCGGCCGTCGTCCAGCCGCTTGCGCCCGAGGCGTGAGGGTTTACCGCACTCCGGGCAGATGACCCGGAGGTTGGCGATCTGGATCGGCGCCTCGCGCTCCAGGATGCCCCCCTGGATTCCCTTGTTCGGGTTCGGGCGGGTGTGCCGCTTGATCATGTTGACCCGCTCGACGATCGCCTTGCCGCTGCTCGCCAGCACCCGCAGCACCCGCCCGCGGGCGCCCCGGTCCTTGCCCGCGGTGACCAGCACCTGATCGTTCTTCTTCACTTTCAGCTTGTTCATCTCAGATGACCTCCGGCGCCAGCGAGACGATCTTCATGAACCGCTTCTCGCGCAGCTCGCGCGCCACCGGTCCGAACACGCGCGTGCCGATCGGCTCGCCCGCGTCGTTGACCAGCACCGCGGAGTTGGTGTCGAAACGGATGTAGCTCCCGTCCTTGCGACGCTGCTCTTTCACCGTGCGCACGATCACGGCCTTCACCACCTGCCCCTTCTTGACCGTGCCGTCCGGCGACGCCTCCTTGACCGACGCGGTGATCACGTCGCCCAGGTGTCCGTACTGCCCGGCCGACCCGCCCCGCAGGTGAATGCAGGCGATCTTCTTCGCGCCCGAGTTGTCCGCCACGTCGAGAATCGTTCCCATCTGGATCATCGGCCACCTCTACTGAGCCCGCTTGATGATGCGGCGGACCCGCCAACGCTTCGTCCGGGAAAGCGGCCGGCTGGAGACGATCTCCACTTCATCGCCGATCTTGCACTCGTTCTTCTCGTCGTGCGCGGCGAACTTCGACGTTCTCTTCATGTACCGATGGTAGAGGCGATGCGTCGAGGTGCTCTCCACCGTGACGACGACCGTCTTGTCCATCTTGTTGCTCACCACCCGCCCGACCTTGGTCTGCTGGCGGCCGCGCTCGGGGGTGGTCTCCGGTGTCTGCGCCTCTTGGGATGTGGCCATAGTCATCGCTCCTGCTCGGTTCCTGCTCGACCGTTAACCGCGCTTCTCGCGCAGGACGGTCATCACCCGCGCCAGATCCCTGCGCACCTCGCGCACGCGGGCCGGCTTCTCGAGCTGTCCGGTCACTTTCTGCAGACGCAGGGCGAAGAGCTGTTCCGACAGCTCCCGCTCCCGCTCCCGCAGCTCTTCCGTCGTCTGATCACGAAATTGCGACGCTTTCATCTCTTGCTCACCTCAGCTCTTCGTGACGGGTGATGAACCGGGTCTTGATCCCGAGCTTGTGGGCGGCCAGGCGCATCGCCTCTTCGGCGATGTCCGCGGGAACCCCCTCCAGCTCGTAGAGGATGCGGGCCGGCCGCACCACGGCGACCCACTCCTCGGGTGGACCTTTGCCCTTGCCCATCCGGGTTTCGAGCGGCTTCTTGGTGATCGGCTTGTCCGGGAAGACGCGGATCCACAGCTTGCCACCGCGTTTCACGTGGCGCGAGATCGCGATGCGCGCGGCCTCGATCTGCCGCGCCGTCACCCAGGCCGGCTCGAGCGCTTGCAGGGCGTAGTCGCCAAAGGCGATGTAGGTTCCGCCCTTGGACACACCACGGCGCCGGCCGCGCTGCTGCTTTCTGTACTTGACCTTCTTCGGCATCAACATGGTCGTCAATCCTCCGGCCTACGCGGACGCGCGGCGGCTCTTTTCCTTCAGCAGATCGCCCTTGTAGACCCAGACCTTGACCCCGATGACCCCGTAGGTGGTCCGTGCCTCCGCCAGCCCGTAGTCGATGTCCGCCTTCAGGGTGTGCAGCGGCAGACGGCCCTCCTGATACCACTCGGAGCGCGCGATCTCGGCGCCGCCCAGGCGGCCGGCGACCATGATCTTCACGCCCTTGGCGCCGAAGCGGAAAGCCGATTCCATGGCCTTCTTCATCGCCCGCCGGAAGGAGACGCGCCGCTCGAGCTGGCCGGCGATCGACTGCGCCACGAGCTGGGCGTCGAGCTCCGGCCGCTGGATCTCCTGGATGTTGATGTGGACCTCGCGCCCCATCTCCTTCTGGAGATCGTCGCGCAGCTTGTCCACCTCGGCACCGCGGCGGCCGATGATGATGCCGGGGCGCGACGTGTAGATCGTCACCCGCAGCTTGTCGGCGGCGCGCTCGATGTCGACCTCGGAGACTCCCGCATGCGCCAGGCGCTCCTTGAGATGAGAGCGGAGCTTCAGGTCGTCGTGCAGGGTGTCGGCATACTTGGCCTCGGCGTACCAGCGGGAGTGCCAGGTCTTGTTGTAGACGAGCCGGAACCCGTACGGGTGTGTTTTCTGACCCACGTTCGTATCCTCTCCTACTCACCCTTGCGGGTGTCGAGCTTGATCGTGATGTGGCTCTGCCGCTTGAGCACCCGGAACGCCCGGCCCATCGGCGCCGGCTGGATCCGCTTGAGCATCGGCCCGGGATCTACGAAGATCTCCTTCACGTAGAGCCGGTCCACGTCGACATGATCCTCCCGGTTCTCCGCGTTGGCGATCGCCGACTTGAGGCACTTCTGCACGTGCCGCGCCGCCGCCTTCTTGGTGACGTCGAGGATGTTCACCGCTTCCTGCACCGCTTTGCCGCGGATGAGGTCGGCGACCAGCCGCACCTTCTGCGGCGAGCCTTGCAAGTATCGAAGCCGCGCTGTTGATTCCATCGTTCCAATCTCCCTGAAGCCCGTAGCCGCAATCAGCGGGGCTTCGCGCCCTTCTCGACCTTCTTGCCGCTGTGCCCACGGAACGTCCGGGTCATCGCGAACTCACCCAGCTTGTGCCCGACCATGTTCTCGCTGACGTAGACCGGGATGAACTTGTTGCCGTTGTGCACCGCGATCGTGTGACCCACCATCTCGGGGATGATCGTCGAGCGCCGCGACCAGGTCTTGATCACGCGCCTCTCACCGCGATCGTTCATCGCCGCGACTTTGACGGCGAGGTGATCGTCGATGAAATAACCCTTCTTGAGCGAACGCGCCATGTCTGTCTCCGGTCCCTACTTCTGTTTGCGGCCACGGACGATCATGTTGTCCGTGCGCTTGTTGTTGCGTGTCTTGTAACCCTTGGTCGGCACACCCCAGGGGGTGGTGGGATGACGGCCGCCGGAGGTCCGGCCCTCGCCGCCGCCCATCGGATGGTCGACCTGGTTCATGGTGACGCCGCGGTTGTGCGAGCGCCAGCCGAGCCAACGGTTGCGGCCCGCCTTGCCGATGGAAACGTTCTCGTGCTCCAGGTTGCCCACCTGGCCGATCGTGGCATAGCACTCGACGTGCACCCGCCGCACCTCGCCCGAGGGGAGCTTGACCTGCGCCCAGCCACCTTCGCGCGCCATGAGCTGCGCCGCGCCGCCGGCGCTGCGCACCATCTGGCCGCCCTTGCCGATCTTGAGCTCGATGTTGTGGATCACGGTGCCGAGCGGGATCTTCCGGAGCGGCAACGCATTGCCGAGGTTGACCTCGGCGTTCTCGCCGGACATCACCTCGGAGCCGACCGCCAGGCCGTCGGGCCACAGGATGTAGCGCTTCTCCCCATCCGCATAGTTGAGCAGCGCGATGCGCGCCGAACGGTTGGGATCGTACTCGATGCTCGCCACCTTGGCCGGCACCCCGTGCTTCTCACGCTTGAAGTCGATGACGCGATAGCGGCGCTTGTGTCCGCCGCCGCGCCACCAGGACGTCAGTTGGCCCTTGTTGTTGCGGCCGCCGGACGAGCTCTTCCCCTCGGTGAGCGCCTTGTGGGGGCTCGTCCGGGTGATCTCATCGAACGTCAGGTGGGTCTGGAACCGGCTCCCCGCGTTCGTCGGTTTTCTTTGCTTGGTCGGCATCGTTCTACATCCCCTCGAAGAACTCGATCTGCTTTTCGCCCTCGACCAGGCGCACGTAGGCCTTCTTCCAGTCCGGACGGCGACCGACGGACCGCCCCTGCCGGCGCACCTTGCCGTGAACCCGGGCGATGCGCACGTCGGCGACCTTGACCTTGAACTGGGCCTCGACGGCGCGCTTCACCTCGATCCGGTTCGCGTCGCGATGGACCTCGAAGGCGATGATGTTCTTTTCGTCGCGCAACACCGTCGACTTCTCGGTGATCAGCGGACGGCGGATGATCTCCTGGGTCTTCATTGTGCCAGCACCTCCACCAGGCGGTTGAGCGCTCCCTCACTGACCACGAGGAAGGAACGGTCGACCACGTCGTAGACGTTGACCGCCAGGGCGTCCACCGTCTTCAGCCGCGGCTCATTGCGCGCCGCCAGGGTCAGGTTGTGATTCTCGAGGCTGTCGATCAGCAGCGCCTTGCCGTCGATGCCCAGGCCCCCCAACCGCTGCAACAGCTCCTTGGTGCGGTGGTTGTTGAGGTCGAGGCTTTCGAGCACGATGATCTGGTTGTCGGCCGCCTTCTGCGACAGCGCCGACCGCAAGGCGTTCTTCTTCTCCCGCACCGAGAGCCCCTTGGCATAGCTGCGCGGCACCGGGCCGTGCACCGTACCGCCACCGCGCCACTTCGGGTTGCGGATGTCGCCCGTGCGGGCGCGGCCGGTCCCCTTCTGCCGCCACAGCTTCCTGCCCGAGCCGGAGACCTCGCCGCGGTGCTTGACCTTGTGCGTGCCGCGGCGCAGACCGGCCAGGTAGGCCTGGACCGCCTCGTGGATCAGGTGCAGGTTGAGCGGATAGCCGAACACCGTATCCGGGAGATCGATCTCCCGGAGCTGCTTGTTGTCGAAATTCTTGACTGCGATCTTCATCGGCGTTTGATCTCCACTTAGCCCCGCTTGGCCCGACGGATGGTCAGATACCAGCTCTTGGGACCCGGCACCGCGCCCCGGATGTAGATCAGGTTCTGCTCCGCGTCGACCTTCACGATCTGGAGGTTCTTCACGGTCACCTTCTCGCCGCCCATCCGGCCGCCGGCACGCATGCCGGCGAACACCCGCGACGGGTAGGCCGACGAGCCGATGGAGCCCGGAGCGCGGTGGAACATGGAGCCGTGGGTCGCCCGGCCGCCGGCAAAGCCGTGGCGCTTCATGACGCCCTGATAGCCCTTGCCCTTGCTCGTGCCGATGACGTCCACCCACTCCTTCTCGGCGAAGATCGAGGCCTTGACCTCGTCCCCGGCCTTGGCTTCGTCGGCGCTCGCCACCGGCAGCTCGGCCAGCCGGCGCACCGGCGCCACTCCGGCCTTCTTGAAGTGGCCGCCGAGCGGCTGCGTGACCTTCTTCGCGGGGCGCTCTTCGACCAGGCCGATCTGGATGGCGTCGTAGCCGTCCGTCTCGACCGTCTTGCGCTGCACCACGAGGCAGGGCCCCGCCTTGATCACCGTGACCGGGACCGCGGTCCCGTCGTCGGCGTAGATCTGGGTCATCCCCAGCTTGCGTCCCAGAATGCCTTCCATGATGGCCACCTATTTCCCGAAAGCCTTGATCTCGACGTCCACGCCGGCCGGGAGCTCCAGCTTCATCAGGGCATCGACGGTCTGGCTGGTCGGCTCGAAGATGTCCAGGAGCCGCTTGTGGGTGCGGATCTCGAACTGCTCGCGCGACTTCTTGTCGACGTGCGGCGAGCGGTTGACCGTGTACCGCGAGATGTGGGTCGGCAGCGGGATCGGTCCCACCACCCGCGCGCCGGTACGGCGCGCGGTGTCCACGATCTCGTGCGTCGACGTATCCAGGATGCGGTAGTCGAACGCCTTGAGGCGAATGCGGATCTTCTCGTTGACCATGTGACCTGTCCCTTTGCCGCTTACTTGACAGTCTATTTGACGATGTCGGTGACGGTGCCGGCGCCGACGGTGCGGCCCCCTTCGCGGATGGCGAAGCGCACACCTTTTTCCATCGCGATCGGCGCGATCAGCTCCACTTCCAGGTTCACGTTGTCCCCGGGCATCACCATCTCCGTCCCCTCCGGCAACGTCGCGACTCCCGTCACGTCCGTCGTCCGGAAGTAGAACTGCGGACGGTAGCCGTTGAAAAACGGCGTGTGCCGCCCACCCTCTTCCTTGGTCAGGATGTACACCTCGCCCTTGAACCGCGTGTGCGGCGTGATCGAGCCCGGCTTCGCCAGCACCTGGCCGCGCTCCACATCGTCCTTCTTCGTGCCGCGCAGAAGAACTCCGATGTTGTCGCCCGCC
>DATARD010000199.1:0-3478 GCA_036264355.1 Thermoanaerobaculia bacterium
CACCACCAGCGTCACTCCCGGCTCGGGGGCGAAGCGCGCCAGCAGACGCTCCTCGGTCAGCAGCACGCGCAGGCCGCTGTCCGCCACCATGTAGGCCAGCCGCTCGGCCGGAAATTCTGGATCCAGCGGCACGTAGCCGCCACCCGCCTTGAGCACCGCCAGCAGGCTCACCAGCATCTCGACCGAACGCTCGACCGCGACCCCCACCAGGACCTCGGGACCCACACCGAGCCCGCTGAGGCGGCGAGCCAGACCCTCGGCGCGAGCCTCGAGCTCACGGTAGGCCAGACGGCCGCCCGCCAGGTCCTCCACCGCGATCGCATCCGGGGTGCGCGCGGCCTGACAGGCCACCAGGTCGTGCACGCAGAGACCGGGCGGCAGCTCGGCCGCGGTGCGGTTCCACTCGATGAGCTGGTGGCGCTCCACCGCGCTGAGCAACGGCAGGTCCGACAGGCGTGCATCCGGTCGCACTGACGCCGCCACCAGCAGAGAGTGGAAATGCGAAAGCAGACGCTCGACGGTGGCGGCGTCGAACAGATCGCGGCAGTACTCGAGCCTGCCGATGAGACCCAGGGCGCCGGGTACCAGCGACAGGCTGAGGTCGAACTTCGCGGCACTGCCGTCGACCGCCACCGGGGAGAGGCGCAGCCCTCCGCTCTCGAAGGCGCCGACCGGTGTGTTCTGCAGGGCGAAGAAGACCTGGAACAGGGGTGAGTGACCGAGCGAACGGCGCGGCGCCAGCTCCTCCACCAGCTTCTCGAACGGCATGTCCTGGTGGCCGAAGGCGGAGAGGGAGACCTCGCCCACGCGCGCCATCAGCCCGGCGAACGTGGGATCCGCCGCCAAGTCGACCCGCAGCACCAGGGTGTTGGCGAAGAACCCGATCAAGGCCTCGACCTCGGGTCGGCCGCGGTTGGCTACCGGGGTGCCCACGGCGATGTCGTCGCTCCCCGTCCAGCGCTGGAGCAGCGCCGTCCAGCCCGCGGCGAGGACCATGAACAGGGTCGCGCCGTGACGGCGCCCGAGGTCCTGGAGCGACGCCGCCAGCGGCTGCGGCAGCGTCGTCGAGTGATGGCCGCCGCGCACGCTCTGGATGGCCGGCCGCGGCCGGTCGGTAGGCAGCTCAAGGAGCTCACGCAAGCCGGCCAGGGTGCGCCGCCAGTGCTCCACCTGCTCGGCGAGGACACGGCCGCTGAGCCACGACCGCTGCCAGAGCGCGAAGTCCGCGTACTGGATAGGCAGCGGCGGCAGCGGCGACGGCCGGCCGGCGAGCGCCGCGCCGTAGAGCGCGGACAGCTCGCCCATGAAGATCTCCAGCGACCAGCCGTCGACGGCGATGTGGTGGAACGTCAACAGGGCGACGTGCTCCTCCGCGGCCAACCGCAGGAGAGCTACCCGTAGCACCGGGCCGCGATCGAGCGCGAACGGCCGCCCAGCCTCGGCGCGCGCCAGAGCGAGCGTCGCCGTCTCGCGCCAGGCGGACGGCAGGGCGGTCAGATCGATCACCGGCAGGGCGAAGGGCGACGGCGGCATGATCCGCTGCACGGCACTACCGGCGCCGGTCGGGGCATAGGCGGTGCGAAGCACCTCGTGGCGGCGGACGATCGCCGCCAGCGCGGCGGCGAACGCCGGTATCTCGAACCGGCCGCCGAGGCGGACGGCGGCGCCCAGGTTGTAGGCGGCGCTGCCGGGGTCGAGCTGATCGAGGAACCAGAGCCTCTCCTGGGCGAAGGACAACGGCACCGGCCCCTCCGTCGTACGGCGCTGGATGCTCTGCTCCATGCCCTCGACGCCCTGCTTCCGAAGTAGCTTTTCGAGCAGCAGGCGTCTCTTCTCGGCTACCGCGACAATCGTCATCACAAACTCTCTCCGTAGGTCTCTTCCTTTAGCATCGCCTCGATCTGCTCCTCGGACATCGCGTTCAACTGGACCACGAGCGCCGCGGTCCTCTCCACCCTGTCACGCTGCTCCGCCGACTCCAGGATCGTCGTCGCCAGTTGCGCCACCGTCGGCGAGCCGAAGACCTGCCGCAGGTGGAGGTCGACCCCCAGCGCCCGACGGACGCGAGACACAACCTGGACGGCGAGGAGGGAATGCCCGCCGAGGTCGAAAAAATCGGCACCGACGCCGATCCCCTCGATCCCCAGCACTTCGCCCCAGATGTCTGCCAGCACCTGCTCCAGCGGGTTCCGTGGCGCCAGATCCGCCGTGCCCGCGATCATCCGGGGCTCCGGCAGTGCTCTCCGGTCCACCTTGCCGTTCGGGTTCAACGGCAGCTCGTCGAGGTGGACGAACATCCCCGGCACCATGTAGTCCGGCAGACGGGACGCCAGGAACGCGCGCAGCTCGACCGAGCTCGGCGTCGCCTCGGCGACGAACCAGGCCACCAGGCGCAGCTCCCCGTCCTCCATCTTGCGGGCGGCGACGACCGCCTGGCGGATCGCGGGGTGCCCGGCGAGCGCGAGCTCGATCTCGCCCGGCTCGATGCGAAAGCCGCGCACCTTGACCTGGCCGTCGATGCGGCCCAGGCATTCGAGCCGGCCATCGGACAGGCGACGCGCCAGGTCGCCGGTGCGATAGAGGCGGCCCCCGGGCTCGCCCTCCCCCGTCGGCGACGGATCGGGAACGAAGCGTTCCGCGTTCAGGTCCGGACGGCCCAGATACCCGCGCGCCAAACCTTCGCCGGCGAGACAGAGCTCACCCACGACGCCCACCGGCACCGGCTCGGCGGCGCCCGACAGCAGCAGGACCCGCGTGTTGGCGAGCGGCCGTCCGATGGAGACCGGGCCACCGCCCGCCCCCACCCGGTCGAGGGTCGAGTAGATCGTCGTCTCGGTGGGACCGTAGACGTTCCACAGCGCGCTCACCGCGCCGAGCAGGCGGTCAGCCAGATCGCGCGGCAGCGCCTCACCGCCGCAGAGGGCCATGAGCTCCGGCTTGCCCGTCCACCCGGCGGCGAGGAGCATCCGCCAGGTGGCGGGAGTCGCCTGCAGCGCCGTGATCTCCGGCCGCATCAGCACCGCCGCCAGGCGCTCGCCGTCGCTCGCCACCTCGCGCGAGGCGATGACCACCCGGCCGCCCACCACCAAGGGGAGATAGAGATCGAGGGCGGACATGTCGAACGACAGGGTGGCGACGGCGAGCAGCGCGTCGCCGGCGGTGAAGCCAAGGCGGCGGCTCATCGCGAGGTGGAAGTTGGCCAACCCGCGGTGGACGATCTGCACCCCCTTCGGCCAGCCGGTGGAGCCGGAGGTATAGATGACGTAGGCGATATTGCCGGGACCGGCGGGGAGAGGAGGAACAGCGGCGAGGGGACCAGCCGCAGCAGCTTCTTCCCCCTCGCGATCCAGCACCACCAGCGTCACTCCCGGCTCGGGGGCGAAGCGCGCCAGCAGACGCTCCTCGGTCAGCAGCACGCGCAGGCCGCTGTCCGCCACCATGTAGGCCAGCCGCTCGGCCGGAAATTCTGGATCCAGCG
>DATARD010000201.1:0-3889 GCA_036264355.1 Thermoanaerobaculia bacterium
GGGAGAGGGGAGACCAGCAAGAAGTCGGGGTGCCTCCGGAGGGTACTGTTTCCAACATCTCCAAAAAAGTAGTGGAGGGGCTTGCCCCCTCCCGGGTGGGCGGAGAGGTCGTGCAGCCAGCGGGGCTGAGACAGGCCGGACCTTTGGAGAGTGCGCCAGCCGCAGAGGCCCTCACCCCCGTCCCCTCTCCCAGTCCCCCCCCATCCTTCCGGGAGAGGGGAGACCAGCCGAGACCGACTGGAGAGACGCTCGATCGTTGGGCGAGCAGCGCCGAGGCGGCGGAGCCGCTGGGGACGATCGATCGCGAGGTGATGGGTCTTCTGTCTGCACCGGTTTCTCCGCGGTCGCCGCTGGGATCGGCTTCCGAGCCGGGACCTGTCGCACCGCAGCAAGCAGCCGCTTCCGCGCCGGTTATTGGCTCGCTGTCAGCTCCTTCCGCGCCATCGATTCAGCGAAGTCCCGAGTCTGGAGACTCGCCCGTTACGCCAAGGGTTGAAAGCCTCGCTGAGGCATCGCCGGTTGGAGCCGCCCCGAATGGGCAAGAGCGGCCAGCCCAGAGCTTTAACCCTGAGAGTGTGAATACGGCTGGCACTGTCACGGCATCGGCGGCGCAGCGGATGCCGATCCCTGGAACGGATTCTGGCGCGTCAATCCCGAGCGTTTCTGAGCCGCGATCGGCCCTCACCCCCGTCCCCTCTCCCATCCCGCTCCCGCCCTTCCGGGAGAGGGGAGACCAGCAAGAAATTGGCACTCCTCCGGAAGGCGCTGTCTCCAAGATCCCCGTGCCGCCGGTCGTTCAGCGGAGTACCGAATCAGGAGATGCGCCTCTTCCGCCGCCCAGGGTTGAACCCCTGGGCTACGCGCCTGCGCCCCTCCGGGGCGCTCTTGCGGATGGAATGTCTGCGTTTGGCGCACCTGACTCTGCTGTTCCGCCTTTCGGGGAGGGAGAGCCTTCTGCCGGTCGCCCCGCTGAGCTGCCGTCGTTTGCAGCGGCCCCGGAGGGGCAAGGGCGTGTAGCCCAGGGTTTCAACCCTGGGAGTGAGGGCACGGTCGAAGCCGTTTCGCCTTCACCGTCGCCCGTGCAGCGAACCCCGCTCTCCGGAGCGGATTCTGACGCGCCAACCCCGAGCGCTTCTGAGCCGCGATCGGCCCTCACCCCCGGCCCCTCTCCCATCCCGCTCCCGCCCTTCCGGGAGAGGGGAGACCAGATCAGATCGGCTGGAGAAACGCTCGATCGCTTGGTGAGCAGCGCTGAGGCGGCGGAGCCGCTGGGGACGCTCGACCGTGAGGTGACGCGTCCTTCGCCTGGGCCGGTTGTTCCGCGTTCGCCGGTGGGATCGGCTGCCGAGCCGGGAGCCGGAGTATCGCAACAAGCAGACGCTTCTGTGCCGGTCACCGGCTCGCCGTCGTCTGCGTCTGCGCCACCGGTTCAGCGGAGCCCTGAGTCCAGATCTGCGCCTCTCGCGCCGAGGTCTGAAAGCTCCTCTGACTCGTCCCTGCATGGAGCCGCCCCGGAGGGGCAAGGGCACGTAGCCCAGGGTTTCAACCCTGGGAACTTGGGCACGGTCGAAGCCGTTTCGCCTTCGCCCGTCGTACAGCGGACCTCCATCCCCGGAGCGGATTCGAGCGCGCCAACCCCGAATGCGTCTCCGCCGCGAGCCGGCGAGGCCCTCACCCCCAGCCACTCTCCCATCCCGTTCCCACCCGTCCGGGAGAGGGGAGACCAGGTCAGACCGGCTGGAGAGGTGCTCGATCGCTTGGTGAGCAGCGCCGAGGCAGCGGAGCCACTCAGGACGCTCGACCGCGAGGTGAGGCGTCCTTCGTCTCCACCGGCTTTTTCGCGGTTGCCGGCGCGTTCGGCCGCGCAGAGATCCGGAGCTCCGGTGCGGGCAAACGCTTCCGCTCCCACGCCGGCGGTGGACTCGTTCTCAACGTTCTTGGAATCGCGAGCTCCGCGGAATCCTGAGTCTGCGGAAGCGCAGCTTGCCCCCAGAGTTGAAGACGTTGAACCATCGCCGAGCGCGGCCGTCCCGGCGGTGCAGGCGCGGAGGCAGGAGTCTACGGTGCAGCGGACTCCGGATGCCGGAGCGGACGTGGCGACTCCGGCTCGCGCGGCGGCGGGTCCGCTCACAGGGCTTGGCGAACCCGCGGCAACTCCGCCGGTCTCGCGGCCGTTTGTGACGGATTCCCCGGAGGCGCGGCGGGCGCCCGAGACGCCGGCGGCCGCTCTCGCCCGGATCCTGGCGTCGAACGCTCTGGCCGATGTCGCACGGCCGGATCTGCTGGCGATCGCCGAGCGCAATCTGTTCGGACCTCTCCCCGGCGAGCCGACACGGCAGCCGGTGCAGGTGGCGACGCGGCCGGCGGCCCAGGAGCAGCCCGCCGGGAAGCCGGCGTTCCGTGTGTCCATCGGCCGCCTCGAGGTCGTGGCGGCGCCGCAGGCAGCACCTCCGCAGCAGCCGGTCCGGCAACGTCCGGAGCCCAAGACGACTCTCCAGAGCTATCTCGATCGCCGGCGGCAGGGGCGCTCATGAGCGATTTCCGGGTCATCGCCGCGGCGACGTTGACGCTGCAGAATCTTCTCCTCGACGCCATCCGGGAGGCGGCTCCGGGCGCCACGGTCAAGACCGGGCCGCCCGAGGTCCGCGCGCCGGAAGAGGTGGGCGAGGGGCTGATCAATATCTTCCTCTACAAGGTCGAGCCCAACCGGGTGTGGCGGAATGAGGACCTGCCCTACCGGCGGAGCGACGGATCGCTGGTGCGCCGGCCGCAGGTGGCGGTCGACGTCCACTATCTGCTTTCCTTCTATGGCGACGAGCGGCGCAAGATTCCTTATCTGTTGATGGGGCTCACGATGTCGGCTTTGCACGCGGAGGCCTATCCGAGCGTCAGGCACATGCCGCGGCTGGACGGTGCGGACGGCGAGGAGGAGGGGGAGAACGACCCGGTGGCGGCGAGCCTCGCGGGCTCCGGGCTGGAGCACCAGACGCACCCGCTGTCGTTTACTTTCATGCCGCTCAGCCACGACGAGCTGATCCCGCTGTTCTCGCAGATCCCGTTCGTGATGTCGGTGGCCTACCGCGGCTCGGTGCTGCTCATCGAGCCGCTGGTGACGCCGGTGGCGCCGCTGCCGGTGCGGCGCGCCGATTTTTATGTGATGACCAGCGGGCGGCGGCCGGTTCTGGTCAGCGTGAGCCCGCAGCTTCTGCCCTACACGCGCGACGCACAGATCGAGCTGCGTGGCGAGGCGCTGGCGTCGCCGTCCGCCCGCGTGCTGTTCGGGGAGATGGAAGCCGTTCCCGCGGTGCAGCCGGACGGCTCGCTGCGCTCGGTCCTGCCGGACGGCTTGCAGGCGGGAACCCACCTAGTGCGCGTGGCGCAGGCGCCGGCCGCAACCTCCGCAACGTCCGAGACGGACACGGGCGCGCCGGCGCGCTGGGCGGTCGAGTCCAATCCGGTGGCGCTGGTGGTCGAGCCGGCGGTGGTGGAGGCCGGGCAGGTCGCGCTTCCGGCCGGCGGCGGGGCGAACGGTGGCGGCCATGGGGTGGGTCTGCAAGTCCGTTTCGCACCGGCGGTGACGGTGCGCACGCCGGTGCTGGTGCTGTTGAACGAGATCGTGCGCGAGGCGGGAAGGCCGGCTCGCGCGTATGCGCTGCAGATCGATGCGGAGCCGACGTCCGCCGACCTGGTGGCGCTGCGGGCGGATCTCGAGCCGGGAAGCTACCTGGTCCGCGTGCAGATCAACGGCGTCACCAGCCGGCTGGGGATCGACGGCGATCCCGCCAGCCCGACCTTTGAACGCTATGCTGTGCCGCGGGTCACCATCGTCTGATCATGGATATCGAGATCGACATCGACAGCCTGCGCCTCCAGGGGATCGATCGCCTGA
>DATARD010000008.1:0-3132 GCA_036264355.1 Thermoanaerobaculia bacterium
AGATCCGCTCGGGAGCGCCGAACGAAGGGGGCAACGGGGCGACCGTGGTGACGTTTCGGGGCGCGTAACCGCCGTAAAGACGACCATGCCTCTAGGCAACGTCCACATCACCCCCCAGCTCGTGCAGGCGGTGCGCGACGCGGTGGACATCATCGCCATCGCCTCCGACCACACGCGGCTGCGCAAGGCCGGGCGGCGCTACCAGGGGCTCTGCCCGATCCACAAGGAGAAGAGCCCGTCGTTCAGCGTCGATCCGGTGCAGGGGCTCTTCTACTGCTTCGGCTGCGGCGCCGGCGGCGACGCCATCAAGCTGCACATGCTGACCACCGGGGACGATTTCCCGGCGGCGATCGAGAACCTGGCGCTACGCTACGGCATCCCGCTCCCCAGCCGGACCGAGGCGCGCTTCGCCGGCGGCAAGCCGGAGGCGGACATCGAGGGCGCCCTCCAGGCGGCGGCCGACTACTTCAAGGACCAGCTCCGGAGATCCTCCTTCGCCCGCCATTACTTGGACGAGAAGCGGCGGATCCCGCCCGAGCTCATCGATCGCTTCGGTCTCGGTTATGCCCCGGACGGCTACGAGAATCTCCTGCCCGCCCTCCGCGCCCGAGTGCCGCTGGCGGACCTCGAAGCGGCAGGGCTGATCGGGCGCTCCGAAAAAAGCGGCTCGCCCTACGACCGCTTTCGCCACCGGCTGATGTTCCCGATCCACAACGCCGCCGGCCGCCTGGTCGGCTTCGGCGGCCGCACCCTGGGGGACGACAAGGCGAAGTACGTCAACACCAGCGAGACCGACCGCTTCCACAAGGGGGACCTCCTCTACGGGCTCCATCTCGCCAAGCGCGAGATCCGCGAGACAGGCCGGGCCGTGCTCTGCGAGGGGTACTTCGACGTCATCGCCACCGTCGCCTGCGGCCTGGAGGGGTCGGTCGCCGGCATGGGCACCGCGCTGACCCCGGAGCAGACCCGGACGCTGGCGCGCTACACCGAGGAGGTGGTGGTGGCCTACGACGGCGACAGCGCCGGCGAGAACGCCTTCCGCCGCGCCCTGCCGATGCTGCTCGCTGAGCGGCTGACGGTGCGGCGGGCCCGCTTCCCCGGCTCCCACGACCCCGACTCGCTCCGCCTGGAAGCCGGCGAGGAGACCGTCCGCGCCGCCATCGAGGGGGCGGAGGACGGCGTCGCCGCCGAGCTCGATCGCCTGATCCCCGACGGCGCCGCCCGCGATCCGCGCCTCCAGGCCAAGGCCGCGACGGAGGTCGGCGAGCTCCTGCGGCCGATCCCCGACTCGATCCTCCGCTTCAGCTACAACCGCCTCGCCGCCGAACGGCTGGGGATCCCGGTGGAGATGCTGGCCCGCCGGGTCGGCGGTGGTGAGCGCGGAGACCGCACGCCGCCGGAGAGCGCGGGCAGCGGGCCGGCGAGCGCTCCTCCCAGTCTGATCCGCAGCCTGGAGGAGCAGGTGCTCGACCTCCTGCTCCGGGAGGAGGGGCGCGGCCCGCTGCCGGCGCCGGAGGCGCTGCCGCCCGCCGACGTCTTCCTGGACACCGAATGCAGGAATATTTACGAGGCCTTCTGCGCTCTATATGCAGGAGCCAGGACTCCCCCGGACTTCCAGACGTTGAAGTCCAGGCTGGGGGAAGGTGACGCGGCGGTTGCCCGGCTAGCGAAAATCATGCTAGAAAGGGAGCTTACGTCCGGAAGAATCGCGCTTCTGGAGTCCCTCGACAAGCTGACGGACCGCTGGCGACGGCAGCGTATCAAAGAATTGCACGGAGAGATCAACGAGGCGCAGCGCAAGGGGAACGATGCGCTCCGCGACCGCCTCGTGGACGAGAAGACACGATTGAGCCGCAGCCTGCATCGGGGGTCCCGGCAAGGAGCGAATCATGGGCTCGGTTGAGCCCTTTTTGCGTCTTGATCCCGGTCGGAGCTGAGAGGAGAGCACATTGACGATTTCGAGCCTCACACCCGTCGAAGAGAAGTACAGCTCGGTCAAGCAGCTGATCGAGCTGGGCAAGGAGAAGGGCTATCTCCTGTACGACGAGATCTACGAGATGCTGCCGGAGGAGGTGGTCAGCCTCCCCGATGAGCTGGATGAGATCTATCTCCGGTTCGCCGATCTCGGCGTCGACGTCATCGACCGGCCCGAGCGCTACCAGAACCGCGACGACTTCGAGTCCAGCTCCAACGAGTTCGACAAGAAGGAAGACGAGACGACGGAATTCGGCCTCGCCGCCCACGAGAAGACCAACGACCCGGTGCGCATGTACCTGCGCGAGATGGGCACCGTCCCCCTCCTCGACCGCGAGGGCGAGGTGGAGATCGCCCAGCGCATCGAGCAGGGCGAGTGGATGATCTACGAGGCGCTCTGCGAGAACCCGGTGGTCCTCAAGGAGCTGCTGCGCCTCAACGAGATGGCGATCAAGGACAAGCGGATCCTGCGCGAGCTGGTCGCCGCCGATCCCGACGAGCCGCTCGATCCCAAGGCCGCCGACCGCATCCGCGGCAACCTGCGGATCTTCGAGCAGATCGCCGCCAACGACCACGAGATCAGCGAGCTGCGCAAGCGCCAGAAGCGCTGCAAGCCGGACGGCGAGAAGTACCTGGAGATCGAGCGCGAGATCGACCGCCTGGTCGCCAAGATCGCCAAGGACATCCGTACCGTCGACTTCAGCGTCCAGACCCGCAACCGGCTGGTCGACTTCCTGAAGGACATCGACAAGCAGTTCTCCCGCTTCGAGCAGGACATCAAGCGGGCGCAGACGGCGCTCAAGCGCGAGACCAACGAGGAGCTCAAGGCGCTCCACCGCCGACGGATCGAGAAGTATCGCGGCAACCTGCGCGAGCTGGAGGAGCGCTACGGCACCACCCACGCCGAGATCGCCTCCACGATCAACAAGATCCGGCATGGGGAGGCGACCTGCGAGCGGGCCAAGGAAGAATTAATAGTGGCCAACCTCCGGCTCGTGGTATCGATCGCCAAGAAGTACACCAACCGCGGCCTGCAGTTCCTCGACCTGATCCAGGAGGGGAACATCGGCCTGATGAAGGCGGTGGAGAAGTTCGAGTACCGCCGCGGCTACAAGTTCTCGACCTATGCCACCTGGTGGATCCGCCAGGCCATCACCC
>DATARD010000126.1:0-29449 GCA_036264355.1 Thermoanaerobaculia bacterium
CATGCCGAGATCGTCCTGCCGCCTCGCCGCCGCCGTCCTCGCCGTCGCCTGCCTGTGCGCTTGTGCCGCGCCGCCGAAGCCGGCGCGGCCGGCTGCCGCCCTGGACGATCCCGCCGCCGCGAAGCGGGTCACGGAGCTGGCGGACGCCTATGTCGACGCCTATCTCAAGCAGTTCCCGGAGAATGGCACCCAGGCGCTGTTGCCCGGCTTCCGCCACGACCGTCTCACCGACAACTCGCTTGCCGCGCTGCGGGCCTGGCAGGACACTGAGGATCGGCTGGTGGCGCGCCTCGCGGAGGTGCATGGCGACCGCTTGTGGGGCCGGCCGGAGTGGGTCACCCATGGCTTCCTGCGTGAGGCGCTGGAGAGCGGAAGGGCGGTGCGCGTCTGCCGTGCCGAGCTGTGGCCGGTCAGCCAGATGGCTGGCTGGCAGGCGAGCTTCGCCGGCCTCGCCGCGCTGCAGCCGGTCGGCACCGCGGACTTCCGCGCCCAGGCGCTCACCCGCTGGCGTGGGGTGCCCGGCTTCATCGACGTCGAGATCGCCAACCTCCGGGAAGGGCTCCGGCTGGGGTACAGCACGCCGAAGCGGGACGTCGAGCTGGTGATCGAGCAGCTCGATGCCATCCTCGCCGCGCCGGTGACCGCCTCGCCGTTCTGGAGCCCCGCGGAGCGCGATCCGGACCCGGCGTTCCGCAAAGCCTGGGAAGATCTCCTCCGTGACGGTATCAACCCCGCTGCCGACCGTTACCGTCGCTTCCTCCGCGAGGAGTATCTGGCCAAGGCGCGCGAGCCGCTCTCCGTCGCCGCCAATCCGGACGGCGAGCGCTGCTACGCGGCGGCTCTCCGTGCCCAGACCACCCTCGACCGCCCGCCGCGGGAGACGTTCGAAATGGGCATGCGTGCCCTGGAGGAGCGTGAAAAGCGGATGCGGGATCTCGGGCAGCGCCTCTACGGCACCACCGACCTCGCGGCGATCCGCGAGCGGCTGGCCAAGGAGACCGGGAGCGGCTTCGCCTCGCGCGACGAGGCCCTCGCCTTCTCGCGCGCCATCGTCGAGAAGGCGCGTCTCGCCCTGCCGCAATGGTTCGGCCTGCTGCCGAAAGCTCGCGTCGGCGTCGAGCCGCTCCAGGCTTTCCAGGAGAAGAGCGGCTACTCGCAGTACATCCCCGCCTCGGAGGACGGCAGCCGTCCCGGCGTCTACCGCATCAACCTGGGCCGGGACGAAGGCCAGAGCCGTGCGCAGGCCGAGATCACCGCTTTCCACGAGGCCTATCCCGGCCATCATCTGCAGATTTCGATCGCCCAGGAGCGCGCCCACTCGCATCCCATCGCTCGCCTGATCAGCAACGCCGGCTTTGCCGAAGGCTGGGGCCGCTACTCCGAGACCCTGGCCGACGAGATGGGCCTCTACTCCTCCGATCTGAGCCGCCTCGCCCTCGCCGCCCGTCTGCCCACCGGCATGGTGGTCGATCCCGGTCTCCACTCGGTCGGCTGGACGCGCCAACAGGCAATGGACTTCTTCCGTTCCAAGCAGATTGCCGTCAGCGAAGAGTCCGCCGGAGCCTACGTCGACCGCATCTCCATCCTCCCCGGCCAGATGGCCACCTACGGCGTCGGCGAACGGGAGATCTTCGAGCTCCGCGAGCAGGCCCGGCGCGACCTCGGAGACCGCTTCGACATCCGCGAGTTCCACGACCGCGTGCTGGAGAATGGCTCCGTCACCCTCGGCATGCTGCGGCAACAGATCGAACGGTGGGTGGCGGAGAAGAAGAAGGGCTGAGATCCTCCTCAACATAACCAAAGAAAGAAGGCTCACATGACCCACGAAGAGCTGTTCGCCAAGACCACGATCAACACCTGGAAGCTCGGGCTCGAGCGCCTCGACAAGATGTTTTCGTCGCTGAGCGATGAGGAGCTTCAGACGAGAGTGGCCCCGGAAAGAAACCGGGTCTTCTATCTCCTCGGCCACCTGACGGCCGTGCACGATCGTCTGTTCCCCCTGCTCAGTCTCGGCCAGAGATTGCATCCGGAGCTGGACGACGACTTCCTCACCAACCCGGACGGGAAATCCCCGGACCGCGTCTCGGCGGCCGACCTGCGGCGCGCGTGGTCCGAGGTCAACACAAAACTGACGGCTGCTTTCGATGCTCTCCCGCCTGCCGACTGGCTGCAGAAGCACGAAGCGGTCTCTGAGGAAGACTTCGCCAAAGAGCCGCACCGCAACCGCCTCGCCGTCGTGCAGTCCAGAACCCTGCATGCGGGGTTCCATGCGGGCCAGATCGTCCTGGCATTGAAGCGACAGGAAGCGTAGGACCGCACCCACCCCAGGCTGACGCGGCTCCGCCTTGGAGCCGCGGTCAGCCCATCTCACACGATTAAGTTTTCAAAGAACCCGGTGTCGTCGGGAGAAATCCAGTCCATCCTGTCTCGGAGACGGCTCGAACGGATGACCGGTTGAGGCTGACGGGTTCACCGTCAGGGTTGCCGGATGACCGGTTAGCGCTGACGGCTAACCCATCAGCGCTGATGGCTGACCGGTTGCCGGGGGTGGCGGGTTGTTCATTGACAATCGATACACCCCCGGGGGCTCGACCACCACGAGATCGCTGAGCCCGCTCGTCCCCGAGTGAGCGAGGTAGACCACTCCTTTGTCGGTGACCGTCCCGCTCGCCAGCTTAGGCTGTTGTAGTAAGATTGAAGTGGAGTGTGCCATGGACGTCACGATCAGCCTGCCGGAAGACATCTCTGAATCCCTCGAAGGGCAATGGGGAAACGTGTCCCGCCATGCCCTGGAAACCATTGGCATTGAGGGTTACCGTACGGGTGCCTTGACCGAGAGGCAGGTGAGGAGTCTCCTCGGTCTGGAGACGCGGTTCGAGGTCCATGCGCTGTTGAAGGAGCACAGGGTGCCCCTTCACTACACAGCGGCGGATCTGGAAGAAGACCTCGCCGTTCATCGGGATCTCGGGATCCTGTCCGGCCGATGATCGTCGTTGCAGACAGCGGGCCACTTCATTACCTCATTCTTCTGGACCAAACGGAGCTTCTGCATCGCTTCTATGGTCAGGTCATCGTCCCTGAGGCCGTCCTCAGGGAATTGTCCGTCGGCAGGACGCCTCAGCCTGTACGGGAGTGGCTCTCCAAGCCTCCTGTCTGGCTGCGTGTCCAGAGGCCACTTCGGCCGGCTCACTACTGCCGCGTTCACCCCAGAGAAGACGGAAACGGGTCATCAATCTCCTGAGGAACTTCATTGGGATCCAGCTAATGAAGCCTCTCCGCGGTGGGCATCTGGAGACCTGGTTCGACCCTCTACGCAGCGATCCGGCTTTCGCCACCCGCCTCAGGGTCAAGTCAATGCTTCGGCTCGACCACCACGAGATCGCTGAGCCCGCTCGTCCCCGAGTGAGCGAGGTAGACCACTCCCTTGTCGGTGACCGCTGGATTGCGGGCTCCCGCGTGCGTCGGCACCTGTGCGACGACCGACAGCTTTCCGTGCGCGTCGACGCGTGCGATCGTGAGCTGTCCGGCGCGCGCCGCGCCGACGTAGAGCGTGCTCGTGCCCGCCACGTAGTCGATGTCGTCGACGCCGTCGCCGGTATCGATCGACGAAAGCACCTTCCCGTCGTGCCCGGCGTCGAGTACCTCGGTCCGTGTGCTGCAAGCGACGAAGAGCCAGCCGGCCTTGGTGTCGATGCGCAGCCCGTGAGGGCCGTCTTTGCCGCAGGCAGGGTTCCAGGTGGCAATGGTCTTGCGGCTCGCCAAGTCGATGGCCAGGGTTCGGTCCTTGTCTTCGAGATTGGTGTAGAAGCGCCCCCGGACGGCATCGACTGCGAACCCCTCGGGATTGCCCTCGAAGGTCAGCTTTGCCTTCTCGGCGAGCGAGGACGCGTCGAGCACGCGAATCGAGTTTTCGCGCGGCGTGGTCACCCAAACCTCCTTCGTGGCCGCCACGTAAGCGAGGCCGTCTGGCATCGAGTCGAGGCGATGGCAAGTGCCCTTCGCGAGTGAGCGCGGGTCGAAGGCGCAGACGCTCGAGTCCGCGCGATTGCCCACGTATACGGCTCCATCACCGATGGTCACTGAGCTCGGCCCCACCACGAGTTTGCGCTCGCCTCTTGTCACCTCGGCCGTCGGTTGGCCATCGATCAACCGGGCGTTGCCGGTTTGCGCGTCGATGACGACGACGGTGCCGGTGTTGCCGGCCGGCACCCAGACCGATCGCGTCGCCGGGTCGAAGACGATGTAGTCCATGGACACACCGCTGGGTGTCGTTCGCGGCAAAGCCTGCATGCGCAGCGTATAGGTGGGGGGGGCGGCCTGCGCACCAGCGACGGCGTCCGTCGCGTACGCGCAGGTCACGAGGAGGAGAGCGAGAGCAGGAGAGTAGAAACGGTCGCGCGGCATGTATTTTCTCCGTCTGAGGAGAGGACTACTAGCGAAGGGTAGCACGCCCAACCTCGATGTTTCGAGGAGGAGGGGCGGATTCTCTGCGGTTGCGACTCTTCTTTGCGCCGACGCCGACCTCCGCTGCGGACGCTACGGTGCTCGGCAACGGCACTTTCCCCGCCTTCCATCCGTTCATCGAGGGCACCCCTCACAACCATTCGCACGTCTACCTCGGCGGCAACTCCGGCGACATGAGCTTCATTCCCACCGCCGCGCAGGACCCGTTCTTCTTCCTGCTGCACACCAACGTCGACCGCCTGTGGGCGCAATGGCAGCGCAACTCGGCCTCCCTCGCGCGCCTCGATCCGACGACGACCTACGACACCGAGACGAGCAACGTTAACATCACGACGGTCATGGAGCCGTGGGACGGCACAGGAACGGCGATCCAGCCGTGGACGACGGCGGGCGGGTACATCGTCAGCAAGCTGCCCACCGACCCATCGGTGGTCTCGCCGCCCATCTACGACACGGCGCCCCTCACGATCCCCGTCCTGCAGCCGAACGAGGCGGTGGTGATCCAGATCCCGTGGTATCCGCCGAACCCGGCCGATTTCGCCTGCTTCGGCCCAGACCAGGGCCACGTCTGCCTCGTCGCTCGCATCGAGACGTCCACCACGGCGCCGTTCGGGATGACCACCCCGGAGACCGCCGACATCAACGCCAACACCAAGACCAACAACAATATCGCCTGGAAGAATGTCACCGTCGTGGACAACTTCCCGGGCGCCGGCAAGGCGGCTCCCATCCTCATCCGGAACCCGTTCAAGGAGCCCGTGGCGGCCGGCCTGCGCTTCGCCGAGGTTCGGGGAGCCGGCGACTCGTTCTTCAAGGAGGGGCGCGTCTTCGTCGACTTGAAGCCAGAGCTCTTCAAGCGTTGGCGCGAGGGTCAAGGGTATTCGCGGGGCGTCGAGGTGGTCGACGAGAAGACCGGGCGGATCCAGCTCGCGACTCCCGACACCTGGCTACAGAACATCCGCCTCGAGCCGGGAGAGACGTTCTCGGTGGACGTCGGCTTCGAGCTGGCGAAGGACTACCCGTTACGCCGGGGTCCCTTCCCAACGCTCGACCTGATCCAGACCGGCGCGCCCGGGAAACCCGATGCCGTCGTCGGCGGCCAGCGCTTCGCGCTCGACTTGAGTCAGCTCGTGCTGGTCGAGGCGGGCAGCCCGTGGCGCTATCGCGTCGGCCCGTATCCCGGCGAGGCCTGGACGGCGATCGACTACGACGACTCCTCGTGGAAGCTAGGGAAGGCGGAGCTCGGGTTCGGCGGGCAGCCGGTGACAGTCGTCGACGCCGGGCCGCCGGGTCGCCGGTCTATCACCACCTACTTCCGCCGCGCCTTCGAGGTCGCCGATCCGGGCTTCTACCGCAGCCTCTTGCTGCGGCTCAAGCGCGCGGACGGCGCCATCGTCTACCTCAACGGGAAAGAGATCCACCGCGTCAACCTGCCGCCAGCGGGAGCCGGACGGAACGCGCCAGCGACGCGGGCCGTCAAGGGCCTCGAAGGAGCGACCTTCTTTCCGATCGCGGTCGCGCCCGACCGCCTGAGCCGGGGCAAGAACGTGCTTGCCGTGGAGGTTCATTTGCGCTCGCCGAAAACTGACGATCTGCGTTTCGACCTCGAGCTCTCCGCCAACCGCGTCTCCGGGGTGCCGCCGGAGGTCGCCTTCGCCTCGCCGCCCGCTGGCGCAATGTTCGAGACCCACGAGGTCGTTCCCGTCGAGGTGGAGGCGCTCGCTCCGGATGGGACCGATCCGGTCGGTCTCTCTCTACGCCGACGGCAAGCTCGTGGGAACGGCCGAGAAGCCGCCCTACATCTTTCGGTGGGCTCCCGGCTCAAACGGGGCGCACCGGCTCCGCGCCGTGGCGGTGGGCGACGATCGGCAGGAGGCGACGGCCCATCTCGCGGTGAGCGCGGTGGCGAGCGTGCCACCGGCCGTGACGCTCGGCCGGCCGGCGGCGGGCGCCGTCTTCCAGGCCGGCGAGGCGGTCTCCTTCACCGCTCAGGCCTCGGCCCACCGCGGTGCGAAGGTGAAGAGTGTCGAGTTCTGGATCAAGGAAGCCGACTTCTTCCTCTCGAAGGAGCGGCTGGCCGCCACCGTCACCAGGGCGCCGTATGCGACGTCCATCCGCGAGCTCGCGCCGGGTCACTATATGCTGTGGGCGGTGGCGGTCGACGATCGCGGCAACACCAGCCAGTCGCTCCCCGTGCACGTGACGGTCGGCCGGCCGGCCAAGCACTGAATGGTCTCGACCGGCTAGAGGATCAGGAAGCTGTTCACTTGCGAGGCGCCATCTCAGTGCGTCCGTAGCCAGTCGAGAATCGTCTGCCAGACCAGCGACTGCGCGTTGGTGCCGAGGAAGAGGTCGGCGTGGCCGAAGTCGGCGAGACGGTTGGTGTCGGGTGTGAGGTGGACGATGTGGGTCGTCACGTCGTGGCTGCCGAGGAGAGTCGTGGTGTAGACGCCGTATTGCCCGAAGCCGCCGCCGGCTCCGATGTAGAGAATGGGGACGGTGATCTGGGCGAGATGATCGTCGAAGGTCACGTCGGGCGTGCCGCAGATCGCCGCGTCGCTGTCGGCGAGCTCGCGCTCGGCCTGGAAGGGGGAGGCTCCCTGGAGCTCGTGGAACCAGACGGGCTTCGACGAGTAGAGGAGGCCGGTGGGCACCGGCAGGCCGCTCGGCAGGGGCGTCGAGGCGAAGGTGCCGCCGGTGAAGTGATAGGCCGGCACCGGCTGCTGGTCGGCCGGAAAGAAGACGAACGTTGCCTCACCGGCCAGGAGCCCCGCCTGATCGTTGGTCAGGCCGGGGAAGACAGGGGAGCCTCCGGAGGGGGCGGTGACCGCCAGGTTGCCGAGTGTCTGCACGATCGAGCCGCTGCTCGCCTCGTAGGTGCCGGCGTCGAGCAGGGCCTTCTCCACGGCGTAGCGGGTGCAGGCGGCCTGTCGAAATCCGGCGTCGTTGGTCTTCAGATAGATGTCGACCGGAATGAAGGCGCTCACATTGCGGAACAGGGGCGGCACGGTCGTTTCGCCGTTCATCACGGCGTAGCCGATGATGCCGCCGCGGCTCCAGCCGAGCAGGGTCATGCGGCCGAGGCCGTTGCCGGTCGCCAGGCGCACGGCGCGCGCGACGGTGAGCGCCACTTCGACGTCCTGCGCGTCGTGCTCGATCCCCCAGTCCTTCATGAAGGTGAAGTCGGTGACCGTCGCCGGCACACGCACCCAGCGCAGATCGATCCCCCAGACGTCGATGTTGTTCTTCGCCAGAAAGACCGGGAGCGAGTGGCCGGGATTGGAGAGGAAGGCGGCCTCGAAGCCCCAGATGTCGCCGTGCGTCAGGAGCAGCGCCCGGCTGGTGTGCACCGGCCGGAACGGCGCCTGCTCGTGGACGACGCGGTGCAGGCCGATGGCGTCGTAGGGGCCGGTCCCGACGCGGAGCACATAGGAGTATTCGGCGATGCCGCCGCCCAGATCGCGGCGCTGGACGTCGGCGCTGGTGCATCCCGCCTGCTGGCAGCCGAGAGCGGCGGCCTGCCGCAGCAGGGCGCGGTCGCTCGGGATGTCCGCGGCGCGAGCGGACAGGACCGGAAGGGTGAGAGCACAGGCGAACAGGAGTTGGATCGATCTCTTCATCGTGAAGTTACCTCCGCGGACATACTATCTTCGTTCTCTCCCATGCCTGCGCTGATGAACGGCCACTCTCATCGTTTTCCTGCTCCTCCCCGCGCCCCACGAGGCCGGTACGCGCCGTCGCCCACCGGGCCGATCCACCTCGGCAACGCGCGCACGGCGCTGGTGGCGTGGCTGTCGGTCCGCTCGCGCGGCGGTGCGTTCCTCTGGCGGCTGGAGGACATCGACACGCCGCGGGTGGTGCCGGGGATGGCGGAGGCGCAGCAGGCGGATCTCGCCTGGCTCGGCCTCGACTGGGACGAGGGGGTCTCCGTCCAGTCGCAGCGCACGGCCTTCTATGAAGAAGCGCTGGACCGGCTCGCCGCCGCCGGCCGTCTCTTCCCCTGCCGGCGCTCGCGCAAGGATCTCCAGGCCCTGGCTTCGGCACCGCACGGACCGGAGACCGGCGCTCCCTATCCCGCGTCGTTCCGCCCGCAGCATCTGGAGCCCGGCTGGTATGAAGAGCTGAAGACCGCGGGGCATCCTGATGCGGCCGGCGCGGCGATCCGCTTCCGCGTCGACGACCGGCCGGTGGAGTGGACGGACCGTGTCTACGGACCGCGGGTGGAACGGGTGGACGAGACGGTGGGAGATTTCGTCCTCAAACGCAGAGACGGGCTCTACGCCTACCAACTCGCCGTCGTGGTGGACGATCTCGCGATGGGCATCGACGACGTGGTGCGCGGCGCGGATCTGCTGGATTCGACGGCGCGCCAGATCCAACTCCTCGAAGCGCTCGGCGGGACGCGGCCCGCCTACGCGCACGTGCCGCTGGTGGTGAGCCCGGAAGGAGAAAAGCTCTCGAAGCGCGACGGCGGGCTCTCCCTCGCCTCCTTGCGGTCGGAGGGAGTCACCCCCGAGGAGCTCACCGGCCGGCTCGCCGCCTCGCTCGGTCTGCTCGACCGGCCGGAGCCCTGCCGGCCGGTGGACCTGGTGCCGCTGTTCGGGTGGGAGAAGATCCTCAGGTCGCCTTGGGTCTGCCCCAGCGCTCGCGGACGATCTCGACCGGATCGCGATCCGTCCGTTCCTTCCACGACTCCAGAGTCTTGACGCGCCCATCCAGGGACGTATAGGGAAGAGAGATCAGAGTGGGTACCTGATCGACCTGCACCTTGATCTCGCTACGGAAGATATCCAGCCTCTCGTTGGTCCCGATGATCCCTTCGGCGATCTGCCGGAGGTCTCCGGTCGTCCTTCGGTGCGGAAGACATCGTACCACACCACGGGAGCAGGGCAAGCAGTCGTTTCCCATCCCGATTTCCGCTCTTTCTTAGCGCGATCGACAACTGCTGGCCTCGGCCTCCCTTTCCGGGCGACAATGGCCTGCCATGCTCCGCCGTCTGGAAGCAGTCCTCCTGATTTTCCTCACTTTTGGCTCCGTCTCGGTGGACGCGCGCCAGGTGCGGCCTTTGCCGGAAACCGCGAAGCCGTCCGCCTCCGACCGCATCCTCATCGTGGCGCCGCACATCGACGACGAGGCGATCGCGGCGGCGGGCTATGTCAGCGCGGCCCGCGCGGCGGGAGCGGAGGTCTTCATCGTCTATCTCACCGCGGGCGACTGCAACCACACCTCGGCGCGCATGCTGGGACATACCCTGAGCCCGAAGCCCGCCGTGTTCCTGCAACTGGGGAAGCAGCGCTACGGCGAGGCGCTGGAGGCCACCGGGCGCATGAAGGTGCCGCGCTCGAACGTCTTCCTGCTCGGCTATCCCGACGGCGGCCTGCGGGCCATGCTCGACGATCCCGACAAGGTGGTGCGCTCGCGCGGCACGGCGCGCACGGAGGTTCCCTATGCGGAAGCCGTGAAGCCCGGCTCCGCGTACCGGCTGGAGAATCTGGTACGCGATCTCGACGGCGTGCTGAAGGCCACGCGGCCGACCGTGGTCCTCCTGCCGGTGACGTTCGATTCTCACAGCGATCACAGCGCGACCGGCGAGATCACCCAGCATGTGGTGGCCGCGTCGGGGATGGCGCCGCGCCTGCTGGGCTATCTGGTCCATGCGAGCCGTTTTCCGGTGCCCTTCCGGCCGGCGGCGAGCCGGCCGCTCGATCCGCCCCTGGCGTTCGCCCGCAAGGCGTGGACCGTCTTTCCACTCACCACGGAGCAGGAGCTGCAGAAGAAGCGGGTGCTTCAAGCGTATCGCAGCCAGCGTGAGGACCCCTACCTCTATCTGTTGACCGGCGCCTTCGTGCGCCGCAACGAGCTGTTCGTCGATCTTTCTGCGCGCAAATGAGAGACTAGGAGATGGCCGATGTCCGCCCCTACCGGCCGCACGACCGCGCCGCCGTGCGCGAGATCTGCCGCGTCACCGCCTACGGCGGCCGGGAGCCGCTCCTCGATCCACGCCTGTTCACCGAGCTGATGACGCGCTACTACACCGACTTCACTCCCGAGGCGGTGTGGGTGGCGGAGCACAAGGAGCGGGTGGTGGGCTACCTCGCCGGCTGTTTCGACGAGGCGGCGCTGCGCCGCGCGATGATCCGGCGGATCGTCCCCACGGCGGTGGCCGGCTCGCTCGCCCGCGGTCTTTTCCTGCGCCGGGCGTTCTGGCGTCTCGCCGCCGCTCTGCCGCGGTTCCTCGCCGCCGAACGGCGCGCCAGAGCCGTGGACCTTTCCGGCTACCCGGCGCATCTGCACATCAATCTGATGCCGGAAGCGCGCGGGCGCGGGATCGGCGAACGGCTGATGGCCCAGCTCTGCGCCGAGGCCGCGCGGCGCAGCCTGCCCGGCGTGCATGCCGGCGTGCTGGAGGAAAACCGCTCCGCCTGCCGCTTCTTCGAGCGGCTCGGCTTTGCGGAGCTGGCCCGCCGGCCGGTGCTCCGGCCGCCCCGGCACGGCCGCCTCGCCGAAAAGATCGTCTACTGCAAAGAGCTTTAGAGTCAACGCGTTGACTCACGGCCGCGGTTGGCGTGATGTGCTACGCTGCGGCGTCCGACCGACCCGTGAGCCCATGTCCATGTTCAGCCGCCAGGTCGTTGCCGCCGTCCGGCGCCATCCGGTGTGGGGCGGTCTGGCGTTCGCCGTCGTCGGCGCGCTGATGATCCTCGACAGCATCGAGAGCGGCCGGCGCTTCCGCCGCTTCGAGAACGCTCTCCAGGCTTCGGCGACGGTCACCTCGGTGGTCGAGGCGAGCTCGGTGCCGCCGCGCTGGGACGTGGCGCTGAGCTGGCCGGAGCATGGGGTCGGCGCGCGCGGCGTGGTGCGGGTCGGCTCGGCGCGGGCGCATGTGCTCCATGCCGGCGACGCGGTGGACGTCCTGGTCAGCACCGCGGAAGGCCGCGCGGTGATCCTGGCCGCCGACCGCCCCCGCGACCGGCCGCTCCGTCTCGGGATCGTCGAAGCGACGCCGCTGTTCTTCGTCGGTGTGGCATTGATCGTCTGCGGTCTCGTCTTTGCCCTGGCCGGCAGGCTCCGGCGCCTATAATCCGTCCGTATGGCGCCTCTCATCCCCCTCACCCATCTCGCGATCGATCCCCGTCTCGTCGGTACACCGTTGGAGATCGCCGCGGGCACGGCGGTCGTGGCTCTCGTCACCCTGCCCGAGATGGCGGCGGACGAGCTCGGCCTGGTGCACGGCGGATTCGTCTTCGGGCTGGCGGACTATGCGGCGATGCTGGCGGTGAACCATCCCAACGTCGTGCTCGCCGGCTCGGAGGTCCGGTTCTTGAAGCCGGTGGTGGTGGGGGAGCGGGTGGTGGCGAGCGCGGTGGTGGAGGAGACGGCGGGCAAGAAGATCCGCGTGCGGGTCTCCGTGCGGCGGGGCGAGGAGGAGGTGCTGACGGGCAGCTTCCTCTGCTTGGCTCCGGAACGGCATGTCCTGGAGGGCGTATGAACGGCGGCGAACGGATCGCGCAGGTGTTGGACGAGCAGGGGGTCGAGTTTCTGTTCACCCTGTGCGGCGGCCATATTTCTCCCATCCTGGTCGGCGCGAAGAAGATCGGCATCCGGGTGGTGGACGTCCGCCATGAGGTGGACGCGGTGTTCGCCGCCGATGCCGTGTTCCGGCTGACCGGCGTGCCGGGAGTGGCGGCGGTCACCGCCGGCCCGGGCGTCACCAACACGATCACGGCGGTCAAGAACGCCCAGCTCGCGCAGTCCGCGGTGGTGATCCTCGGCGGCGCCACGGGGACGCTGCTCAAGGGGCGGGGCGCGCTCCAGGACATCGATCAGATGTCGCTCTTCGCGCCGCATGTGAAGTGGCAGGCGTCGGCGAAGCTGGTGCGCGAGCTGGTGCCGCTCCTCGAGGAGGCGTTCGCCGAGGCGCGCTCCGGCGTGCCGGGACCGGTCTTCCTGGAGTGCCCGGTCGATCTTCTCTATGACCAGGAGCTGGTGGGTGCTCTCTACGGCGCCGCGGGCAAGGGCGGCGGAATCGCCGGCGCCGGTCTGCGGCTCTATCTCAATCGCCATGTGCGCAAGCTGTTCGCCGGCGCCGACCGCGTGCAGCCGTCGGCGCCGAAGCCGGACAAGCCGTTCGCGCCGGAGAAGGGCGAGGTGCGCAAGGCCGCGGCGCGTCTGGCCAAGGCGAAGCGGCCGGTGCTGGTGCTGGGGAGCCAGGTGACGCTGGCGGCGGCCGAGGTGCCGGAGCTGGCGCGGGCGGTGGCGGCCCTGGGGGCGCCGGTCTACCTCGCGGGCGCGGCGCGCGGCCTCCTCGGCGCCGGGCATGCGCTGCAGCTCCGCCACAAGCGGCGGGAGGCGCTACGCGAAGCCGATCTCGTCGTCCTCGCCGGCATTCCCGCCGACTTCCGGCTGGAGTACGGCCGCCACATCGGCCGCAAGACCGAGCTGATCGCCGTCAACCGCGAGGAGGAGGCGCTGCACAAGAACCGCAAGCCGGATCAGGCGGTGCACGCCGATCCGGCGCTCTTCCTCCGCGGTCTGTCGGAGCGGATCGCCGCGGACCGCGGAAAAACCGCCGAGCGCTGGAAGGACTGGCTGGAATCGCTGCGCACCCGCGACCTCGAGCGCGAGCGCGAGATCGCCCGGCAGGCGGAGCCCGGTCCGGAGCTGGTCAATCCACTCCTCCTCTGCCGCGAGATCGACCGCCTCCTGGCGGCGGACAGCGTGGTGGTGGCCGACGGCGGCGACTTCGTGGCGACCGCCGCCTACACGGTCGCGCCGCGGGCGCCGCTCTCCTGGCTCGATCCCGGGGTTTTCGGCACCCTGGGAGTGGGCGGCGGCTTCGCGCTCGGCGCCCGTCTCTGCCGGCCGGACGCCGACGTCTGGATCATCTACGGTGACGGCTCGGTGGCCTACAGCCTGGCCGAGTTCGACACCTTCGTCCGCCACGGCATCCCGGTCATCGCGGTGGTGGGCAACGACGCCGGCTGGACGCAGATCGCCCGCGAGCAGATCGAGATCCTGCACGACGACGTCGGCGTCGTGCTCGCCCGCACCGACTACCACAAGGTCGCCGAAGGCTACGGCGGCCGCGGTCTCCTCCTCACCCGCAACGAGGACATCCGCGCCGTCCTCGAAGAAGCGCTGGCGATCGCCCGCTCCGGCGCGCCGGTTCTGGTCAACGCGCACTTGGCGAAGACTGAGTTCCGCAAGGGCTCGATTTCGATGTAGGAGGTCCGATGAGTCTGGCGCGGCGGTGGCCACCTGGCGGCCTTCTGCCGCAGCTTCCCTCGCCTCTTGTTTCGCCTTCCGCGCGACCTGCGGACCTTCCCCATCCGCTCGTTCCTCTCTCGGGAGCGTTGGTGGCTCGAGAAGCGGACTCCCCGGAACGATCCAGACACGAGCACTGCGGCAGGAGTGGGACTCTCAACGGCGGAGAGTGGGAGTCTCTACGGCTGAGGGTAGGACTCTCTACGGCTGAGTATCCCACTCTCTGCGGCTGAGAGTGGGAGTCTCTGCGGCTGAGTATCCCACCCTCTACGGCTGAGAGTGGGACTCTTTGCCATTGAGAGTGGGACTCTCTGTCGTCGAGAGTGGGACTCTCTAAGGCAGAGAGTGGGAGCGCCGGCGCTGTGCGTCAGCTCCCCGTAGCCAGCCTGCTCGGCCTCGGTCTCCAGGAGCGGGCCACGGGCCCGGAAACCGGACGGACCGGAGTATAGCCGTTTCGCCTGATGATCCTTTCCGCTCGGCGCTCGCCCGTTCGCCTCTCACTCCGCCGCCCTTCGAAAGACCCGCGATAAGAGGCCCATCACGTCCCGCGCGACGGTTGGATCACCTGTGCCCTGATCCAGGGCCGCCACGGCCGCCGCCACCTGGCGCAACGTGTCGGGGCCTGCTCCGGAAGAACTGGCCGCCGCCGCGGTAGCCAGGGCAAGCGCCTTGAGATCGGAAACGGAATTGGGATGGTAGGAAGCGCCGAGGTGCTCCGTGATCGCCGCCGCGAGAAGAGCCAAATCCCGGGCCTGAGAGGAGCAGACGCCGTCGTCCGCGATCAGATTTTGCGCCTGCTCCAAGGCAAGCCAGGAGATACACCAAGTCTGGTACTCCCCGTCTTCCTTCATCGCAGAGCACCACGCGGCGCAATCCTCGCCCTTCGCCAGGAGGGCTTCGAGCAACTCGGCCGCAGCGGGACCCTCCCGCACGACGGTTTCAGCGTCCCAATGCCGGAAGCGGCTCATGAGAGCTTCTACCTCGGCCAGCCGTTCGCCGCAGGTGGGGCAGGTTTCAGCAAGGTGTCGGCAGAGCTCCGCGAAGGGGGAGCCATCGGACAACAGCTTTGCAATCTCGGCCACCTCCAGATGTTTCATCTCATCCCTCCCGGGAATCTCCTCCTCCCTCGTTCATGGAAGATCAAGACTAGCCCGGCATGCCTCGCGGAGAGATGATTCCAAAGAAATGTCCGAAGACGGCCTCACTTTCTGTCCTCCGATGTGGTCCGATGGCTCGCAATCGCAATTCCGTGTCACGTTCGGGCTCTGGCGCGCACCTCTCTTTTTTGGAAGTACCCACGCAAACACATGGAGAGCCCATGGCCGACACCACGCCGCCGCCCCGCCTGAGCTTCGCGTTCTCGATCGTCCGGCAGTCGACCGGGAAGAAGCAGAAAGAGCTCGCGGAGGCGGCCGGTCTCACGCCGGGTATGGTCTCCAAGCTGGAAAGCGGCGCGGAGACGTTGACCCCGGAGCACGCCGTCGAGCTGCTCGCCACGATCGGGGTGGAACCCGAGAGGCTCGACGTGGGCCTCTTCTGCGCCACCCTTCTCCTCCTCGCGCAGAGCCTCCCCGCCTCGCCGGTCGAGCCCTCCGCCGCTGTGCTGCGGCGCATCGAGGTTGCCGCCGCCAAGGCCGGCCGGGTGGCTTATGAGACGGCTTTCTCGGAGTACGTCCGCGAGGCGCGGGCCGCCCAGGCGGAGGAGGACCGCCGGCAGGCGGCGCGGCTCTGGGAGCGGCTCAAGGCCCGGCCGGCCGAGGCCCGGCTCGCCCTCGTGGAGGAGGACCCGCGCTTCCAGACCTGGGCGCTCGCCGAGCGGCTCTGCGCCGAAAGCGTCCGCGCCGCGGCGGGGGAGCCGAAAGTGGCGGTGGAGCTCGCGGAGCTGGCGCTCCGGGTCGCGGAGAGGGTGGCGGGCGCCGCTGCCTGGCGCTCCCTCCTCGCCGGCTACGCCTGGGCGTTTCTCGGCAATGCGCGCCGCGTCGCGAGCGACCTGCCCGGAGCCGAGGATGCCTTCCGCCTCGCCTGGACGTTGTGGAAGGAAGGGGCCGTTGCAGATGTCGGCGTCCTCGACGGCTCGCGCCTGTACGACCTCGAAGCCTCCCTGCTGCGGGCTCAAAGAAAAATAGCCGCCGCGCTGGAGCGGATGGACCAGGCGCTGGCCCTACGCCCGGCCGGCGAGAGGAGAGGCCAGATTCTGCTCAACAAGGGCACCATCTTGGAAAAGTCAGGGAGCTATGAGGAGGCCGTGAAGGCGTTCGAGGAGGCGGCGCACTGGATCGACCGGGACCGCGAGCCGCGCGACTTCTTCGGGTTGTGCTTCAATTTGAACGTCTGCCGCTGCCATGCCTCCCGCTTCGCGGAAGCGGAGGCGGGCCTCTCCGAATTGCGCGCCCTCAAGGCTCCTGCCGAGCAGGACCGCCTGAAGCTCCGCTGGCTTGAAGGCCGCGTCGACGCCGGCTTCGGGCGGTCGGCGCGGGCAATGGAGGCGCTTTCCGCGGTGCGCGCCGCGTTCAGGCGCCTGGAGAACAGCTACAGTGAGGCGCTGGTGAGCCTGGAGCTGGCGGCTTTGTATCTGGAACAGGGCCGGACGGCGGAGGTAAAGACCTTGGTGGGACAGATGGAGCGCATCTTCCTGGATCAGGGCGTCCACGAGGAGGCCCGGAAGGCGTTGGAGCTGTTCCGTCAAGCCGTGGAGCTGGAGACGGTCACCCTTGCCCTGGTCCGCAGCCTGGTGGCCTATCTCTACCGAGCCTGGCACGACCCGGAGCTGTGTTTCGAGGCATGAGCCTAAAGCGGAAAAGGGGCCGCCGGGCCTTTCTGGCTCACTCTGGGTCCGGCGGCGGAACGGCTGGCTAGAGGCCGCCCTTGCAGCGGCCATTCGGATCGATGATGCAACCCTCGTCCGGAGAAATCGCCAGAGCCGGCGCGGCTCCCGTGCAGAGACCGTCCGGATCGATGCCGCAGCCATGGTCCGCAGCCGGCGCGCTGTTCGCGCCGCTCGCGCAGAGACCGCTCGGATCGAGGATGCAGCCATGGTCCGGCCAGAGGCTCGCGAGCAGAGTGGCGAGCCGCGGCCAGAAGCCGGGAGAGGCCGCCCGAGGCGCCGCCGAGGCGGACTGGAGCGGCAGGAAGACGGCGGCGAGAAGCAGGACGGCGGCGATGCGGCGCACAGAGGGACGAGACATGCGAAACTCCTCGGCGGACCAGCCGCGGAGCGGCCTCCCTGGCCGCCCGGGTGTCTCCGCACCGGAGGAGTATGGAGCCCGCCCGGCTCAAGAAGTTGAGCCGCGGCGCCAACAGAGTTTGGTTTCATCCCAGGGAGAGGACGATGACCGCGAAGACGAAGATCCCGCCGCAGGAGGTCGAAGACGTCCGACTGAAGATCGGCCTGAGCCTCCTCATCCTCGACTGGAATTTCAAGACGCTGGCCTCCCGCACCGGCATCGGTCGGGGTGAGCTCTCCAAGTACATCCATGGGACTCAGAGAGTGTCGCGCAAGACGTGGAAGAAGATCGAAGCGGCCGCGAGGCTCGCGTTGGAGGAGCTGGACGCGGTGCTGCCCGCCCTCCGCCGCCTTCGCGCCGCCGCCGAAGCTGGAAGGCGGCCGGCCCGGCGGCCGGCGGTCATCGCCCACACCGTGGCGTGCAGTCTTGAGGCGGTGCTCCGCCTGGAGGAGCCGTATCTGCCGGAGCCGGTTTCCGCCTCAACACCGCGCCCGCCGGAGGCCGCGGACCGGCGGCTCGCCGATGATCTCTGGGCGCGGCTCTCGCGGAGGGAGCACAGCGCGCGGCTGGCCCTGGTGGAGGAGGCGCCGCCCTACCGGAGCTGGGCGCTTGTGGAAAGGCTCTGCGCGGAGAGCGTCCGCGCCGCGGCGGACGATCCGCGGGAGGCCGTGCGCCTGGCCACGCTGGCGCTGCGGCTGGTGGAGAGGCTCACCGGCGAGCCTGCCTGGCTTTCCCTGCTCGCCGGCTACGTCGAGGCGCACCTCGGCAACGCGCGCCGCGTCGCGAGCGACCTGCCGGGCGCCGAGGAAGCGTTCCGCCGGGCCTGGCAGCTCTGGAACGAAGGAGCGGCGGCCGGCACCGGCCTCCTCGACGGCTCCCGCCTGCTCGACCTCGAAGCCTCGCTGCTGCGGGCGCAAAGAAAAATGGCCGCCGCGCTGGAACGCTTGGGGCAGGCGCTGGCGTTCCACCCCACCGGCGAAGAAAGAGGCCGGATTCTCCTCAACAAGAGTGCAACCCTGGAACAGATGGGGAGCTACGAGGCGGCCGTCGACACGCTGCTCGACGCGGCGCCCTGGATCGACCGCGACCGCGAGCCGCGCCACTTCTTCGGGCTGCGCTTCAACTTGAACGTCTGTCGCTGCCACCTCTCCCGTTTCGCGGAGGCAGAAGCGAGCCTCGCCGAGCTGCGGACCCTGACGGCCGACCGGGCGATCGACCGCTTGCGGTTCCGTTGGTTGGAGGGGCGTGTCCATGGGGGCCTCGGGCGGACGGAGGAGGGGATCGCGGCGCTCGCCGAAGCGCGGGAGGGCTTCGCCGCCGAGGCGCTCCGCTACGACGAGGCGCTGGTGAGCCTGGAGCTGGCCGGCCTCTACCTGGAGCAGGGGCGGACGGCCGAGGTCAAGGAGCTGGTCGCGGCGATGGAGCCCGTCTTCCGCGCCCAGGGAGTCCACGTCGAGGCCCGGAAGGCGCTCGCGCTCTTCCGCCGGGCGGTCGAGCTGGAGACGGTGACCCTGGAGCTGGTGCGGCGCCTGGTGGCGTTCCTGTATCGGGCGCAGCACGATCCGGAGCTGCGGTTTGAGGTGGCTTGACAGTAGCGCGCCCAACCTCGGAATGGCCCTGGCCGCGATCTTGAAAGAAGGATCGCCATGACCAAGACCCGCTCCTACCTCGCCCTTGCCGGTTTCATCGCTCTGTCCTTGCCCCTTGTGGGCTCAGGCACGTAGCCTCGGGCTTTAGCCCGAGGTAGGGAAGGCGTCTCCGGTCCCTTCCCAGGCTTCAACCGGTTGAAACCCGGGGCGGGGGAAGGGTTACGCCGCCCGAATCCCAGGGATAAATCCCTGGGCTACGTGCCATAGTCCCTCCGGGACAAGGTTTGATCACCCCGCGAATCTCATCGAATCTCCGCGTCTTTGCCGGCTCCGCCGTCCTCCATGGCGATATGCTCCCCGGCATCGTGCCGGCCCCCGATCCGAGCAGCCCGCCCTCCTCTGGCGACCGCCGTCTTCTCGCGCTGTCTCTCGCCGGCTCGGTGCTGACCGGGCTGGTGCTCCGCGGCTGGAATCTGCTCGGCCAGGTGATGGGGGGCGACGAGCTGCATGCGGTGCGCGCGGCGGCGCGGATGAGCCTGCGCGAGATCCTGACCACCTATTCGACGACGGACTACTCCCTTCCTCTCACCGCGCTCGACCGGCTGTGGATGGACGCGGGGCTGACGCTTTCGGAGATGAGCCTGCGGTTGCCGGTTCTCCTCTGTGGCTGTCTCGCTCTGCTCGTGCTGCCGTGGGCATTCCTCGGCAAAGTGGACCGGGTGACGGTGGCGCTGGTCGGCTGGCTGGTGGCCCTCTCGCCCGGGCTCGTGCTGTACAGCCGGATCGCCCGCTCGTATCTGCCGATGCTGCTGACCGGCTTCGGTGCGGTGATGGCGTTCGAGGCGTGGTGGCGCACCCGGCAGCGGCGGTTCGCCTTCCTTTATATAGGTCTCGGGGGTCTGGCCGTCTGGCTGCACCTCGGCGCCGGGCCTCTCGTGGTCTCGCCGTTCCTTTTCGCGCTCGGCGATCTGGTTCGGCAGCGGGAGAGATGGAAACGCCGGCTCGCGGAGCTGGGGGCCGTCGGGTGTGGGCTGGGGCTGGCGCTCGCGATGTTCCTGGTGCCGGCGCGGGCGTCGCTCATGGAGCTGGTCGCAGCCAAGCGGCAGGACGTGCAGCCGGTGCCGTTTTCCACGGTGGTGGATGTGCTCGAGCTTCAGGCGGGCACGTCATCCCTCATGGCGATTCTGTTCTGGATCGTCGCCATTGCCGGTCTCGTTTTCCTGTTCCGCGACCGGCCTCGGGTGGCCGCCTTCACGGTGACCGTCGCGCTCGGGCATCTGGCGGGGTTGCTCATCCTGTCCCCGGTCGGTCTGGAGCAGCCGCTGATCCTCAACCGCTATCTGTTGCCGGTCCTCCCGTTCATCCTGCTCTGGCTGGCCTGTGCGCTCGGCCGCTTGTGGGCACGGGTGGCGATCGGCTGCGTTCTCTTTCTCCTGATCCTGTTCTGGACCGGCCCTTTTGCAGCGTCCGGGTTCCGCGGCAGCTCGTTCATGCACCACAACGACTTCGTCGGCTTTTTCGCTCCGCGCGCGACGCTGCCGGCCGAGGTGGTGCCCGAGATCTACCACCGTCTGCCGCCCGGACCGGTGCTCGAAGCGCCATGGCCGACGGTCTGGGACTTCTGCCGGTCGTTCTATGCCGAGCAGGCGATCCATGGACAGCGGGTGCTGGTGTCGGCGCCGCGGGATCTGCCGCGCGATCCGCGGATCGTTTTCCGCAACGAGGTGCCTCCAGATCCGGCCGCGTTCCTGGCCAGCCCGGCGCGGACGGTGATCGTCCATCTCCGCCTCCCCTGGGAAGAAGACCGGGTGATCGATCCTCCCGGGCGGCCGGCGCGGCCGATGCGACCGCCGTTGCGCCACGCTCTCCGGCGGGACGGCGAGGAGATCGCCGCCCGCCTCGCCGAAGCGTGGGGACCGCCGGACTATGGCGATGCGACCGTGCAGGTGTGGGATCTGCAACGGGTGCGGGCGCTCTCCGCCTCGCGGAAGGTGTCCAGCGCCAGCTTCAGCACCTCCGCCTGGGCCAGCTTGATCGCTCCGAGATGACCGGCGCCGGGCACCACGAGCGCACGGCCGCCGGCCAGGCGGGAGACCTCTTCGGTCTCGCGGGGGAGGACTCCCGGATCTTTCTCGCCGCTGATGTAGGCGACCGCGCCGAGCTCCAGATGAGGTGCGAAGCGGCGGACGTCCAGCAGCCGGTAGGAGGCGGGGAAGAGAGTGCGCAGGACGAGGAAGGCGGGACTTTTGAGCTTCTCCATGCGCCAGGACCACTCGATCAGGTGCGGCGAGACGTCCTCGAACACGGCGCCGGTGACGTCGCGGGTGCGGGCGAGCGCGGGGTGCGCCCAGACGCCGCCGGAGCTGACACCCCAGAGATGGAGGGGGAGAGAGCCGATCCGCCGGCGCAGGAAGGCGAGGCCGTCCTCCACGTCGCGGTCGTAGAAGCCCGCCGGCGCGCCGCTGCCGCCGAAGCCGGGGAGGTCGAGGGCGAGCGCATGATAGCCCGCGCCGCGGAGCGCCTGGATCCTGCCGCGGTGATGGAAGTAGGCGCGGCCCCAGGCCACCCACGGGTGGAGGAGGAGGACGGCGCCGCGCGCTGCCGGCGAACCGGAAGACACCGCCGGATACCAGGTCGCGGTGAGGACACCCGGTCCCCGGCTGCGCGGCACGGCGAGCTCCTCGAACGGGGCGAGCGCCGGCAGCGGCGCCGGTTGCACCGCGCGTGGCAGGTGGGGCGACAAAGCGAGGAACAGACGGCTCGACAGCCGCTCTTCCGCCGCTGACGGACGCTGTGGGACGGATCTTTCGTGCAACCGGCTCTCCCTCATGCCCCCGGATCAGGCTCCGCAGCCGGCCAGGACGTTACAGCTCCGCCGGACCTGCGGTAGAGTTTCCGGCCGACACTCTGGACTGGACGCTTTTCGAATCCGAACCGAGGATCTGATGCGCAAAATCACTCCTGCTCTCGCCCTTGCTCTGGCCGGCGCCGCCGCGGCGAATGCCCAGCCCCCCCATCCCTTCACCGCCCACGATCTCCACGAGATGCAGCGGCTCTCCGATCCGCAACCGTCGCCGGACGGGCGGAATGTCGCCTTCGTGGTCCGCACCACCGATTTCGCGGCGAACAAGGGCCGCAACGACATCTGGCTGGTGGGCCTGGACGGAACGGGGCTCACCCAGCTTACCAGCGACCCGGCGGCGGACACCAACCCGCGGTGGTCGCCCGACGGCAAGAGCCTCTACTTCCTCTCCGCACGGTCGGGCACCACCCAGGTCTGGCGCATTCCGATCCCGGGGACCGACAAGCAGGCTCTGCAAGTGACGGATCTGCCCTTCGACGTCTCCAATCTCACCCTCTCCCCGGACGGCAAGCGGATCGCCTTCAGCCTCGAGGTCTATCCCGACTGCTCCACCCTCGCCTGCACCAAGGAACGCCTGGACGCCAAGACGAAGAGCAAGACGTCGGCCCAACTCTATGATGGCGGCTTCGTCCGCCACTGGGATTCGTGGAGCGAGGGGCTGCGCAACCATCTCCATGTCGCCACCCTTGGGCCGGACGGCAAGGCGGGCGAGCCGGTCGATCTGAGCCGCGCGCTGGCCTATGCCGACGTGCCGTCGCGCCCGGACGGCGGCGCCGAGGAGTGGGCCTTCTCGCCGGACAGCCGGAAAATCGTCTTCGCCGCCCGCCTGGCCGGCGACAAGAACCGCGAGGAGCCGTGGTCCACCAACTTCGATCTCTACGAGGTGCCGGTGGACGGCTCGGCGGCACCGCGCAACCTCACTGCCGCCAATCTCGCCTGGGACTCGCTGCCGGCTTTCTCGCCCGACGGCAAGAGCATGGCCTATCTGCGCATGAAGCGCCCCGGCTACGAGGCCGACCGCTTCTGGATCGTCCTGCGCGACCTGGCGACCGGCAAAGACCGCGAGGTCGCCGCCGACTGGGACCACTCCCCGGAGGGAGTTGTCTTCTCGCCGGACGGCCGCACCCTCTATGCCACGGCGGCCGACACCGGACAATATCCGCTGTTCGCCATCGACGTGGCGACCGGCAAGGTGCGCAAGCTGGTGGCGGAAGGGCACACGCACAATGCCGCCCTCGCCGGAAAAACCGGAGACCGGCTCGTCTTCGGCCGCGACACCCTGACCGCGCCGGTCGATCTCTACACCGTCAAGACCGACGGCTCGGACCTCAAGCAGATCACCCACTTCAATAAGGACCGCCTCGCCGCCATCCGCTTTGGCGAGGGCGAGCAGTTCCATTTCGCCGGCGCCAACGGCGACACGGTCTACGGCTGGGCGTTCAAGCCGGCGGGGTTCGAAGCCGGCAAGAAGTACCCGGTCGCGCTGCTCATCCACGGCGGTCCGCAGGGATCGTTCAACAACGAGTTCCACTACCGCTGGAATCCGCAGATCTACACCGGCGCCGGCTACGCCGTGCTCACCATCGACTTCCACGGCTCGGTCGGCTATGGCCAGGCGTTCACCGACGCGATCAACCAGGACTGGGGAGGCAAGCCGCTGGAAGACCTGCAGAAGGGATTGGCCGCCGCCATCGCCCGCTATCCATGGATCGACGGCGACCGCGCCGCCGCCCTCGGCGCCTCCTACGGCGGGTACATGACCAACTGGATCGCCGGCAACTGGCCCGACCGCTTCCGCTGCCTGGTCACCCACGACGGAATTCTTGATCAGCGAATGATGTACTACGGCACCGAAGAGCTCTGGTTCCCCGAGTGGGAGCAAGGCGGGCCGTACTGGAAAGACCCACAAGGTTATGAAAAGTACAATCCGGTCAACTTTGTCGAGAAATGGAAGACCCCGACCCTGGTCATCCACAGCGGTCATGACTACCGCATCCCCGACAACCAGGGGTTTGCCGCCTTCAACGCCTTGCAGCGGCGGGGTATCCCCAGCCAGTTCCTCTACTTCCCGGACGAGAACCACTTCGTGCTGAAGCCCGCGAACGCCCTGCGCTGGCACGAGGTTGTGCTCGCCTGGCTCGACCGTTGGCTCAAGGGAGCCTAGAGCTTCCAGCCCCACGGGTCTCCTCGGCGCGCCGGACCCACGCTCTCCAGCGCGCCGAACCGTCGCTTCTCTCCGAGGAGGGCAACAGCTTACCGCACCCGCGGACTGCGCTATCATCCGCCTCGTTTTGAGCCAGAGCCAGCCGGATCGACCGGATCGAGGGGGCCTTCCCCAGCGCATTCCGGAGCTCGACGGGGTGCGCGGTATCGCCATTCTCCTGGTGGTGATCTGGCACTACTGGATCGCCCTGGTGATCAACAACCCGCTCTCGGGCCTCTACGGCGCCGTCGTCAAGTCCCTCTATCTCACCTGGAGCGGCGTCGACCTGTTCTTCGTCCTCTCGGGGTTCCTGATCGGCGGCATCCTGCTCGACAACCGCGAGGCGCCGGGCTACTTCAAGGCGTTCTACGCGCGCCGCGTCTGCCGCATCTTTCCGCTTTATTACCTCGTACTGGCGCTCTTCGCGGTGGCCTGGCTGCTCGCGTTGCCGCTGGGGCGGAACCCGGGGCTCGACTGGCTGCTGGCGCGGCCGATGCCCGCCTGGTCGTATGTGACCTTCACCCACAACCTGGTGATGGCGGCACGCGGCGACCTCGGCTGCCACTTTCTCTCCATCACCTGGTCACTCGGGGTGGAGGAGCAGTTCTATCTCTTACTGCCGCTCGTCATCCGCTTCCTGCCGCGGCGCTGGCTGCCGGCGGCGTTCGCGGTCTTCACCGCCGTCGGGCCGGTCCTGCGGATCGCCATGGACCAACGGACCGAGACGCCGCGCTTCACCCTCATGCCGTGCCGGCTGGACGCGCTGATGCTCGGCGTGCTCTGCGCCTGGCTGCTGCGCATTCCGGCCGCGCGGAGCTGGCTGACGCGGCGGCGCTGGATCCTCTATGCGGCTTTCGCGCTGCTCGCCGGCGGCAAGATCCTGATCTTCCTGGCTCCCCGGGTGCTCCCCGCGGTCAATCTGTATCCGCTGCGCTACACGTGGCTCGCGCTGATCTACGCCGTGTTCCTTCTCCTTGCCGTGGTCGAGAGCATGGCGGGCGGCGGGCTGGTCTCCCTGCTGACCAGGAACCGCGCCCTGCGCTGGGTGGGTGGATTGGCCTACGGCCTCTACATGATCCACCACGCGGTCTTCGGCTTCGCGTTCAGCCTGTTCCACCGCGAGCCGCGGTTCCAGACGGCGTCCGACATCGCCCTGATCTTCGCCTCTCTGGCGGTCTCGCTGGGGCTGGCCGCGGCGTCGTGGCGATGGTTCGAGAAGCCGATCCTCGCCGTCGGCCACCGCGTGCCCTATCGGGTTGATAGACTCACCGCGAGGTGAGCCATGGACCGCAGAACCTTTCTGAAGACCGTCAGCCAAGCCGCCGCCGTCGCCGCGGCGGCCCGGCTCGTTCCCGGCAGCGCCGGCCAGCCGACCGCCGCGGAGGCGCTGCCCAGCCGCGCGACGCTGGTGGCGGTGGGGGACTGCCTGATCTCCCGTCACGTTTCTGGATTGCGCGATCCGGATTTTCTCGCGCTCGCCGAGCTGCTGCGCGGCGCCGACGCCACCTGGGGCAACTGCGAGCTGGTGCTCGCCGATTCGCGCAACGTCTACCCGGCGCAGAAGAGCCAGGACCCGCACGGTATCGCTCCTCCCTGGGCCGCCGACGAGCTGAAATGGATGGGCCTCGACTTCATGGGCACGGCCAACAACCACGCCCTGGATTTCGGCAACGAGGGCCTCTTCTCGACGCTCGCGAACCTCGAACGGGTCGGCATTCCATCCGCGGGGGCGGGAGCGAACCTGGAGGAAGCCTCGCGCTTCGGCCTCTTCGACAGCCCGGTCGGCCGCATCGCCCAGGTCAACTGCGCCTCGACCTTCCCGGCCTACTTTGCCGCCAGCCCGGCGCACCCGTATCTCAAAGGCCGGCCCGGGCTCAATCCCCTGCGGCTCGACGTGCGCGTCCAGCTTCCGGAGAAGACCTACGAAGCGCTTAAAGCCTCGAACGCCACGATCAATGACCTGATGGGATGGAATGAATTCGGCGATCTGAACAAAGAGCTCGAAGCCAAGCTGCCCAAGGGAACGACCTTTTTCTATGACATGGCGATCAGCACCGGCAACGCGGTGGAAGTATTCTCCACACCGAACGCCGAGGACGTGAAGCGGATCACCGAAGCGATCCAAATGGCGCGCAACAACGCCCGCTTCGTGATCGCCACCATTCATGCCCATGAGGCGCGGCACAAGCTGGAGATCGCCGATCCCTTCCTGCCGGTTTTCGCCCGCGCCTGCATCGACGCCGGCGCCGACGCGTTCTTTGCGACCGGACCGCACGTGCCGCGCGGCATCGAGATCTACAAGGGGAGGCCGCTCTTCTACAGCCTGGGGAACTTCTTCTTCCAGTACGAGACCATCCAGCCGGTGCCGCCCGAGGCGTTCGCGGGCATGGGGCTCGACAGCCGGAGCCTCGATCCGTCACTTTTCTACCGCAAGATTTCCTATGGCTCGGAAAAGCGTTTCTGGCACAGCTTCGTGCCGCGCCTGACCTTCGAGGGCGAAGCGGTGACCAGCGTCGAGCTGTTCCCGATCACCCTGGGATTTTCCGATCCGGCGCACGACCGCGGCACGCCGCGCCTCGCCCGCGGTGATGAGGCGCGGACCATCCTGGACAAGGTCGCCGCGCTTTCAAAGCCCTATGGAACGGCGATCGAGATCGACGGCGAGGTCGGGCACATCCGCATAACGCCGCAGACGAAGGGAGAATGAAATGGCGGAGACCAGCCTGCGCGGCCCCGGGGGGACTCCCGGCGGCCTCGGCCAGTTCCTGATCGGTCTGGCCATGGCGGTAGCGGGTGGCTACCTGATCACCACCCACGTGACCGTGAGCAGCGGAGCATGGACGGTCTGGGGGCACAGCGCTTTCGGCTTGAGCCTCGTGCCGTTCATCTTCGGCGTCGCGATCCTCTTCTTCAACGGCAGGTCGATCCTCGGCTGGCTGCTGCTGTTCACCGGCGTCGTGATCATCCTCACCGGCATCATCATGAATCTCCAGATCTACTTCCAGAGCACCAACCTGTACGAGCTGCTGATCATGCTCGTCCTCCTCTTCGGCGGCGTGGGCCTGCTGGCGCGTTCCTTCCGCGCCCATCTCTGAAGGAGAGCGGCTACCAGAAGGCGATCGTCGCCACGGCGAAGACGAGCGAGACGATCGTCACCGGCAGGCCGAGGCGGAGATGGTCGCGGAAAGTGATCCGCACCCCGAGCCGCTGCGCCTGCTCGGCGACGATGAGATTGGCGATGCTGCCCACCAGCACGGCATTGCCGGCGAACGTGCTGGCCAGCGCCAGCGCATAGCCGGTCACCGGCGCGCGGCCGACGAACGGCAGCATCAGCATCACCGCCGGCACATTGCCCACGACGTTGCTCAGCACCGCCACGCCCGGCACCAGGATCGGCGGATGGGTGAGATCGGCGCCATGGCTCATCAGCGCGTCGCGTGCCGCGGTGGTCCAGCCGGACAGCTCGAAGCCGCGCACCACGATGAAGAGACCGACGAAGAGCGCGAGAAGCTGCCAATCCACCAGCTCCAGCACGTCCCGCGTATTCATGCGGCGGCTGGTGAGCACGAACCCGGCCAGGCCGAGCGCGGTGAGCGGCGGCGGCACCGGGGAGAGAAACAACCCGATGACCGCCACGGTGAGAAGCACCGCCTTCGTCGCCTGCCAGCGGTCGATCCGGTCCGGAGGTGGACAGGGAGGAACGACCTCGCCGGCGGGCTCCAGGAGGCGGGCCGCCAGCCAGTACAGCACGCCGAGCGACAGCACGACCGGCACCGCGCACGCCAGCAGGAAGTGCAGGAACGGCAGATGGAAGCTCTGCGCGATGAGGATGTTCTGCGGATTGCCGATCGGCGTCAGAGCGCTGCCGATGTTGCTCGCGCAGGCGATGGCGAGGAGATAGGGGAGCGGAGGCCGCTTCGCGGCGAGCAGCGCTTCGAGGAGCACCGGCGTCAACGCGAAGCAGATCACGTCGTTGGTGAGCACCGCGGAGAGTAGCGCCGTCACCACGATCGTCCCCAGCAACAGCCACCGCGGATCGGCCACCCGGGCCAGCCGGTGGCCGATGACGCCATAGAGCCCGGAGAGCCGGTACTGCGCCGACAGCAGCATCATCCCGAACAGGACGACGAGCGTCGGAGCATCCACCGCCTCCTTCGCCGCCGGCACCGAGATCAGCCCGGTAGCGAGAAACGCCACCGCGCCGAGGATCGCAAACCCGGTGCGGTCGAGTTTGAGCGGCGGAATCCGGCCGACCGCGAGGCCGAGATAGGTGAGGGCGAAAAGGATGAGGGGGAGGGCGTGCATGGGGGCGGCTGGGTCCGGCGGGCCGGGTCGGACCTCCTACGCGCCCGGATCGTCGCTCGATCCGTTGTAGAAGGCCATCCGAGCCCTGGTCGGCGCCGTGAAGGCCGCGACGGGGACGAGGAGCAGCGTCAGCGCACGAAGGATGGTCTTCATGCGCCGGATTGTCGCACAGGCTTCGCTCAAAGTTGGCCGGCGCCCAGGAGGAGAGGTCCTCCTCTCCCACGCGCCGGCGCCGGCCGGTGTGCGCGCTGTGCGCCTCTGAAGGAAAGAGGCGCACACCGACTCAACGCCCGCCGGGCCCGCTCCTTACCGGCGTTGCCGCGCCATAACCGGTCAGCTCGGCATAGCCGCGGCCGTTCTGGGTGCCGGTCACCGCCACCGCGCCCTCCCAGTAGCGGAACGAGACGTCCAGCTCCTGATCGGCCAGCAGCGGCGTGATCTCCAGATCCAGCTTTTCGGAGGGGATGCGCAGCCGCCAGCGGGACGGATAGACGGCGCCGCTCCGGGGGCTCCGCCAGTGATCGAGGACGGTGAGCGAGACATCGTTGATCCCCAGGTGCCATCCCTCGCCTGTGGGACCGCTCACCGTGCCGCTGCTCGCCGGGTCCGCGCTGCCGTCGGTGCGGCGAAGCTGGTAGAGCATGATGTCGCGGCCGTCGGCGAGCTGAAGAGCGAACCAGTCCCAACCGACCTGATCGCGGCCGAGCGAGCTGGTGCTCCACTCGCGGTCCATCCAGGCGGCGCCGGTGACCTCGAACGTTTCGCTTCCCAGGTGCACGGTGCCGGCGGCAGGCATGCGGGGGAGGGAGTAGTAATAGGACGCATTGCCGGGCTCCGCGCTCTTGTGGCTCAAGCCTCGGTCGCCTTGGAGGACAGGCGGCCGGCCAGCCTGGAGAATCAGATCGATCGCAATGTTCGCGGCATCCGAGACATCGCTCTCTGCCGCCCGCAGGCGCATGGGAGGTGCCTGACCTTCGACGGCGTCCGCCGACCAGTCGCCGGTCCAGACGCGAAACGGTGCGCCCTGCGCTCCCGCCAGGCCCAGCGCGCCGCGCCCCCAACGCTCAAAAGAATGGAAACGTTTACCATCCACATCGGTGACCGTGAAGTGGGCGAGATACACCTGCCGCGTCGCCCAGGCGGATTTCCGGTCGGGCATGTCCGGAGCAAGCGTTGAGCGGAAAAAAGTGAGCTGAAACCCGAAGCGCCGCCCTTCGTGCGTCTCCAGATTGCCGGTGTAATACCACCACTCGGTGCGGAATTCGGGATGCGGGCCATGGTCCGCCGGAAAGTGGAAATCGCGCGGTTCGATCGCGCGGGCGTAGCCGGTTGCGTTTTCTCCGCGCAGGGTGTCCGCGATGGAAAGGGACGCGCGGGGCTGGGCGGGGTGGTCGCGGCAGGCGAAGAGGCAGAGGGCGGCGAGGAGGGGGAGAAGGCGTCCGCAACCCAGGGCGTTGCCCTGGGCTAAGGAAACCCGGGCCTCCGGCCCGCCCCCCACCCTGAATTTGTTTTCGGCTGTTTTTCTGCCCGTAGGGTC
>DATARD010000333.1:0-12797 GCA_036264355.1 Thermoanaerobaculia bacterium
GCCGCCTGGCCGACCTGGGTGACCGGCTTCCCAGCGGCGAGCGACACCCCGGGGTACCCGTACAGCGTGCACGTCGCCTTGGAGACGTTCGTGAAGTCGATGATCTGGTAAACCGACCCGGCCGCCCCCTGCGAGATGCCGATCTTGGCCCGCAGGTCCCGGGTCGCGCAGCCACCCGGCCCGGCGGGCACCGACTGCGCGGGCGACGACCCCGCGACGGCGTGCGGCGACTGAGACCCGGCCGACGACGCCGGAGCGGCCGACGCGGACGATGCAGCCGCGGACGACGGCGAAGAAGCCGACGACGCCGAAGAAGCAGCAGCCGGCGGGCAGTGTGAAGGTCACCGAGACGGACGCTCCGGCTGAAACCGCGGCAGCCACCCCGCCGCCGACCGCCGCGCCCGCTGCCGCGGCGCCGGCAGCCCAGAGCAACCAGCCGCGGGACGAGATGGCCGTCACGGCCGCCCGCGATTGGCTGGCGCTGGTGGATGCGGGCCAGTTCGGTGACAGCTACGACCAGGCCGGCGAGCTGTACCGCAACGCGGCGCCACGCGACCAGTGGACGAATGGTCTCGGCGCCATGCGCAAGCCGCTCGGTGACGTCAGCCAGCGCAACCTGAAGAGCGTCGTGGTCACCAAGGACCTTCCCGGCGCTCCGGCCGGCAAATACGTGATGTCGACGTTCGACACCGCGTTCCAGCAGCAGCCCAAGCCGATGTGGGAAACGGTGACCTCGGTCCTGTCTCCGAACGGCCAGTGGAAGGTCGTCGGCTACAAGATCACGCCGCAGGAAGCCGCGGCAGCCCAGGGTCAGAAGCCGCCCCAGCGGTAAGGATTTGTCCTGCAGGAAGAGACCGGGGGAAGCGCCTCGCGCGGTGGCCTCCTCCCGGCTGTCAGTCCAGCCGCTCGTACGCCATCGGCGTCAGGAACGGCACGAAGTCCGGAGCGAGCACCAGCTCGTCCAGGATTTCGACGGCGTCGCGCAGGCGTCCGGTGTCCGGCCCCCCCAGCTTGTGCAGCTCCTGGTCGCGGATCTCCCGGTAGAGGTCGGGAGTGAAGCGGCGGCCGTCGGCCAGCTCGGTTTCGGCTTGTAGCCACTGCCAGAGCTGGGAGCGCGAGATCTCGGCGGTGGCGGCGTCTTCCATCAGGTTGTGGATCGCCGCGGCGCCGATTCCGCGCAGCCAGGAGTCCAGATACTGCAAGGCGACGTCGACGTTCAACCGCGCGCCCTCTTCGGTGACCCGGCCGCCCTCGACGTGGAAGTCGAGGAGATCGCCGGTGTTGACGTCCAGATCCTCGCGAAGCTGGTTTTTCTGACTGGGCCGGTCGCCGAGCACGCGGTCGAAGATCTCCTTGGCCACCGGCACCAGATCGGGATGCGCCACCCAGGTGCCGTCGAAGCCGGCTTTCGCCTCGCGTTCCTTGTCCTCCCGCACCTTGCTGAGCGCCCGCTCGTTGACCTCCGCGTCGCGCCGGCTGGGGATGAAGGCCGCCATGCCGCCGATCGCGTGGGCGCCGCGGCGATGGCAGGTCTGCACCAGGAGATCGCTGTAGGAACGCATGAACGGCACCGTCATCGTCACCTGCGAGCGGTCGGGCAGGACACCGTGACCGTGTCCGAGCTTACGAATGATGCTGAAAATGTAGTCCCAGCGACCGGCGTTCAGGCCCGCGGCGTGCTCGCGCAGCTCCCACAGGATCTCGTCCATCTCGAAGGCGGCGAGGATGGTCTCGATGAGCACCGTGGCGCGGATGGTGCCGCGCGGGATGTCGAGATCGTCCTGGGCGTGCTGGAAGACGTCGTTCCACAGCCGCGCCTCGGTGTGGCTTTCGAGCTTCGGCAGGTAGAAATAGGGGCCGCTGCCGCGGCGGATCAGCTCGGCGGCGTTGTGAAAGAAGTAGAGGCCGAAGTCGAACAAACTGGCCGACACCGGCTCGCCGTCCACCAGGACGTGCCGTTCGTCGAGATGCCAGCCGCGCGGACGCACGACGAGGGTGGCGGTCCGCTCGTTGAGCCGGTACTCCTTACCGCCCAGATCACTGTCCGGATTCGCGAAGGAGATCTCGCGGCGCACGGCGTCGATCAGGTTCGCCTGCCCTTCGACCACGTTCTGCCAGGTCGGGGAGAGGGAGTCCTCGAAGTCGGCCATGAACACGCTGGCCCCGGAGTTGAGCGCGTTGATCATCATCTTGCGCTCGACCGGGCCGGTGATCTCGACCCGCCGGTCGACCAGCCCCGGCGCCTCGGGAGCGACGCGCCAGACACTCTCGCGCAGCCCCTCGGTCTCGTCCGGAAACTCGGGGAGGAGCCCGGCTTCGAGATCGGCCAGGCGCCGTTCCCGCCGTGCCAGGAGCTCGCGTCGCGCGTCGCGCACCCGGCGTTCGAGGCCGGCGACGAAGTCGAGGGATTTCTCGCTGAGGACTTGCTCGTACCGCGGCCCGTGGTAGGGACCGACGACCCGGGTATCTTTCATGGTGTCACCTCTCAACCCTGAAAGTTATCCCTGAAACAGGGGCGGCTGCAGCTCCAGGTCGCGCAGGTCTTCGCCGGCTTCCTCCGCTTCCTGGGCGTGCGGATCCGGATCCGGCCCGTTCTCCCGTCCATTTTCAGGCAGGGCCGGTACGTAGACGTAGCGCCCGAAGCCCTTGCTGAAGGAGATGCCGTTGGTGAGCAGGGCGGCCTCGCGGGCGGCGCGGAGCTGGTTGAGCTTGGAGTCGAGGTCGTCGATGAAGTGGAGGATCAGCGCCTCGGGCGTCATCGGCTCCACCGGCGAGGCGAACTCCTTCTTGCCCTGGTGGGAGAGCACCATGTGCTCGAGCAGGAGCTGGAGATCCTCGGGGAAGCCTGCGATGGCGCGGCAGCGGTCGCGCAGCAGGTCGCGGCCGATGACCACGTGGCCGATCAGCCGGCCTTCCAGGGTGTAGTCGTTGGCCGGCATCGCGCCCAGCTCGCGGAGCTTGCCGAGGTCGTGGAAGAGGACGCCCAGGAGCACCAGGTCGCGGTCCACCTCGTGATAGTGGTCGCAGACCTTGTCCGCCAGCTCGGCCATCGAGACCACATGCTCCAGGAGGCCGCCGCGGTAGGCGTGGTGCATCGACTTGGCGGCCGGATGCTCGCGCAGGGCCGCGCCGTGCAGCTCCAGCGTCTCGCGGGCCAGCCGGCGGAGGATGGGACGGCCGACTTTTTCTTCCAGAATTCGGGAGAGTCGCGCCCAGAGATCGTCGATGTCCTCCGGGGTGGACGGCACCAGCAGCGACTCGTCGAAGCCGTCGCCGCGGTCCTGCTCGTTCGCCACCCGGCAGGCGTCGACGCTGAGCTGGAGCTGATCGCGGTAGCTCTTCACCGAGCCGCGGAACTTGATGAACTGGTGGGCATTGAACTGGGAGGCCATCGCCGGGCTGTCCGCCCACACTTTGGCGACCACCGAGCCGCTCGCGTCGGCGAGCTCCAAGTCCATGTAGCTCTTGCCGTTGCGGTCCTGGCGGACCTCTTTCTTGGTGAGCAGGGCGAACCCCTGGACGAGGTCGCCGTTTTCCCAGGTGCGGATCGGTTTGTTGACGGGCTTGGGCATGGCGTGGCTGTGGTCCATACTAGTCGCTCGGCGCGCCGGGTGCCAGCTTTTTCGCTGCCGCGGGCTCTCGCGGTCCGTCGCGGCGCCAATGGCACCTGCCGTGCATCCCGGACCTCCGTGCGAAAGTCGAGACACATGCGTACTCTGCCGGTCTTCGCTCTCCCTCTGCTCGCTCTGCTGACGGCCGCCCCCGCGCTGCCGCAGCCCTCCTCGGATCCGGTTCTCTGGCCGGAAGCGCAACGGTCCTTTTTTCAGGACGGTCCCGGCCTTCTGCTGACTCCCGAGCAGCGCACCGAGATGCGTTCGCTCGACGAGGCCGGCCGCGACCGCTTCATCGAGGCGTTCTACAAGAAGACGCAGGGGCTGCGCGAGGGGATCACCCAGCGCCGCCGGCTGGCGGACAGCCTGTTCGCCTCGGCGAGCGACGTGCGCTGGCAGATCGCCTTCCTGAACGGCATGCCGGCGGCGCGCCTGGTCGTCGACTGCGGCACGGCGTTCAAGCCGTCCGAGGTATGGACCTACCACGTCGGCGTCGACGCCAAGAACGGCAAGCCGATCGAGCACGGTGTCGTGGTCTTCCGGCAGGGGCCGGGCGAGCCGTACCGCCTCTGGCTGCCGCTCGACTCCAAGCGCGCCCTCTACACCTCGGACATGGAGTACTGGCTGGAACAGTGGGAGGAGCTGCGCGGCTACATCTCCGGCGCGCGCTTCGACCTCCAGGTCTGCGAGGAGGCCGCCAAGAAGATCGACCGCGCGACCGGCATCCCCGGGCTCACCGGCGCGCACTCGTCCGGCAGCGGCTTCACCATCAAGCCGATCGACAACGGCTCCTACCTGGCGGCGCCGAAAGACCTCGCCGCCTGGGCGGTCGCCGCGGCGGCGACCAAGGCGCCGCCGGTGCCGAACCCGCTGGAGGTGTCGGACTTCGAGCTTCACTTCCCCGAGCTGCAAGGGCAGCGGATGCGCGTGCGCGCCCTGATCCAGGTGCCCACCAAGGGGTTGCAGACGGTCGATGACAGCGGCAAGACGGTCTATGCGCTGAACATCCAGGGCGTCGTCGAGGAGAACGGCAAGCCGTTCGAAGAGCTGCGCGTCCGCTACCGGCTGCCGGTGCCGCAGAACAACGAGCCGCTGGTGCTCGCGGTGGACCGTTCCCTCCGGCTGGAGAAGGCGTTCCTCCTGCGTCTGGTGGTCAAGGACGAGACCGGCGGCGCCGAGACCCGCCTGGCGCGCGGCTTCCTGGTGCCCTCCGTGGCCACGCCGGAGACGATCGCGGCCAATGGGCCCAACGGAGCGCCGCTGGCGGCTGCCAACACCGGCGTGCTGGTGCCGGCCACGGTGCAGAAGGGGAAGGACAGCCTGATCCTCATGCCGCCGCCGGTCGACGTGGTGCTCGGGCTGTGGCGCGCCGAAGCGCTGGTGAGCGGCGACAAGATCAAGAAGGTCAACTTCCTGGTCGACGGCACGATGCAGCTCACCCGGACGGCGCCGCCGTTCTCGGCCGAGGTGCGCCTGTCGCGCTTCCCGACTGAGCAGACCGTGCGCGCCGAAGGGTATGACGAGAAGGGGCAGCTCGTGGCCGCCGACGAGGTGGTGGTCAATCAGCCGCGCGGCGCCCTCGGCGCCTGGATCGTCGATCCGCCGAAAGGCCGGCGGATCAACAGCGGCAAGGTGCTCGCCCGCGCCGAGCTGATGGTCCCCGACGGCCGCCGCGTGGACTCGGTGGAGTTCAAGATCAACGACACGGTGGTCACCAAGCTGGCCAAGCCGCCCTGGCAGGCCGAGGTGGAGATCCCGGCGGCGGCCGACCTCGCCTACATCACCGTCGGCGTCACCCTCGACGACGGCACCCACGCCGAGGCCGTGCGCTTCGTCAAGTCGCCGCAGTATCTCGAAGAGGTCGACGTCAACCTCGTCGAGCTCTATGTGGCAGTGACCGACAAGAACAATCAGCCGGTCCAGGGTGTGCCGCAGGACGATTTCGAGGTCTACGAGGGGGGCAAGAAGCAGGAGATCGCCAAGTTCGAGCTGGTGGAGAACCTGCCGCTGACCGTCGGCGTGCTGCTCGACACGTCGGGCTCCATGGCGTCGAGCATCGGCACCGCGGAGCGCGCCGCGGGTGAATTCCTGCACCGCGTCCTGAAGCCGAAAGACAAGGCTTTCGCGGTGAGCTTCTCCGACCGGCCGCGCCTCGACATGCCGCCGACCGACGATATCGACGCCGTGGCACTGTCGATCAACGGCTTGCAGGCGGTCGGCGACACCGCGTTGCACGACGCGCTGGTCCAGAGCCTCTATTACTTCCGCGGCATGACCGGCCAGCGCGCCCTGGTGCTGCTGTCGGACGGCGACGACAACTCGAGCTATTTCAAGTACAAGGACGCCCTGGAGTACGCCAAGCGGAGCGGCGTCGCCATCTACACCATCGGCTTCAACCTGTCGAAGATCGGCGGCGGCATCCGGGCCAAGCTCACCGAGCTCTCCGAATCCACCGGCGGCCGGATCTTCACCACCGACAAGCCGCAGGAGCTGCCGGCGATCTATGCGCAGATCGAAAAAGAGCTGCGCAGCCGCTATCTGGTGGCCTACAACTCGGATCAGAAGGGCGCCCAGGCCGGCTATCGGGAAATCGAAGTCAAAGTGAAGAAGCCGGGTCTCAAGGCGAGAACCGTCCGCGGCACGTACCAGTAGGAAGGAGCCCGGCATGAAAGCGATCGGTCTCGCGTTCGCATCGTTGGCACTCTTTGCCGCCTCCACGGTGCTGCCGGCGCAGACCGCGCCCGGCGATCTGGTCGAGCATGGGCTGATGCTGGCCGCGCCGCCGGCCGAGGTGGTGCTCGGGTTGTGGCGCACCAACGCCCTGGTGCGCGACGCCCGCATCCAAAAGGTTGTCTTCCTGGTCGACGGCACCGTGCAGGTCACCCGCACGCGGCCGCCCTACACCGCCGAGTTGCGCCTGGCGCACTTTCCCACCGAGCAGACGGTGCGCGCCGAGGGCTACGATGAAAAGGGCGTTCTGGTGGCCGAGGACGAGGTGGTCCTCAACCAGCCGCGCGGCGCCCTGGGCATCTGGATCGTCGATCCACCCAAAGGCCGGCGCATCAACAGCGGCAAAGTGCTCACCCGCGCCGACGTCATGGTCCCCGACGGCCGCCGGGTCGACGGCGTGGAGTTCAAGATCAACGACGCGACGGTGGCGAAAGTCGCGCATCCTCCCTGGCAGACCGAGGTGGAGGTGCCGCCGGCCGATCTCGCCTACATCACGGCGGTCGTCACGCTCGACGACGGCAGCCACGCCGAAGCGGTGCGTTTCCTCAAATCGCCGCAATATCTGGAAGAGATCGACGTCGACCTGATCGAGCTCTACGTCGCGGTGACCGACAAGAGCAACCAGCCGGTGCTCGGCCTGGAGCAGAGGGATTTCGAAGTCTACGAAGCCGGCAAGAAGCAGGAGATCGCGAAATTCGAGCTGGTGCAGAATCTGCCGCTCACCGTCGGCGTGTTGCTCGACACCTCGGGCTCCATGGAATCGACGATCGGCACCGCGGCGCGGACCGTGGGGGACTTCCTGAAGCGTGTCACGAAACCGAAAGACAAGGCTTTCGCGGTGAGCTTCGCCGGCCGCCCGAGCCTCGCCATGCCGCCCACCGATGACATCGACGAGGTGGCGCGTTCCATCTCCGGCCTGCGGGCGGTGGGCGAAACCGCGCTGCACGACGCCCTGATCGACAGCCTGTATTATTTCCGCGGCCTGACCGGCCAGCGCGCCCTGGTGCTGCTGTCGGACGGCGACGACAACTCGAGCTACTTCAACTACAAGGACGTCATCGAGTACGCCCGGCGCAGCGGCGTTTCGATCTATACCATCGGTTTCAACCTGCCGCTGATCGGCGGCATCCGCTCCAAGCTCACCGAGCTGTCCGCGACCACCGGCGGCCGTCTGTTCACCACCGACAAGGCGCAGGAGCTGACCTCGATCTATGCGCAGATCGAAAAAGAGCTGCGCAGCCGCTATCTGGTGACCTACAACGCCGTCCAGAAGAGCGACAAGGGCGCCGCCGGTGCGTACCGTGAGATCGAGGTGAAGGTCAAGAAGAGCGGTCTCCAGGCGCGCACCGTGCGCGGGACCTATCAGTAGCAGGAGGCCACATGAAGGCGTTCGCCGCCGCGTCGCTGCTGTTGCTGCTCGCTGGACAGGATTCCGCGCCTCCGCCGCTGGTCCTCACGCTGCCGCCTCCGGACCTCGTGTTCGACTCCTGGCGCACCGAAGCGCTGGTGAGCAACAGCGCGATCAAAAAGGTTGTCTTCCTGGTGGACGGCAAGGCGCAACAGACGGTGGGGAAGCCGCCGTTCAAAGCCACGGTGCGTCTGCAACACTTCCCGGTCGAGCAGGCGGTGCGCGCGGAAGGCTTCGACGCGGCGGGCGCTCTGGTGGGCGCCGACGAAGTGATCCTGAACCAGCCGCGCGGCGCGCTGGGTCTGTGGATCCTCGATCCTCCGAAAGGAAAACGGATCAGCGAAGGAAAGATCAGCGCCCGCGCCGCGCTGATGGTCCCCGAGGGCCGCCGGGTGGAGGCGCTCGAGTGGAAGCTCAACGATCAGCCGGTCGCCAGGCTCACCCAGCCGCCCTGGCAGACGGAGGTGGAGATCCCACCGGGAGACGTGGCCTATCTCACCGCGAGCGTCACCCTCGATGATGGCAGCCACACCGAGGTCGTACGGTTCCTCAAGTCGCCGCAGGTGCTCGACGAGATCGACGTCGGCCTCGTCGAGCTGTATGTCGCGGTCACCGGCGCCGGCAATCAGCCGGTCGCGGATCTGGAATCGTCCGACTTCGAGGTCTATGAGGCCGGCAAAAAGCAAGAGATCCTGAAGGTCGAGCCGGCGCGGGATCTGCCCTGGACGGTAGGCCTCCTGCTCGACACGTCGCGCTCCATGGACTGGGTCCACGGCGCCGCCCGGCAGGCCGCCACGAATTTCCTGCACAGCGCGCTGAAGCCGAACGACAAGGCTTTTGCGCTCACCTTCGCCGATCGTCCTCATCTCGAAACACCGCCGACCTCCGACCTCGAAAAGGTCGTGTTCGGGCCGGCGCCCAACTGGGACTGGTCGAGCAAAAACCCGGCGACCGGCGCCTCGTGGGGCTACACCGCCTTGCACGATGCGGTCATCCAGAGCCTCTATTACGTGCGCGGCCTGCAGGGGCAGCGCGCCCTGGTGATGTTGACCGACGGCGGCGACAACGCGAGCTTTTTCACCACCCGGGACACCGTGGAGTATGCCCGCCGCAGCGGCGTCGTCATCTACACGATCGGTTTCCACCTCCCTGCGCTCGGCAGCTACGACCGGGCCAAGCTGGCCGAGCTGTGCGAGGTCACCGGCGGCCGCCTGTTCAGCATCGAAAACGCCGGCGAGCTGGCGGGCGCCTACACGCAGATCGAAAAAGAGCTGCGCAGCCGCTACCGGGTGACCTACAACGACGAACGGCCCGCGGTGGCTGGAACCCTCGTCGGATATCGTCAGGTCGCCGTCAAGCTCAAGAAAAGTGGGCTCAAAGCGAGAACGGTCAGCGGTACGTACCGGTAAAAGGAGAAGCCCGCATGAAGACCTTTGCTGTCTCATCGCTGCTGCTGGTGCTCCTTGCCGCCGGCGCCGGCGCGGCAGATGTCGGAGACCCGCACCTCTGGCCGGAGGAGCAGCGGGTTTTCTGGCAGGAAGGGCCGGGCCTGCTGCTGAACGATGAGCAGCGTGCCGCCTTTCTGGCGCTGGACGACGCCGGCCGGACTGCGTTCATCCATGACTTCATCGACCGGAACCAGTTGAGCGAAGCCGTGCGGCGGCGCTCCCTCCTCGCCGGCCGTGAATTCCTGGCGGCGAACGATTCGCGCGCGCAGCTCCTCTTCCTCCTCGGTACGCCGCGCGTCCGCAATGTGATCGATTGCGGCTCCGCGTTCAAGCCCATGGAGGTCTGGACCTACGGCCAAGCCCCTGTCGAGCGCCTGCTCGTCCTCTATCAAGCGGCGCCGGGCGAGCCGTTCCGCGTCTGGCTGCCCATCGATTCCAAACAGGCCCTGTACACCAAGGACATGGCGAATTGGCTCAACCAGTGGGAGCTCGAGCGGGTCGGCGGCACGCGCATCGACCGCCGCTTCTGCCCCTCTTCGGAAGAAGTCGATCGCGCGACCGGCATCGACGGCCTGCGCGGCAAGCGTGGAGTCGTTGACAAGAAAGCCAAGAACGCCAAAACCGAGTCCGTCACCCGGACCGAGCGCACCGAGACCGTGCGTGACTTCCGCTGGGCGCGGCCGGAAGACCGCGCGGCCGTCCTGGCGCGTCCGAAGAGCCTGAGCGTCTGGGCGCAAGAAGCCGCCGCCACCGAGCTCCCGGCCGAGCCGCAGCACCTCGGCATCGAGAGCTTCGACATGGATTTCCCGGTCTGGCAGGGGCAGCGGCTCAACGCCCGCGCACTTCTCGCCTTGACGCCCGGCGAAGCGAAAACATTTACCACCGCCGCGGAAGGAGACAAGCCGCCGGTCGTCCGCCTGACCATCGAAGCCATGCTCGAAGGCGAAGACAAGATTTTCGACACCTTCCGCGTGCGCTACCGCATCCCGCCGCTCGGAGCGCAGGAGACCTCCGTGCCGTTGCTCTTCGAACGGCCGTTGCGCCCCGGCGAGACCTTCCTCCTCCGCCTGCGTATCCGCGACGAAGGGAACAACGCCCAGGTGCTGCTCACCCGTGGCTTCCGCGTTCCCGATGCGCCGCAGGTCAAGCTCGCCGCGGCCGTTACGAAAGCCCGCCCGGGAGAAATCCAGGAGCTGCGCAAGGCCGGCCGCGACGCCGTCCTCCTCGTGCCGCCCATGGGCGAGGTCATGCTCGGCGTCTGGCGGGCGGAGACGGTCGTCCTGGGCGAACGGATCAAAAAGGTTGTCTTCTTGGTTGACGGCGAGTCCCAGCTCACGCGGACCCAACCGCCCTACGCCGCCGAAGTGCGCCTCTCTCCCTTCCCGCGCGAGCAGATCGTGAAAGCGGAAGGTTACGACGAAGCCGGCGTCCTCGTGGCCTCCGACGAAATCGTCCTCAACCAGGCGCGCGGCACCTTCCGCGTCTCCATCGCCGAGCCCAAAGCGGGAGCGCGTCCGAAAGCGAAAGCCACGGTCCGGGCCGAGATCGTCGCCCCCGAAGAGCGCCGCGTCGAAAAAGTCGAGCTGCGCCTGAACGACACGCCGGTCGAAACCCGCACGGTGCCGCCCTGGCAGTGGGAGATCAACGTTCCGAAGGATGACATCGTCTACGTCGGCGTCACCGCCGAGCTCGACGACGGATCCAAAAACGAAGCCGTCCGCTTCCTGCGCGCGCCGGAAAACCTGGAGCAGGTGGACGTCGACCTCGTCGAGCTCTACACCTCCGTCACCGACGCCTCCGGCCAGAACGTGAGAGATCTCACCGCCGACGACTTCCAGGTGATCGAAGCCGGCAAGCCGCAGAAGCTCGCCAAATTCGAGCACGTGGAGAACCTGCCGCTCACCCTGGGCTTCCTCGTCGACACCTCGATCTCCATGGCCACCTCGCTCGGCGAAGCGCAGCGCGCCGCCGCCAACATGCTGCACAACCTGATGACTCCCAAAGACCGCGCCTTCGGAATCGGATTCTCCTTCCAACCGTATCTCGTCATGCCGCCCACCGACGACGTCGAAGGAGTCATCCAGGCGCTGGAGGGCCTGCGCGCGCACGGCCGAACCGCGATGCACGACGCCATCGTCACCGGCCTCTACTACTTCCGCAGCACCAAGGGGCAGAGGGCGATGATCCTCCTCACCGACGGCGGCGACAACGCCAGCTCGACGCCGTGGGAGACCACCCTCGACTACGCCAAAAGGAGCGGCGTCGCCGTCTACTGTGTCGGCCTCGACATCTCGCTTCGCGAGCGCGAAGCAAGAAACAAGCTCACCGACCTCGCCGCCGCCACCGGAGGCCGCGTCTTCTTCGTCAGCCACGCCTCCGAGCTCACCGGCGTCTACACCCAGATCGAGCAGGAGCTGCGCAGCCGGTACCTCCTCGCCTACAACTCCGACCGCAAAGCCGACGATCTCGGCTTCCGGCCTGTCGAAGTGAAAGTGAAGCGCGGTAGGGCGCGGACGGCGCGGGGGTATTATCCGTAGGATTCCCAGACCCTGCCCCGGAGGGGCAACTGCACCTAGCCAAGGGATTTATCCATGGGTTTGGAGGCGCCACCTTCGTTTCCCAGAGTTAAACCCATGGATTGGAGGCGCCGCCTCCCCTCCCAGGGTTAAAACCTTGGGCTAGGTGCAGCGGCCCCTCCGGGGCCAAAGAGAATCTGGCCAAGCAGGGTTAACCTGTGCTCGCCAGATGGTCTACCGGCGACTTTTTCGATAGGATGAGGCGGTCTTCAAGGAACAAAGACCGTAGGCACGTCGAGAGGAGCGCGGCAATGGGGAACACGTACTCGAACCTCCTGGTTCATCTCGTCTTCAGCACGAAGGACAGAGCGCCTTTGATCACGGCGGACAACCGGGAGCGCCTCTATGAGTATATGGGGGGCATCATCCGGCATGAGCGAGGCAGTCTTCTCGAGATCGGCGGGATGCCGGACCATGTCCATCTCCTGGTTCGGCACAAAACCAGTCTGTCGGTGGCAGATCTACTGCGCCTGATCAAAGGCGGATCCTCTCACTGGATGAACCAAGTCTCTGACCTCAGTCCATTCGGTTGGCAGAATGGCTACGGTGCGTTCTCGGTCAGCGAATCGCGGATCGCCGCGGTCAGGAAATACATCCGAACCCAGGAGGAACACCACGCACGCCGGACTTTCCGGGACGAGTTGATCACGCTCCTGCGGAAACACCACATCGACTACGACGAGAAATACCTTCTGGACTGAGGCAACCCTGCCCCGAAGGGGCAACTGCACCTAGCCCAGGGATTTATCCCTGGGTTTGGAGGGCCGTCTTCGCCTCCCCTCCCAGGGTTAAACCGGTTAAAAACCCTGGGCTAGGTGTGCACTTGCCCCTCCGGGGCAGATTCGATAGACGGCCGAGGAGCCAACATGACGACGCTTCGTCCCCTAGAGTCCTTGAGAGGGAACTTTTCGTGTTCCCGAGTCAAGTTCACGCGACGAGTTTCTCTTTCTCACAGAATCTAAGGATTTCTCCTTCAACTTTCTCAAAGGCATGACGCAGCCGAGGGTTTCCGTTTGGAGTGTCG
>DATARD010000334.1:0-31739 GCA_036264355.1 Thermoanaerobaculia bacterium
CCTCCCTCCCTCCAGTCCGCGCCTCCCTCCCTCCAGTCCGTGCCTCGCTCCCTCCAGTCCGCGTCTTCCTCCCTCCAGTCCGCGTCTCGCTCCCTCCAGTCCGCGCCTCGCTCCCTCCAGTCCGTGTCTTGCTCCCTCCAGTCCGCGCCTCACTCCCTCCAGTCCGCGCCTCACTCCCTCCAGTCCGCGCCTCGCTCCCTCCAGTCCGCGCCTCGCTCCCTCCAGTCCGCGCCTCGCTCCCTCCAGTCCGCGTCTCGCTCCCTCTCAGTCCGCGCCTCGCTCCCGACGGAGAACAGGTGGCCGCCGACAATGACGGGCGCCACTGCGTCCAGCGGGAAGGCCACGCCGCCGCGCGTGGCCCCATGCTAGAATTTAGCTTCCAGAAAAGTCGAGGGCCGCCTTGCCACGATCCTTGGCCTTATCTACAGGAGAGACTACGACGAAAACCTTGGAGGCGGCCATCGAAGAGCTTCGACAGGACCCAGAGCGGGTCATCACGGCCGAGATCGGTGGGCTTGTCATCGAGCTCCACTGCAAGGGCCGCCGAACCGCTGGTGACGTCTTTCGCGAAATTGGTCCGTGGGAGGGGGAAACCCAGGAAGAGCTCACCGGTCTCCTGCGACAAGCCCGCGCAGAAGGGGACTCCAAGGAGCCTCCCTCGTTTTGACCTACCTGCTCGATTCAAATACGGTTCAACGGACTCAACATTCAGCGAATTGCCAATTCGGACCGCGCTGCGTTCTGTTCCAGGCCTTGCCCGATCCGAGACGCGCCGCGTCTCGAATCTCGAACATCCGATAGAACTGCCGCATCTTGCGCAGGTTGGTGACGTCGAATCCCGGGCCGAAGTCAGAGGTGAACCGCTCCGTTGCCGTCGTCGAGGCCAGGGCTCCCAAAAGAGCCTCTCTTCAGACGGAGGGTGGTAAACCCCTCCAGACGACCTCGCACGCAAGGTACTCGCTCAGGACCATGCGCACCACGACATCGTGGTCCGCAGACGCCAAGTATCTATACCTCCCAGCCTGGACGATTACCCACTCCGGCTGGTTGTCGGGGGCGGCGACAAGGCGTTGCATTGCCCGGCTGCCAATCTCAGGCCAGAGGGAGCCCTCCGGCGGCTGCTCGAAGCGATCTCGGATATTTCTAGCAAGTAGGCTGAGCGGCACAAAACGCACATGCTCCGGCGGCCTAAACTGAGGCTCGTTCAGCTCAAAAAGCGCATGCCCACGCGCAAGCTTCAGGACAACGTTTCTTACCCTGTCAACCTCCACTCCAAACCTGCCAGTTCTGTCTACCTCTCTGTATGCACCCGCGAGCCGGGCAGTCAACGCCGGCTTCTGACTCAGAATCCGCCTGACCTTCTCCCTCCCAACGCTAGCAGGCGTCGCGGAGCCCCCAATAACGGAATCAATGAGACAGGCAACGTACTCCTCATCAGCCGAGAAGCCTTCGTTGCACAGGCGACATGCTCCGACTACCGGCAAGTTCGGTGGGTAGGGTTCGTCCAAAAGTGCGCGGGAAGGCACATGGTCCCGCGTTTCCACCCCTCTTCCACAGTAGGCGCACCACGCCACCTGTCGCTCATCGCTGAAGTTTTTTAGCTGGTCCATTCGTTTGTTCAACCACGAAGAGGCAACACCCACCTCCCTTTAAGCGTAGCACCATCTCGCCTCGTTCTCTTCTAGTATCTCGGCGCATTCCACGCAATGCGGGCCCCTTCTACCATCGACTGGTATCGTTCACCGGTCTGTTCTATCGAGCTCGTGCCGCAGCTCTTCGGGAGAGTAGTTGAAGACGGGGACTTTGTGGCGAGCCAGGATTTCCAGGAAGACCCGCTTCGACAGCTCCGCCATTCGAGCTGCTTGCCCGAGCGTCAACCTACCAACCTCGAAAGACTTCACGGCCAGAAGCGTCTTGGCTTCCTCTTCCGAGAGACTATCCGGAAGGTCAATGCTCAGATGGTTGATGCTCACGGTCGTACCTCCTCATCCCTTGTAAACCCTTACGCCCCGATCCGCTCCAACCGCAACAACGGCCCGTCGATCATGTCCGGGTCCCGCAGATCGATCGAGCCCAGCACCGCCCACAGGTTGTCGCCCTGCGGATCGAGCAGCGTGTGCGCCACCTCCCAGGTGCGGTCGCCGGTCGTGCGGATCTGGGTCCATTGGTGGCGGCGGGCTTCGGGGGTGAAGACCATTTCGGGGTATTCGGCGTAGAAGGGCTCCAATGCCTTTTCGAACCGCTCGGCGTCCCAGAGGCTTTCGGAGTCGGCAGGGTCCTGGCGGATGGTGGAGACGGCTTCTTCCCAGTCTTTGTTGGCGAGGGCTCGGACGAGGAGGTGCATCTCGGCTCGCACTCTGGCGGCGAATCCCTTCGCGTCGTGGATGAGCTCGTCGATCCACAGCTTCTCCGCCGCTTTTCTCCGTTGCTCGCCCCGCTGGGTCACCAGTTCGGGATGGAGCAGGCTTTCCCACTCTTCGAGCAGGCTGGTGTCGGTGTGCTCCAGGATGGCGCGGAAGAAGCCCAGAGCGTCGAGCACGGGCTCGTTTTTCGACAGCTCGGGAACGCTCTGATTGAGGGTGCGGTAGAGCTGCGAGAGGTAGCGCAGGACGACGCCTTCGCTCCTCTGAAGGCCGTAGCGCTTCACGTAGTCCGCGAAGCTCATGTAGCCCTCGAGCATTTCGCGGCCGATCGATTTCGGACGGATGTCTTCTCCACCGACCCACGGATGCTCGCCGCGGAAGCGGTTGAAGGTGCCGTAGATGAAGTCCGAGAGGGGCTTCGGATGGCTGACCTCGTCGAGCTTTTCCATCCGCTGCTCGTACTCCATCCCTTCGGCCTTGAGCTGCGCGACCAGCTCCTGCTTGATCTTGTCGACCTGCTTTCTCAGGATGATCTCGGGATCTTCGAGGATCGATTCGGTGAGAGAAATGAGATCGTACGCGTATTCGGGCGAGGCGGGATCGAGCTGGCCGATGGTCTGCACGAGGTAGAGCGAGAGCGCATGGAGGAGCGAGAAATCCCACTGGAGATCTTCGGCCACCACGGCCCAGAGATAGTTGGAGACCGTGTCCCGCCGCATGCGGATGATGCCGGCACGATAGAGCGAGCGGACCATGACCGCGGCGTGAGAATGGTGGCGCTTCTTGCTCCCCTCCTCTTCGTGGGATCGTTTGATCAGATCGCGCAGCGAATCAAAATTGCGCAGGTTGGGATCGTCGACCTCGGCGTCGTGCTGGAGGAGGTTGAGCACTATGCCGTGGGTGATCTTGAAGCGTGATTTGAGCGTTTCCGGCGGCCGGGTGATCAGCTTCTCCAGGGTCTCCGCGTTCCACGAGACCTCGCCTTTCGCCGGTCCCTTGAAAACCTTGCTCTTCTTGCCGCTCATCTCGCTCTTTCGCTTGTCGATGATGTGCTCGGGCGCTTCCGCGACCACGCTCCCCTTGTCGTCGAACCCTTTGCGGCCGGCCCTTCCGGCGATCTGCTTGAAGTCGCGGACGGAGAGGATGGAGGTCTTTTTGCCGTCGAACTTGGCGAGACGGGTGAAAAGAACCGTGCGGATCGGGATATTGACGCCGACGCCGAGCGTGTCGGTGCCGCAGATGATGCGGAGCAGGCTCTGCTGTGAGAGCTGCTCCACCAGCAGGCGGTATTTGGGCAGCAGGCCCGCGTGGTGAACGCCGATGCCGAACGAGAGGAAGCGGCGGAACTCCTTGCCGTAGGGGGTATCGAGGCGAAAGCCGGCGATCGCGTCGCGGATCTTGTCGCGCTCCTCGCGGGCGGCGACCTGCATGCTGGTGAGCGACTGCGCGAGCTCGGCGCATTCGCGCTGGGTGAAGTTGACGATGTAGACCGGCGCCTTGCCCGTCTCCAGCAGATCCTGGACGGTTTCGTGAAGCGGCGTCTCGCGGTACTCGAAGTCGAGGGGGACCGGCCGCAGCGTGCTGCTGACGATCGCCACCTCCGTGCCGGTGCGCTCCTGGACGTGCTCGGCGATGGCGCTGACGTCGCCCAGGGTGGCGGACATGAGGAGGAAACGGGTGTGCGGCAGGGTGATGAGCGGCACCTGCCAGGCCCAGCCGCGGTCGTGGTCCGAGTAGTAGTGGAACTCGTCCATCACCACGTACGGGGCGTTGAGCCCCTCGCCTTCGCGGAGCGCCCGGTTGGCGAGCACCTCGGCGGTGCAGCAGATGACCCTGGCGTCGGGGTTGATGCTGGCGTCGCCGGTCATCATGCCGACGTTGACCGCGCCGAAGTCTTCGCAGAGCGAGAAGAACTTCTCCGAGGCGAGCGCCTTGATCGGGCTGGTGTAGAAGGAGACGTTCCCCTCGCACAGCGCCTTGAAATGGAGACCGAGGGCGACCAGCGACTTGCCCGATCCGGTGGGCGTGTTCAAGATGACGTTCTTGCCCGCCATGATCTCCAGCAGGGCCTCTTCCTGCGCCGGATAGAGCTCGATCCCGAGATCGGACACCCATTCGATGAACAGCGAAAGGATCTCATCCGGATCGGTCGTCCCGCCTGCCGGAATGCGCGCGGCGAGGGACGGACGCTCGGAGGAGAGCGCGGGAGCATGCGGCGGGGCGGGGGTGGCGAGGTCGGTCATACGAGGGCGATTGTTACATGGAGGCGCCCCTCCCCGCCCCTTTGGTCAGCGAGTCCCCACCTGCCGGGTGGTTCGCCCCGGACTTGGCGGAACGTACGATCAGGGCGTCTTCATGCAGCCTGGAGGGGGAAAGACCATGGCTCAGACCCTGTTGGACGATCGCGCGACCTCAATGACGGCGACGGCGACGGTTCTCGAACCTGCCGCGCCGGCCTCGGCGGCGAGGTCCTTCTCGGGATGCGCTGGACGGACGATTTCGGTGCCGTGGTGACGCTCGGGCCAGGCGGCGTGTACGCCGAATTCCTCGCGGCCGTCGAGCGGCTGGAATCCCTCGACGTAGCAGGCGAAGGTTTCGACCGCCATATCGTGCGCGAGCCAGGTGAGATAGTCGCCGATCGTCAGGTCGAGCTGGTTGCCGCTTTCTCACCGCCGCCGCGGAGATCACAGCCGGCGGCCGGACGGTGATTCTCTATCGCGCCGGCCGCACCGCCGCCGGCGCCAAAGCCACCGCCTCCCACACCGCCTCGATCGCGGGCGACTACACCGTGACCTGCGAGCTGGCCGCCGCGGCCGGCGTCCTGATGGCCGATTCCCTCGACGATTTCGAGGACCTCGTCCGTCTGAGCTGCCAGTTGCGCGTCTCCTCACCGACCGCGGCGTGCCGGTCTTCCGCACCATGGACCGGGCGGTGCGGATGCTGGAGATCTACTGCGGCTGGCGGCTCAGTCGGTGAAAAGGACATAAAGGACATAAGGGACTGCAAGGACCTGAAGGACAGTGAAGGTCCTTTTGGTCCTTGCAGTCCCTTATGTCCTTTACCCGCCGCCTGATGGCACAATAACCCTTGATGGAGATCCCGACCTATGAAGAGCCGTCCGCCGTGCGCGCGGGCATCGAGGCGGCGAAGACGCAGGCGGCGCGCGAGGGGAAGCGGGTGGCCGTGGTGTTCGGCGCCGATTGGTGCCCGGACTGCTTTGCGTTCGACAAGGCGTTGAAGCACCGGCTCGTGCTGCCGATCGTCGAGCCGGGCTTCGTGTTCGTCAAGGTGTCGATCGGCAACCGGAACCGCAACCTGGAGCTGATGGAGCAGTACGGCATGGCGGTCGAGAACGGCATTCCCGCCGTCGCCATCCTGGACGCCGACGGGACCCTGGTGGCGGCGCAACGGCAAGGAGAGTTCCGCAATGCCAGCGCTCTCCTCTCCGTCGCCGAGATCGTCACCTTCTTCCACCGCTGGGTCCCGGCCGGCAAGCTGTAGCTGCCCCGCTAACCGACCGCGGGAGCCCCGACCGCCACACGCTGCGCCTTTTTCGCGCGCCCCTTCTTGATCAGCCAGAACAACGCTCCGCCGGCCAGCACGAGCAGAGTGATCCCCAGCAACGGCCGGACGAAGATCCAGGCCACCGCGATGGTCACGAACGAGAGCACCGCGGCGAGGAGGAAGGCGAAGATCCCGACCCCGGCGCCGAGCATGGAGCCGAAGAACGGCAGCACGTCGGCGACGACGGCGATCGGCCGGAAGACCATGAAGATGCCGAGGAACATGACGAAGAAGCCGACCGCCCGCAGGATCCAGGTGAGCACCGCGTTCTGGTCCTGGGCCGTCTTGAACATCTCCGCCGCGGAGTGATTCCCGTCTTCGACGAGCAGGATGGAGTCCCCAGCCTGCGCCTGGTACGGCGAGAACGACTCACCCGTCTGCACGCCCACCAGACTGGCCGCCACCGGATTCACGGTCGAATAGGAGATCCGCACGTCGCCGAGCACCGGAGTCGACGGGTTCTCCCCCATGTAGAACCGGCCGTCGGCGACCTTGAGCTTGTCCTTGGCGTCCTCCGGAAGATTGTCCGCCGCCTCGGCGCCGAGCCGGAGGTCGCCCGCGTCGGTCAGCTTGTCGATCTGCTCCTTCGACATGGTGAAGGCGCCGACTTTCACCGGATCGGCGATCACGGTCGTGCTCTCGAAGGGGAAGCCACCCGGGTTCTCGTGCCCTTCGGCATGCTGGAAGCGCGCCGAGTCGATCGGCTCCGCGGCCCATTCCTTCGTATAGGTGTAGGTCTTGGTCGTCTCGGTGCCGCCGCCGAGCTTCTTGCGCGTCTCGGACTTCTCGTGTTCCTTCCACTGAAACATCTCGACCTTGCGGATCAGCTTCACCGCCTTGGCCTGGACGCCCAGATCGTCCGCGATCGGCTCGCCGGAGTCGACCGCGCCGGAGACGTGCACCAGCTTGCCCTGGTTGGCGCTGTTGACCGCGTCGGAGGGAACGCTCACCACCGCGCCGAGCCCCTCGGTCAGGCTCCTGGCCGTCCGCACCGCCCGGCTCTCGTTCCAGAACAGGAGCGGGAACGCGACGACGAAGAGAATGAAACCGAACAGCACGCTCTTGATCGATTCAAAAATGCGGGAGAACCACGACTGACTGCTCGTGACGGAGAATGTATCGGGCATGGGCAGCCTCTTCGATCCTGGAATGGACCGAGGCAGACGGGAGAACCCTCCGGGATCAAATACGGCTCCGCCTCGCGCGGGCGGCGCCGGGGCTCAGGTCAGGCTCGGTCTAATGAGGAGACGTTATCGCGCGCAGGGCCGGTGGGTCAATGTCCGCTGTCGAGATGTCCTCGACGGCGGGAGGGCTTCATGAAACCGGAAGGGACTCTCCGGCCTCGGCGGTCGCCCGCTGCACCAGCCGGTCGGACAGATAGTAGCCCTGGTGCAACATCGCCAGGAGGAGGGGCCGGACGGCTGGAATCAGGCCGGCTCTCTTGGCGGCGACCAAGATCCCGGCGCTGCCTTTCACCGTCAGGCGATAGGCCTGCTCGGCAATCCGGCGCGCACGCCGTTCGTCGATCAGGACCAGGCGTGCGCCAAGCCCGCGCGCTACCGTGATCACCTCCGCCTCTCCCAGCCCCAGCTCCATCGCGAGCAAGGGCTCGCCTGCCGGCTCTGCGCGGGCTCGCTGGAGCCATGACGCCGATGCGACCTCCACCGATCCGAGTCTGCCGACTCCGGAGCCGCACACTTCCTGGTAGACCGCGTTCGGGACCACGACCTGCTGGTAGAGATTCTTGAGAAGATCGAGCTGGCCGACCATGGACAGGGCGATCAGAGGGCCGGCATTACAGACGATCGGGCCTTCAGACATCCGAGAATTCCCGATCCAGCTCCTCCGCATCGAGGTCGGCGACCGGCACTCCCGACCTTCCGGCCAGGAGAAGGAACTCAACCCGTCCGATCCCGGCAATCTCAGCCGCCCGGCCGGAAGAAACCCTGCCCAGCTCGAAAAGCTTGAGCGCGACGAAAAACTTCATCTCCTTGACGAAATCTTCCTGCGACTGGCCGGTGGCCAGAAGGACGCTCTCGGGTAGCTCGATGTTGATGACGGTCATCGCTGGCTGTTCCTTCTCTAACGATATCACGCAGGCCCAGCTCAGCCCGCACTGAGGAACAGCAGACAAACACCCGATACCGCGACCAGAGCGCCGAGCACGCCGCCGATCCCGACGCGCTCGCGGCGGAGCAGCACGACCAGCGGGATGATGAGCACCGGGGTGAGCGCCATGATGCTCGCCGCGACGCCGGCGAGGGTGGAGCGGATGGCGATCAGCGAGAGGGAGACCGCGATACACGGGCCAAAGAAGGCGCCGAGCGCCGCGAAGCCGAGGGCGCGGCGGTCGCGCAGGCCGGTCCGCAGGTTCGGCCACCAGCGCAGGACGAAGAACATCAGCGTATAGCCGGCGATGCCGGCGAGCACGCGGATCTGGGTGGCGGCGAAGGCGTTGTAGTCGCCGATGCCGATCTTGCTCAGCACCAGGCCGCCGGACTGCCCGAGGGCGCCGCCGAACGCGAGCGCCAGACCGCTGAGCGGCACGCCGGGGCGGTCCGCCGGCAGGGCGGTCCACGATTTGCTGCGGTCGAGCACCGCCCAGCCGATGCCGCCGACGGTGAGAAGCATGCCGATCATCTGCCGCGGGTTCAGCACCTCGCCGAGCGCCAGCCAGCCGATGACGGTGGTGAGGAGCGGCACCAGCGACATCATCAGGGTCGACAGCCGCGGCCCGATGACCAGGTAGGAACGGTACAGGCAGAGATCGCCGAACACGAAGCCCACCAACCCGGAGAGCGCGAGCCAGCCCCAGGCGTGGCGGCTCGCGTCGATCGGCAACGGCACGCCGCGGACGATCCAGCTCACCAGGCAGAGGAAACAGAACGCCTGCACCAGCCGGATCAGATTGACCGTCAGCGAGCCGATCCGCCGCGCCGCCTGGTCGATGGCGAGCGCGGTGAAGGCCCACAAGCCGGCGGCGCCGAGCGCCGCGAGCTGGCCGGAGGTCGAAGCGGTCACTGGCTCTCGCCGGTCTCTAGAAGAGGCTGTGGACGAACGCAGCCACGGCAGCGACCGCGGCGGTCAGGTTCTGCCGTTCCGTCCGCCCGGACGAGGCGCGCGGCTTGAAGGAGTGGTCGCCGTCCTCCAGCCAGACGATGCGGATCCGCGGCGACAGGGTGTAGCCGTCGACGTCCTCGCGGCTGCCCAGCGTGTCGCGGGTCCCCTGGACGATCAGGGTGGGCGTGCGCAGGTCGGCGAGATGGGCGGTGCGCGTCTTCTCCGGCTGGCCCGGCGGATGGAACGGATAGCCGAGGCAGACCAGGCCGCGGACGCCCATCTCGTCGGCGACCCGGCTCGCCATCCGGCCGCCCATCGATTTGCCGCCGATCACCAGCCGCTCCGCGCCTCCCAGCTCGGCGATCACCGTCCGCCAGGTCGAGAGGAGCACCGGCTCGCGGTCCGGCGGCGGCCGGCGCCCTTCGCGGCGGGCATGCATGTACGGAAACTCGAAGCGGACGACGCGGATCCCTTCGGCGCCGAGATCCCGCGCCAGATTCTTGAGCCACGTCGAATCCATCGCCGCGCCCGCGCCGTGGGCCAGCGCGAACACCGGCCCCTTCTCGGGACCGTCGAACAGCATGTCGATCTCCCCCATGAGCGTTCCTCCCCTGTGGCCGCCTCGTCGGCTTTACCATATCGCCGATTTGACACGAATGGCCGCTCCGGGTAGCCTGCGGCTCGCAGACTTGAGCAGACATCGAGGCCCCTGTGATTCCGACCCCCGAGCGGCTGGAGGAGATCTCCAATCTGAAAGAAGGCACCTTGCAGGACGTGCCCTTCTCTCCCCTTCTCTGCGCCTTCGCCATCCACAAACGGACGACGGTGCTGGAGTTCCGGCGGCGGCAGGTGTGGAAGAAGATCGTCCTCGAAGCCGGCGTGCCGGTCGACTGCCGCTCCAACCTCGTCCACGAGACCCTCGGCCGTTACATGGTCATCGAGGGGAAGCTCAGCGAGGAGGACTTCAACACCAGCCTCGGCCGCTCCGCCGCGCGCGGCGTGCCGCTGGGCGAGATCCTGCTCGAGCACGGCCTGGTCAGCGCCGTCGAGCTGTTCAAGATCCTGCAACAGAACCTGGCCAAGAAGCTGCTCGACATCTTCACCTGGAACGAGGGCGAGCTGCGCATCCTCGACGACGAGGCTTCGCGGCCCGATTCGTCGCTCAAGGTGAAGGTGCCGCAGCTCATCCTCACCGGCGTCACCAAGCTCGCGCCGCAGGAAGAGGTCGACATGGCGATCGGGCCGCTGGTCGGCAAGCGGCTCGCCGTGCATCCGAATCCTCGCTTCCCGCTCGACGACCTGCGCCTGACGCAGCGCCAGAGCCTGCTCACCGAAGCGATCCGCCCCGGCCGCCGGATGGGCGAGCTGGCCGAAGCGACCGGCCTGCCGGTGGACGAGATCACCCGGCTGCTCTATGCCCTGTCGATTCTCGGCCTGGTCGTGCCGGCCGATATGCTGCCCAAGGGAGCCGTAGCGTCGGCGCTCGCGATCTCGCCCACCAGCACGGGCAGTCTCCCGCGCTCGGTCGTGCCGGACCTGGTGCAGCCAGCGCCGGCCGCACCCGCTGCTCCGGCCCCGGCACAGCCCGCGGTCAGCGCGGCGGACCTCGAACGCAAGCGCAATGAGATCATGCAGGCGTTCCTCACCTACCGCCGGCAGGACGCCTTCGACCTGCTCGGCCTGCCGGAGACCGCGACGGTGCCGGCGATCGAAGCGAAGTATCTGGAATTCGCCCGCCGGTTCGCACCCTGGGCGCTCGACCACCCCGAGCTGCACGCCATGGAAGACCGGGCGCGCGATCTGTTCCTGGCCGGAGCCCGTGCCTTCGGCGAGCTGACCGACGCGGAGCAACGCAACACCCTGCTCTTCCGCCGCAAGTCGCTCCGCGAGGAGCGGGAGAAAAAGACCGCCGCCTTCGGAGGCATCAAGACCGACCTCCTCGACTCCGAGGCCCAATTCAAGAAGGGTCTCGCGCTGATGGAGGCCGGCAAGCACAAGGAGGCGATCCAGTACTTGGAGTTCGCTTCGGACTGCGATCCGCAGAACGGCATCTACCGCGCCGAGCTGGCCTGGGCGCGCGTCACCTTCTCGCCGTCGCAGACCAGCCAGGCGCTCAAGGAGCTGCAGGAAGCCCTCCGCCTCGACGCCAACTGCGGCCTCGCCGCCTACTACGCCGGCGAGATCCACCGCGAGCTCGGCAACCGGGACGAAGCCGAGGCCTACCTGCGCCGCGCCATCAAGCTGATGAGCCCCGACCGCCGCCCGATCGACGCGCTGAAGCTGTTGTCGTCCGAGCGCAAGCGGTAGTCCCATCTCGCGTCTCACCCAGCCCGACGAAACACAAACCGGCGCCGACGAGCCGCTCGTCAACCTCGACGGCACACAAGTTGGCGCCGACGGATCATTCGTCAGCGTCGACGGATCACTGGCGAACGCTGATGCATCCTCCGTCAGGGTGACCGGATATCCAATTTGCATGGACTGGATATCCGTCAGCGTCAACGGCTCACCTGTCAGCGCTGACGGGTCATCGGTCAGGGTCAACGGATGACCCGTTGGCGTCGACGGATCATCCGTCAGGCTCAACCGATGACCGGTCAGCCCCTGACAGGTTGTCCGTCAGGGTCGACGAGCGTCCCGTCGAGGTCGACGGGCGGCTCGTCGAGGCTGACGGGACACAAGTTGGCGCCGACGGGCTGCTCGTCGAGGCTGACTTGTGTCCCGTCAGCGCTGACGGATGATCCGTTCACGCCACCGCTCCAGGCCCGTTCTTGGTGGGTTGGCGCCTGGGCCGCCCCGCTCTACACCTCCGCCATCAGCCGGCCGGCAGGAACGAATCGATGACGGTGCCCTTCCCCGTCTCCAGGGCACGCCGGCGCACCAGGTCTCCCACAGCGAGGTCCAGCACTCCGAGGCCGAAGGGGCTGAAGACCGAGACGATCGACTCGTCCCGTTTCGCCGGTGCGGTGCCGGCGAGGAGGTCCGCCAGGGTGCAGCGGATGAAGCCGCGGTTGCCGGTCTGCTGCTCGGCGAGATGGATGGACGTCTGGGCGCGGCTGACGTGGTCGGCGTCGTCCACCACGTTGTCGGCGGCGAGGATGGCGCCGGCCGTGAGGTCGCGGAGCGAGGTGTGGAGGATCGTGGCGCCGGGCTGGCAGGCCGCGAGGTCGGTGACGTGCGGCTTGACCGCGGTGGTCGCGAAGGCGATCAGCGGACAGGCGCGGAAGATCTCGTCGCGGTCGTTCGCCACCCTCACCTGGACGCCGTCGCGGAGGCCGCGCGCCATCTCGGCGGTCCGCGCGGCGGCCTCCGCGGCGCGCTCCGGGTCGAGATCGAACAGCAGCAGCTCGCCGAGATCGGGAAGCGTATGGAGAAGGAAGCGGGCGGTCTCGAAGTTGATCACCCCGGTGCCGATCAGGCCGGCGGCGGCGGTGGCGCGTCCGCGGCGCAGCTCGCGGGCGGCCAGGGCGGCGCTCGCCGCGGTGCGGCGGGCGCTGATCAGCGAGCTTTCCAGAATGGCTTCCGGCAGCCCGGTCGCCGGACTGTTGAGGATCAGCACCGCCGAGGCGCGGGCCATCCCCTTCCGCACGTTGCCTGGAAAGGAGGCGACCCACTTCACGCCGGCGACGCCGAAGCCGTCGCCGAGGAAGGCCGGCAGGGCGATGATCCGGTTCAGGTCGTCGTGCGGAAAGCGGAGGAAGGTCGAATGCGGCAGCGAGCTGGCCCCCCGGGAGTGGGCCAGATAGGCGCGCGCCACGGCGTCGAGCACGTCGCGCTCACGGCCGGCCAGGAGGTCGGCCACCTCGCCGCCGCGAAGGATCAGAATCTCGTCGTCTTTCATGCTCTCTTTGATCTCAGGAATCGCGCGGCGGCCAGAGGTCGCCGGCGGCGCCGAAGTGATCGCGCACCCAGGCGTCGGAATAGACGGTGTCGAGGTAGCGCTCGCCGCGGTCGGGCAGGACCAGCACACAGGACGAGCCGGCGAGGATCCTATCGCGGATCTTGTCGACCGCCGCCACCAGGCCGCCGGAGGAGGCGCCGGCCAGGATGCCTTCGCGGCGCACCAGCCGGCGGCACCCCATGACGCATTCGAGATCGGTGACGTGGACGACCTCGTCGATGAATTGCGGGTCGCAGAGCGGCGGACGGAGGCCGGCGCCCATTCCGGGAAGGAAACGCGGTCCCTTCTGATCCGAGAAGATGAGGCTGCCCACGGAGTCGACCGCGACCACCCGCGTCGGCAGGCCCTTGGCGCGCACGAGCTCGCCGCAGCCGCGCACGGTGCCGCAGGTGCTGGTGGCGCAGAAGACGAAGTCGACCTTGCCGTCGAGCGCCGCGGCGATCTCGGCCATGGTGGTGCGATGGTGGGAGCCGGGGTTGTTCAGGTTGGCATATTGGTTGGGCCAGAACGCCTCGGGTCTCTCCGCCAGGATCTCGCGCACGCGGTTGAGCCGCGCGGGCAGCAGCTCGCCGGTCGCGGGGTCCGGCTCGGCGACGTAGTCGATCTCGGCGCCGTAGGCTCTGAGGATGGCGACGTTCTGCGGCGACGCCTTGGCGTCGACGACGCAGATCAGGCGCAGGCCATGGTAGGCGCAGGCCTGCGCGAGCCCGATCCCCATGTTGCCGGAGCTCGACTCGACGATCACCGTCCCGGGGCCGACGTCGCCGTCGCGCAGGGCGGAGTCGAGGATCTCGCGCGCCGGCCGGTCCTTGATGCTGCCGCCCGGGTTGAGCGCTTCGAGCTTGGCGTACAGATGGCCGGCGAAGCCGGGATAGACCCGGGTGAGCTCGACGAGAGGCGTGTCTCCCACCACGGCAAGCACCCCGTCGCGCACCGCGGAGCGCACCGGCACGGGCTCGGCCGCCTCAGCCGCCTCAGCGTTGACAGGGTCGGCCGTGCTCGCTCTCACCATCGGGGTCTCCGTGTCGCCGGTCGATTGGATCACACTCCTCCACACTATAGGTAGCTCCAGGAAGGCTGGGCGTGACATGCCCCCGGGTCGCGCGGAAGCCGCTAGAGCAATCAGTCTCCCTGTGTTAGCATCCGTCGCACCATCAGCCGGTGCCTCGGCCCCCGGCCGGATCCGCTGAAAATCTCGCCCCGGCATCGATCGAGGGGCTACAAAGCTACATCGCAAGGAGGGGACGGTGAAACTCGGAGAAGTCTTGAAGAAGGAACGGGAACGGAAAAAGCTCTCGGCCGATGACGTCGCAGGCAAGCTCGGTCTTTCGCCGGAGGAGTACAAGGAGATCGAAGACGGGAATTCCCCGGCTGAGAAGTGGGGGCCTCTGCTCGCCAAGATCGCCATCAAGCTCGAAACCCCGACCTCGCGCCTGCTCGCCGACAGCGGCAAGTCGGCCGACTGCAAGGAAGGCCAGGCCGCCGGGCTGATCCGGAAGCACCGCGAGCGGCGGCAGAAGACCGTCGACCAGATGGCCGAGCAGCTCGAAATCGGCAAGGACGAGTACGAGCAGATCGAGGCCGGAACGTCCGGCATCGAGAAGTACGGCCCGTTGCTTCTCCACTTCGCCGAGATCATCGAGCAGCCGGTGTTCAACCTGTTCTACCCGTTCGGCCTGCCGCTCGATCAGTTGCGCCTCGAGGACTACCACTAGCCGACGCCGCCGGGAGCCGGTCGACGCCGCTCCAGGCAACGGGACGTTTCCATGGCGGCCTGCTCCGGCAGGCCGTTTGCCTTCCAGGAGCTGCGACAGATCCATGAACAGCTTGCGCCGATTCGTTCTTCTCCTTGCCCTGGTGCTGATCCTCCCGGCGGCCGTGCCAGCCGCACCGCCGGCTTCGGCCTCCTCCTCCCATCACGTGCTCGACGCCGACCTCTGGAAGGCTTATGCCTGGCGCGAGATCGGCCCCTATCGGGGCGGCCGCTCAGCGGCGGTCGCCGGCATTCCGGGAGACCGCTCGACCTACTACTTCGGCGCCACCGGCGGCGGCGTGTGGAAGACGACGGACGGCGGGCGGACGTGGAAGAACGTCTCGGACGGCTTTTTCGGCGGCTCGATCGGCTCCGTCGCGGTGTCGGAGTGGGATCACAACGTGGTCTACGTAGGCGGCGGCGAGGTGACTCTCCGCGGCAACCTCTCCCCCGGCAGCGGGATGTGGAAGTCGACCGACGCGGGCCAGACCTGGAAGCAGGTCGGCCTCGCCGACGCGCAGCACATTCCGCGCATCCGCATCCATCCGAAGAATCCGGACCTGGTCTACGCGGCCGTCCTCGGCCACGTCTTCGGCCCCAACACGACGCGCGGCGTCTACCGGTCGAAGGACGGCGGCGCCACCTGGCAGCGGGTGCTGTTCGCCAACGAGCACGCCGGCGCGGTCGACCTCGCCATGGATCCGGTCAATCCGCGGGTGCTCTACGCCGGCTTCTGGCGCGTCGTCCGCACGCCGTACAGCCTGGAGAGCGGCGGCGAAGGGTCGGGCCTGTGGAAGTCGACCGACGGCGGCGACACCTGGACCGAGCTGACGCGCAAGCCCGGCCTGCCCAAGGGGACGGTCGGCATCGTCGGCGTCACCATCTCCCCCACCGACCATGAGAACCTCTACGCCCTGGTCGAGGCGGCGGACGGCGGCGTCTTCCGCTCGGCGGACGGCGGCGCGACCTGGAAGAAGACCAACGACGACCGCGACCTGCGCCAGCGCGCCTGGTACTACAGCCGCATCTTCGCCGATCCCGCCGACGTGGAATCCGTCTACGTGCCCAACGTGCAGTTCCACCGCTCCAAGGACGGTGGCAAGACCTTCACCACCATCGGCACGCCGCATGGCGACAACCACGACCTGTGGATCGATCCGGACGATCCGCTGCGCATGATCGAGTCGAACGACGGCGGCGTCAACGTCACCACCGACGGCGGCAAGACCTGGTCGACGCAGGCCAACCAGCCGACGGCGCAGATCTACCGCGCCGCCGCCGACACCCACTTCCCCTACCGCCTGCTCGGCGCGCAACAGGACAACTCGGCCTTCCGCATCCTCTCGCGCGGCAAGGGTGGCAGCATCGGGCCCGCTGACTGGGAAGTCACCGCGGGCGGCGAGAGCGGCTACATCGTGGCCGACCCGACCGATCCCGAGGTCGTCTACGGCGGCTCCTACGGCGGCTTCATCAACCGCCTGGATCATGCGACCGGCGAGATGCGCGACGTCAACGCATGGCCCGAGGACGTGATGGGCTGGGGCGCCGCCGATCTCAAGTACCGCTTCCAGTGGAACTTCCCGATCGTCTTCTCGCCGAACGATCAGAAGGCGCCGCACACGCTCTACACCGCGGCGCAGGTGCTGTTCAAGAGCACCGACGCGGGCCAGAGCTGGAGCGTCATCTCCCCTGATCTGACGCGGAACGACAAGAGCCGGCAGGGATCGTCCGGCGGGCCGATCACCAAGGACAACACCAGCATCGAGTACTACAGCACGATTTTCACCGTCGCCGAGTCGCCGCTCGCCGCCGGCACGATCTGGGCCGGCACCGACGACGGCTTGGTGCAATTGACCAAGGACGGCGGCAAGACGTGGACGAACGTGACGCCCAAGGGTCTCCCCGAGTGGGCGCAGATCAACGAGATCGAGGCGAGCCCCTACGACAAGGCGGGCGCCTACCTCGCCGCCACGCGCTACAAGTCGGACGATTTCAAGCCTTATCTCTACAAGACGGCCGACTACGGCGCCACCTGGACCCGCATCACCGACGGCATCGATCCGCAGCACTTCACCCGCGTCGTGCGCGCCGACCCCGGCCGCCGCGGCCTGCTCTTCGCCGGCACCGAATTCGGCCTCTACGCCTCGTGGGACGACGGAGGCCACTGGGAGCGGTTCCAGCTCAACCTGCCGCTCGTGCCGGTGACCGATCTGTTGATCAAGGACGGCGACCTCGTCGCCGCCACCCAGGGCCGCGGCTTCTGGGTGCTCGACGGCCTGGCTCTGCTGCGCGAGATCCCCACCGACCTCTCCGCCAAGCCGGTCCACCTGTTTGCTCCCGCCCCCGCCTACCGCCTGTCGCCGGCGGGAGGTTTCGGCCGCGCCAACACCGAAGGCCAAGGGCAGAACCCGCCGGCCGGGGCCGTCCTCTACTATTGGCTTCCCGAGACGCCGTCCGGCAAGGCGACGCTCGACATCCTCGACCATGACGGCAAGCTCATCCGCAGCTTCAACGCCAAACCCGAAGCCAAACCGGACGCCAAGCCGGACGCCAGGCAGGAAGAAGGCGAAGACAAGGAGACCGAGGCCGCGCCCGAGCCCGAAGGCCGGCGCAACCGGCCGGACGCGAAGCTGACCCTCGCCAAGGGGCTCAACCGCTTCGTCTGGGACCTGCGCTACGAGAAGGCCAAGAAGCTCCCGCGCATGATCCTGTGGAGCGGCGACCCGGTGGGACCGATGGCGGTTCCCGGCGACTATCAGGTGCGGCTCACCGTGGGCACCGAAATCGCAACGGCTCCCTTGCATGTGCTCCCCGATCCGCGCTTGCATGCGACCCCGGAGGACCTCGCGGCACAGCAGAGCTTCCTCCTCGCCGTGCGCGACAAGCTCGACGCCGCGCACGACGCGATCCGGCGCATCCGCGAAACCCGCGAGCAGCTCGAAACGCTGCGCAAGCGGCTCGCCCCCGCCGCCGATGAGGCAAAATCGGACAAGGCGGACAAAGCGGACAAACCCGACGCCCAGACCGAGGCGCTGCGCGATGCCGCCAAAACGCTCGCCGGCAAGCTCACCGCGATCGAAGAGGCGCTCTACCAGACGAAGAACCGCAGCAACGAAGACCCGCTCAACTTCCCGGTGCGTCTCAACGACAAGCTCAACGCCGTGGCCGCCTCGGCGTCCCTGGGTGATTTCCGGCCGACCGCCCAGGCGGTGCAGGTGAAAGATCAGCTCAGCGCGGCGATCGACGCCGAGCTCGCCAAGCTCGACCAGATCCTGACGCACGACGTGCCGGCGTTCAACGACCAGGCGCGGGCCGCCGGAGTGCCGTCCCTGATCGTGTCGCCTGCCCGCCGCAAATAGAAACGCCGACTTCCAAAGACGATGCCACCATGACAGTCATGACGGACCACCACACCACCAACTACGAGCTCGGCCCCTGGGATCTCGCGGAGATCCTGCCGGAGCCGAGCGAAGAGATCATCTCCCAGCGTCTGGCGCATCTCGACGCGCTGGTGACCGCCTTCGAGTCCCGCCGCTCCAGCCTTCACCCCACGATGGGGAGCGCCGAGCTCCTGGCGGTGATGCGGCAGTACGACGAGCTCTCCGAAGAAATGAATGCCATCTCCGGCTATGCGTCGCTCTGGTTCTATTCCGACACCCGCAGCCAGGAGGCGATCACGTTCCGCAACCGCGTGCGGCAGGCGACCACGGCGGCGAGCAACCGCGTCCTCTTCTTCACCCTCTGGTGGCGCGAGCTGTCCGACGACGAGGCCGCCGCGCTCTTGCCGCAGGACCATTCCGACTACCGCCACTTCCTCTCCGACGTGCGCCGCTTCAAGCCCTACACGCTCGACGAAAAGTCCGAGCAGATCATCAACGTCAAGGACGACAACGGCATCGCCGCGGTGTTGACGCTCTATTCCATGCTGGTCAACCGGCTGGAGTACACCCTGAAGGTCGACGGCGAGACGCTGACGCTCACCCGCGACGCGCTGATGAGCTACGCGTTCTCACCCCATCCCGAGATCCGCGCCGCCGCCTACCAGGAGCTCTACGGCGTCTACGCCCATGAGGCGACGGTGCTCGGCCAGATCTACGTCAACCGGGTGCGCGACTGGCATGACGAGCATGTCGTGTTGCGCGGCTACAGCTCTCCGATCTCGGTGCGCAACGCCGACAACGACATCCCGGACCGCGCCGTCGACGTTCTCCTCGACGTGACGCGGGAGAACGCGCCGATCTTCCAGCGCTACTTCCGCCTCAAGGCCGGCTGGCTCGGCCTGCCATGCCTGCGACGCTACGACCTCTACGCACCGCTCGCCCCCTCGGAGCAGAACATCGGCTTCCCGGAAGCGGCGCGCTCGGTGCTCGAAACCTTCGCCGACTTCCATCCGGGTTTCGCGGCGCTCGCCGAGCGGGTGTTCGCCGAGACCCACCTCGACAGCGAGATCCGCAAGGGGAAGCGGGGCGGCGCCTTCTGCTCCACGGTCCTGCCGCGTTTCACGCCGTGGGTGCACGTCAATTTCGCCGGCCGCGTCCGCGACGTCGCGACGCTCGCCCACGAGCTCGGCCACGCGGTGCACAGCATGCTCGCCGAGCACCACTCGATCCTCACCCAGCACTCCTCCCTGCCGCTCGCCGAGACCGCTTCGGTGTTCGGCGAGATGCTGATGACGGACCGCCTGCTGCGCGACGAAAAAGATCCGCTCACCCGCCGCGAGCTGCTCGCCTCGGCGGTGGACGACGTCTACGCCACGGTGCTGCGCCAAGCCTACTTCGTCCTCTTCGAGCGGGAAGCGCACGAGGCCGTGCTCGCCGGCCGCTCGGTCGACGAGATCTGCGACCTCTACGTGGCGAAGCTGGCGGAGCAGTTCGGCGACAGCCTAGAGATCGCGCCCGAGTTCCGCTACGAGTGGCTGAGCATCCCCCACATCTTCCAGACCCCCTTCTACTGCTATGCCTACAGCTTCGGGCAGCTCCTGGTGCTGGCGCTCTACCGCCGCTACCAGGAGGAGGGCGAGGCGTTCAAGCCAGGCTATCTCAAGCTCCTCTCCTACGGCGGCTCCGAAAGGCCGGAGACAGTCCTCTCCGAAATGGGGATCGATATCACCGACCGCGCCTTCTGGCAGGGCGGCTTCGACCTCGTCAAGAAGCGGATCGACGAGCTCGAAGCGATCAAGCTGTGACGGTTTGAGATTTACCGTGGGCTCACTGCAACCATTGAGCGAGCGTCGCAAAGAAACGTTCGGCCCACGGGCAGGCCTTTCGAATGACACTGGGATCGAGGGTTGCGAGGAGCTTGAACGAGTGCTGTCCCTTGCCGTAAGCTCCCTTCGTCTTCGTGCTCCGGGTAGCTTGTTCCAATTTTCTATACAGATCGTGCTTGCTCACTTCCTCGAGCTCGGCTGTTACGGGAGGCAGCGCGCTTTCTTGGAATCCCTGCCCATAGAAAATCCGCAAGGCCGGCCGATCGGCCACCAACCATGTCTCCATGCATTGCACCATAAGGTGGAGGTGGTCATCGCCCACGCCATCCGGCTGCAGCCAGGCATCGCCTCGACGTTGGGCAACATGTTCCCACGGAGACGTCTTCGTCACCCGCTCCTCTGCGTCGACCAGAAGGAAGACCAAATCGCTCGGCCCGCTATCGCCCAGAGCCGTACAGAACTGCTCGAACGCGTTCCGCCGCGCTCCGCAGGGAACGACGCGCAGCCGTCCCTTGATTCCCGCCCTCTCGAGGAGTTTTTTGAACGCTCGGCGGCACTCGGTTTTGAGCGCGTCGCTGTCGCCTCCTCCCTCGACGAAGAGCTTCACCACCTCGTGCCACCCAGATGCCCGCTCATCCATAAGGAACCGAGGCTACCGTGGACCCGCCAGCGATCGACTTCCTCCTGCGTGAGCCGCGAGACCACAGAGGGGCCGGCGCTCTTTTCACAGACCAGAACGGAGCCGGCGTGATCGGTCATTGCATCGACAAATTGGGTCGAGTGCGTGGTGACGATGAGCTGGGTCTTTTCGCTCGCGGCGACCATCAGATCGCGCAGAACCGGCAAGATATCCGGGTGGAGACCAAGCTCAGGCTCCTCGATGACCACGAGCGGAGCGGGATCGGCATCAAGCAGGATCGCCAAGAGGCAAAGGTAGCGGAGAGTGCCGTCTGACAATCGATGCGCCGGCACCGAGCGGCTCCCCTCGGTAAGATAGAGTTGGAGCGAGCCGCCCTCCGGGACCACGACAAGGTCGTCGAAACCAGGCGCAAGCTCAGCAAGAAGCTCGATGAGCCGGCGCTTGATGGTCGGCGTGGCCATCAGGACCGCCAGTCGAGCAGGGAGGTTGTCAAAGCTCTCGGAGAGCACGTCCGTGCGCACGTCCGCGCGGCACCCCTCCCGGACCGAAGAGTCCGGGCCAAATTGCCAACTCCTGTAGATCAGGATCCGGCGCAGCAGGTCGGCGAGCCGTGTGAGCTCAGGGTAGGCCTCCGGATCGCGGCGTTGCGAGAGGATCGACTGTGACGGATCGATCTCCGCTCTCTGGAGCTCGCGGCTCTTCTGCAGGACGTTGAGCATCGGCCGCCCATTCTCGTAGCCGAAATAAAGGTAGGGCTTCTTGTTCCCAGGCCCAGCCCTTTCGGTCTCCACCCGTTCGTCGAGCACGGTGAACGAGCCACCCTCCGTCCCGAAAATGAGGCGATATCGAACGGCGGGCCTTCCGGGGGCGACCTGCCCGTCGCCAAGCAAAATCTCCAAACGTGCCTCTGAAGCCCCCGTCTTACCCTCCCGCCACAGCCACTCCTTGACGCCGCCTCCCTGTCTGATGGGGAGGGGAAGGTCCTTCGGCACCGCGCGCAACACAGAGACGGCTTCGACGAGGTTTGACTTCCCCGCTCCGTTGGGCCCAATGAGCACGTTGAGCGGAGTCAGTGGAATGGTGACGGCGTCTGGGCCGTAGGATAGAAACCCTTGCAGGGTAAGGCTCTTCAAAAGGGGCGATTGGTGGCTTCTCATCATGCGGTTCGCCGGTTACTCTATCGTGCCACGCCGGCACGGTCAACGAAGGGATGAGGATCTGATCCGCTCTACCGCGGTCGATAGAGACGCAGCTCGGGACCGAGCTGTGTCTCCTCCGGCTCCCACTGTTTGACCAGCTCGAAGGTGCGGAAGATCTCGGCGTAATTTCGCGCGATCTCCTGCTGATGCGGCCGGCGGAGCGATTCGACGTCCAGGAAGCGCTCGAAGGCGGAGCTTGCCAGCAGCACGTACTGGAAGTCGCGGAGATCCTCGGGAGACAGACGCCCGGCGAAGCGCAGGTGGGTGACCTCATACTCCCCGGGAGCGAAGTCCGGCGTATACGACTCCTTGAGGATCGAAGCGCCGCGTGGCACGTTGGCGCGGATCCAAACCAGCGCCTCCTCCCGAGTGCTCGGGCTGGCAAACGAAGCAGCTTGGCGGATCGTGGCGTCCGCTGGAGCCCACAGGCAGGCGAGAACCAGCCCGGCCACCACGGCGGCGCGCACCGTAAGCGCCGGCCGCGGCAGCGCGACGAGCCGGCGGCTCCACTCGACGATTCCAACGCCCAGAAAAACCGCCAGAATGGGGATCACCGGATAGAGATTCCGTTTGACCACCATGTTCATCGATGAGATGAGCGCCAGATAGATCAGTGGATACGGCACCAGCCACAGCCGGCGGACCAGCTCGGCGCGGCGCGCCACGCAGAAACCGGCCAGGCCGGCCGCCATCGCGATCCAGCCGAAGCTCGCCGCCAAGTGTCCGCCGTAGAACCGCGGATTGCTGTCCGGCGTCACTCCCAGCCAGCCGCCCTGGCCGTACTGATGGACGCCGAAGAAGATGCCGCGGTTGCCTTCGAACGCCGCCTGCGGAAACACCACCATGCTGGGCATGACCGCCACGAAAGCCGCCACCGCCGCGAGCCCGGCCCAGAGCAGCCCGAACGACCAGTCGCGGCGCGCAATCCGCCAGCGCACCCAGACCGCGATGATCGCCACCGCCACCACGCCGGCCGGATACTTGCTCCCCGCCGCGAGCCCGGCGCAAACCCCTGCCAGCACGTAATCCCGCGCGCTCTCCGCATCTACCAGCCGCGCCACCCACAGCAGGCAGAGAGTGGCGAAGAACGCCGACGGCACGTCGCAGATGTTGAGATGCGAGCCGTCGTTGTAGAGCGGAGAAAAGATCAGCAGGATCGCCGCCGCGGTGCCCGCCCAGCGACCGCCGAGCCGCTCGGCAATCCAAAACACCGGGATCACCGTCAGCGCCGACAGCACCCCCACTACCGCGCGCAACGCCAGCCACTGGACCGACAACGGGTCGGTGACCCCCAACGCGCCCGCCCAACGCGCCGCGATCCCCGGAAACAGACCGGTCAGCCAGAGAGCGAAAGCATCCAGGTAATACATCAGGTGCGGATAGACGAACGACAGCCGCAAAGGATTGCCTTTGTCGATCTCGCTCGCGTGGTGGTAATAGGTCCCCTCGTCGAGGTAGTAGCGACCATCGACCTCGTGGCTCAAGCCGGTGAAGCGAACGGCCAGCGAAAGCACCAGAAGAGCCGGCAGCAGAAAGATCACCGCGCGCTCCCGGCCCGAGCGCCAGGACCACGCCCGGACGAACCGGACCGCGACCCAAGCGGCGGAGGCCAGCAGAGCCAGGATCACCGCGATCCGCGGCAGGGTGTGGTGCTCATGGCCGCCGACGTGGAGCATCCAAAAGAGGATGGTAAGAGCCCAACAAGCTGCGGCCGCGCAGCCCAGGGAGGTTGGAAAAAAACGTGATCCCTTCACAGCTTCGGATGCTTCAAATGGAACCCCGTGGCATCCTGGTACGCCTTGGCGAGCGCCAGCAGCTCGCCCTCGCCGAACAAGGCGCCGACGAAGCTGAGGCTCCCCGGCGTGCCGTCTTTCCGGAAGCCGTTGGGCAGCACGACGGTGGGATGGCCGGTCATGTTGGTGAGCAGGAGGTTCGAGCCCCCGAAGGACGGAACCACGTAGGCGTCGACACCGGCCATCAGCCGCGCCATCTCGCGTTGCGCGAGGGTGCGCACGCGGTTGGCCTGAATGTAGGCGACGGCGGGGATGGTCTGCCCTTGCCGGAAGGTGTTCGGCCAGGCTTGCTCCACCTGGCGCACCAGCAGGTCGTCCTTGCCGCTCCGCGTCAGCTCGTCGAACGCCGCGGCAGATTCGGCGGTGAGGATGACGCGGAGGGCCTCGATGGGCAGGACGTCGGGCAGCTCGATCGGACGGAGGTCGATCCCCAGCTTGCGCAGCGCTTCCAGGCTCGCCAGATCGAGGTCGTGCTGCTCCTCCCGCCCTTCCGCGGGCTTCGCCTCGAAGAGCGAGCGGACATAGCCGACGCGGAGCTTTTTCACATCGAGATCCGGCTGCCAGCGGAACGGCGCGTCGATCACGCTCGAATCCTTGCCGTCCGGCCCGAGGATGGCGTGGAAGACGACCGCGCAGTCTTCGACGCTGCGGCCGATCGGTCCGAGCTTGTCCATGCTCCAGGCGAGCGCCATGGCGCCATGCCGGCTGACTCGTCCGAACGTCGGACGCAAGCCGGTCGCGCCGCAGCGGGTGCAGGGCGAGACGATCGAGCCCAGCGTTTCGCTGCCGACGGCGAATCCCACCGCGCCCGCGGCGGTGGCGGACGCCGAGCCGGCCGAGGAGCCGCTGGAGCCCTGCTCCGGGTTCCATGGGTTGCGCGTCATCGCATCGAACCAGACGTCTCCCCAGGCGAGCTCGCCGAGCGCCAGCTTGGCGACCAGGACGGCGCCCGCCGCCTCCAGGCGCGCGACGACGGTGGCGTCCTCGTCGATCACCTGGTCCTTGAACGGCACCGAGCCCCAGGTCGTGCGCGCTCCGCGCGCGGCCAGCAGATCCTTGGCGCCCCAGGGGATGCCGTGCAGCGGTCCGCGGTAGTGGCCCTTGGCGATCTCGTCGTCCGCCTTCTCGGCCGCCGCGAGCGCCCGTTCCTCGGTGAAGCTGATCACGGCATGGAGGACCGGATCGAGCCGGCGCAGGCGCGCCAGGTACATGCGGGTGAGGTCGACCGAACGGACCTTCCGTTCCCGCAGCAGCGCCGCGAGCGCGGTGACCGGCAGGAAGGCGATCTCCTCGAGATGAGCGATGTCGGGAGCCGTGGCCGCCGGGCCGGTGCTCAGCGTGAACGATGACGGGCCGGCGAAGGTAGTGCCCGGCAGGACCGGATCGAAACGCAGGGCCGGCGGCACGCTGTTGTCGAGATGAACGGCGCGCAGCTTGGCATAGGCCTCCCGCTGGTCGGCGAGCCCCTTGAGCATCAGCTCCCGCTTCGCGTCGCTGAACGAGAGGCCGGTCAGCTTCTCGGCCTCGGCCAGAGTCTTCGCGTCGATCGTGGCTCCCTTCTCCTCCGCCAGCAATGCTCCGGGAACGGCGGCAGCGGCGCCCAGCGCCGAAGCGAGGGTGAGAAAGCGCCGGCGGTCGAAGCCGGCGGAGGGCTGATTGGACGGCTCAGACATCGGGCACCTCCCGGAAAGAACGGCCGCGCGATTCTACATCGCCTGGCGGCTGAAACATTTTTCCCCTGCCCCTCGTCTGGTCAGATGAAGCACGACGAAGACCCCGACCGAGGAGATGAAACCATGAACGCCAAGCAAGCCGTCACCACTGCCCTGTTCGCTCTCGCCGTCGCCGGCACCGCGGCGCGGGCTTCCGCCTCCGACCTGTGGCTGCACGTCAAAGTCCACGACGGCAAGGAAGACAGCCACGTCACCGTCAACCTCCCCCTCTCGATGGTCGAGAAGGCCTCCGCCCTGATTCCGGAGGACGCCCACAAGACGGGCAAGATCAAGGTGAGCGGCAAGGAGATGGACACCGCCCAGCTCCGCCAGCTCTGGGAGGAAGTTCAGAAGCGGCCGGACGCCACCTACGTCACGGTGGATGAAAAAGATTCCAAAGTGCGCATCGCCAAGCGCGGCGACTATCTGTACATCAACGCCGACGACCGCAAAGGCCACCACGGCGGCCATGAGAACGTGGAAGTGAAAATCCCGATCGAAGTGGTGAGCGCGCTGCTCTCCGGCAAAGGTGACGAGATGAATATCAGCGCCGCCATCCAGGCGTTGGCCCGCCGCGGCGAAGGCGAGCTGGTGACGGTCAACGGAGACGACGAGACGGTGCGCATCTGGGTCGACGCCGCGGCCGAAACACGCTGAGCGCAGGACGAGATCGAAAGCCGACAGAGCGGGCCTTCCGAGCCGGAATGCCCGCATTTTGAATCATCAGGTTACTCTCACGATCGAGGTAACGCCATGACCAGACCCGCGAAGGTCCTCACCATCATCGCCATCATCCTGCTCGCGCTGCCCGTCGGCTGCGGGCTCCTGCTTGCCGGCAGCGTCGTCACCAGCGGCCTGGTGACGGTCAAGGTGCACGAGACGAAGCCCGGCGGCACCAACGTCTACGTGCCGGTCCCCGCCGGCTTGATCTATCTCGGTCTCGACGTCCTGCCATTGCTCGACCGGAATCATGGGATGGACAAGGCACGCAGAGAGATGGGCGCCTGGGCGCCGGTGGCCGCCGCCGCCATGCAGTCGCTCGAAGACTGCCCCGACGCGGTGCTCGTCGACGTCCAGGACCACAACGAGACGGTGAAAATCGTCAAAACGGGACGCAGCATCGAGATCCAGGTTCACGACAACGGCGAGGACGTGCACATCTCCTTCCCCGCCCACCTCTTCTCGCGCGTCGCTCACCAGCTCGTCTGAGCCGCGGGCGGCTCAGCCGAGCGCGGTCATCGCCGACATCGCCGCCATCGCCGTCTCCGCGATCTTCCGCCCGATGGCGAGCGAGGCGGTGGCGGCCGGCGAGGGGGCGTTGAGGATATGGACGGCCCGCTCGGAGGTGACGATCCGGAAGTCGTCCACCAGCGCCCCGGAGCGGTCGAGGGCCTGCGCGCGGACGCCGGCGCCGGCGCGGTGGAGGTCCTCATCCCGAATCTCCGGCACCAAGCGTTGCAGGTCGCGGACGAAGACCGGCTTGCTCAACGAACGCCGCACCTCATAGGCAGCGGTCTTCCAGAAACGGGCGGCGAGCTTCCAGAAGCCCGGCCAGGCCGCCGTCGCCGCGAGATCGCGCGGCGACACGTCGCGCCAGCGGTAGCCTTCGCGGCGGAGCGCCAGGACGGCGTTGGGTCCCGCCTCGACGCCTCCCTTGACCATCCGCGTCAGATGGACACCGAGAAACGGAAACCGCGGATCGGGGACCGGATAGATCAAGCCGCGCACCAAATCCTGCCGCTCCGGCGCCAGCTCGTAGTACTCGCCGCGGAACGGGATGATCCGCACGTCGACCGCGGCGCCGCAGAGGACTGCCACGCGGTCGGCCTGCAGACCGGCGCAATTGACCAGCAGGCGGCAGGCCACCGCGCCGCGCCGGGTCTCCATCACCAGCCCCTGCTGCTCGCGCCGCACCGCGGTCAACTTGGCGCCGGTCCACACCGTGCCGCCGCGCTCCTCCACCTTGCGGCCATAGGCGCGGGCGACCGCCGGATAGTCGACGATGCCGGTCTCCGGAACGTGCAAAGCGGCGATGCCGGCGGCGTGCGGCTCGACCTCGCGGATCTCCTCGGCGCGCAGGCGGCGTACCCCGACGAGACCGTTTGCCTGGCCGCGCCGTTCGAGCTCGTCGAGGCGCGGCAGCTCGTCCGGATCGGTGGCCACCACCAGCTTGCCGCAGCGCTGGTGGGCGATCCCCTCCTCGGCGCAGAACCGGTAGAGGTCGCGCGCTCCCTCGACGCAGAGCGCCGCCTTGAGCGAGCCGGGCTTGTAATAGAGGCCGGAGTGGATGACGCCGCTGTTGTGGCCGCTCTGGTGCGCGGCGAGGCGGTCCTCGGCCTCCAGCACCGCCACCTTCAGACCGTCGCGGCCCGCCAGCTCGAGCGCCGTCGCCGCCCCCACCAATCCGCCGCCGATCACGGCGATGTCGCAATGGAGATCGACCGTCACGGTGCCAGCCTTTCCAGATGCCAGCCGCCGTCCGGCTGCCGCCGCTGCCGCCGATAGACCAGCCGGTCGTGCAGACGGTTGGTCCGCCCCTGCCAGAACTCGCAGACCTCGGGGATCAGGCGGAAGCCTCCCCACTCCTCCGGCAAGGGCACCTCCGCGCCGGCGAGCCGCTCCTCGAGCTCCGCCGCCGCCCGCTCCAGCACCTCGCGGCCGGAGATCAACGCGCTCTGCGGCGATACCGCGGCGCTGATCTGCGAGCCGCGCGGGCGGGAGTGGAAGTAGGCTTCCGATTCCTCGCGGGAGGTGCGCTCCACCCTTCCCTCCACCCGCACCTGGCGCTCGAACGGCTCCCAGTGGAAGAGCAGCGCGGCCTGCGGGTTCGCCGCGAGCTCCCGCCCCTTGCGGCTCTCGTAGTTGGTGTAGAACACCAGCCCCCGCGCGTCGAGCCCCTTGAGCAGCACGACGCGCGCCGAGGGTTTGCCCAGGTGGTCGGCGGTGGCGAGCACCATCGAGGTGAACGTGTGCGGATCGGCCGCTTCGGTCTCGGCCAGCCAGCGCTGGAGCTGCTCGACCGGGTCGGCGGCGACGGCGCTCTCCGCCAGCCCTGCCCGCGCATACTCCCGGCGGATGTCGGCAAGGTTCGTCACAGGATCTCCACCCTAACGGTTCCCGAAGATGGAGCCCAGAAGGGTCTTCGGCGCTTTCTCATAGGTGCCGATCAGCTCGGCCTTGACCAGGACGTGGCCCTCCATGGCCGCTTCCAGCTTCGTCTTGGCGGGCTGGTGGAGGTCGGGCAGCACGGTGTCGAGAGCGTAGAGCTTGAAGAAATAGCGGTGGCGGCCGACCGGCGGGCAGGGGCCGCCATAGCCGGTGCGCTTCCAGTCGTTCACGCCCTGCAGGGTGCCGGCCGGCAGCGCGTCCGGCGCGACCTTCTCCGGCAAGCCGGCGGCGGTGGCCGGGAGATTGTAGAGCACCCAATGCACCCAGACCGTCTTGGGGGCATTGGGATCGGGCGCATCCGGATCGTCGACGATCAGCACCAGGCTCGCGGCACCTTCCGGCACGCCGCTCCACTGCAAAGCGGGCGAAACGTCGTCACCCTCGCAGGTATGGACCTTGGGAATCTCGCCTCCGGCTGTGAAGGCAGGGGATGTCAGGATCAGGCTCATGGGTTTCCCTCCTCTCTTCTCTCGCCCCCATTCTATCCACCCGGGCCCCCAGTCCGCTCGTCCCGTTCCAGGTTCCGCTTTTCCGCCCTTTGCCGGGCGCGGAAGTGGGCCCTTTTCATCATGAAGATCTCTCCGGAAAGAATCGCGGAAAAATATATCTCAAAACTCGATCACATCGACGGAAAACCCAGCAAGCATAGCGAGTTGGACGGAAATATAAAATCGATCAGAAGCTTGACTTACGCCCTCGTTACGCTTTACATTTGTTCCTGCACGCGAGAGATGAGAGCCGCATGATCCAATCCCTCAGCCCACTCACCCCGGAAGCTTCACCCGTGCTGGGACGTCTGCGCTCGGCTCTCCCCGAGGCTTTCCGCTCGCGCCTGCACAGCGCCCGCGAGCTCTCCCGCGTGCTGCGCGAGGAAGACGCCGAGCATCCGCCATTCCCCACCGCCGTGCCGGCGTTCGACCTGCTGCTTGAGGGCGGCCTGCCGCGCGGCCATCTGGTGGAGCTGGTGGGCGGCCGGTCGAGCGGCCGGTTCTCCGCTCTCCTCGCCGCCCTCGCCGCGGCCACCGGAACCGGCGAGGCGGCCGGCCTGGTGGATCTCGGCGACAATCTCGATCCGGCGGCAGCGGCGACGCTGGGGGCCGATCTCGAACGCCTCCTCTGGCTCCGCCCCACCACCCTCCAGCACGCCGTCGCGGCGGCCGAGATGCTGCTCGGCGCCGGCTTCCCCCTGGTCGTCCTCGACCTCGGCAATCCGCCGGTGCGCGGCGGCCGGGGCGTCGAGGCCGTCTGGCTGCGCCTCGCCCGCGCCGCCCGCGCCCACGGCGCCGCGCTCCTCATCGGCAGCCCCTACCGCGTGAGCGGCACCGCCGCCTCCGTGGTCATCAAGGCGGAGCGGGCACGCGCCGTCTGGCAAGGCGGCCAGGGCGCTCCCTGGCTTCTCGAAGGCGTCTCCTCCCGCCTCGCCGTCGAGAAGCACCGCGGCCGTCTCCCGGAAGGGAAGAGCGAAGGGCTGGAGCTCACCGTGACCGAAAGCCCCGTCCCGGCGCAACCGGCACGCAAGCCGCTCACCTCCGTCCCTGCTCCCCTCCCCGCCCGCCTTCCGGACGAGGAGCGCTGGGAGCCCCTGCGCGCGGCCGGCGGACGGAGATGACGCGGCGCCATGCCCGCGGTGCGCCTCGCCTGCCTGATCCTTCCCCTCTTCCCCCTCGCCGCCCGGCTGCGCAGTGAGCCGGAGCTGGCGCGCGAAGCGCTGGTCGTCGTCGAAGGCAACGGCAACGCCGCCCGCGTCGTCGCCGCCAACCGCCTCGCCCGCGGCACCGGCATCAAGCCGGCGCAGACGCTGACCCAGGCGCGCGCTCTCTGCCCCAAGCTGATCGCCCGGCCAGTCGACGACGAGTGCGAGCGCGCCGCCCAGGAAGCGCTCCTCGAAGTGGCCGAGCGCTTCTCGCCGCGCGTCGAAGACTGCGGCGGCGGCCTCGCCTACCTCGACATCCAGGGCATCGAGCGCCACTTCGGCAAAGACGGCTCACCGCCCGAGCTCGATCTCGGGCGCTCCCTCGTCAACGCCGCCGACGCCACCGCCCTGCCGGCCCGGGTGGGCATCGCGTCGAGCAAGCTCGCGGCGCGCCTCGCCGCCGGCCTCCCCGAAACGCCGGTCATCGTCCCCGACGGCGAAGAGGCCGCCTTCCTGGCTCCCCTCCCCCTCGCTCGCCTGGCGCCCGACGCCGACCTCGCGGCCACGCTCGAACGCTGGGGCGTGCGCACGGTCGGCGACTTCGCGAAGCTGCCGCAGGCGCGCGTCGCGAGCCGGCTCGGCCAGCGCGGGCGCGACCTCCACGCCACCGCCCGCGGCATCGATCCGCAGCCGCTCATTCCGCACGAGCCGCCGCCGGTCTTCCACGAAGGGATGAACCTGGAATGGCCGCTCGTCTCCCTGGAGCCCTTCCTCTTCGTCGGCCGCGCCGCCCTCGACCGGCTCTGCCAGCGCCTGGAATCGTGCGGCTTTGCCTGCGCCCGCCTCGAAGTCGTCCTGCGCCTGGAGCCCGACGGCAACCAGACGCGCTCGATCGCATTGCCGGCGCCGACCCGCGACGTCAAGACGCTCCTCACCCTCGTCCGCCTCAATCTGGAAGAGACCCAACCCGGAGCGCCGGTCGCCGGCTTCACCTTCCTCGCCTACCCCGACCGGCCGCGCGAAGCCCAGCTCTCCCTCTACGGTCCGGCCGCCCTGTCGCCGGACAAGCTCGCCACCACCCTCGCCCGCCTCTTCGCCCTCCTGGGCCCCGACCGCGTCGGCTCACCGCGTCCGGTCGACGGCCATCGTCCGGAAAGCTTCTCCCTCGTCCCCTTCGAGCCACCGCCGCCGCCTGACGTCCGCCGCGCACCGCGTCCCGGCCGCGGCCTCCTCGCCGTCCGCGTCCTCCGTCCGGCCATCGCGCTCGAAGTGATCACCGAAGAGACCGGCGACGAAACCCCGTCCGAAATCCGCGCCCTGGTCAGCGAAGAAGAGAAAAAGCGTCTGAGGATCGAAGGCCACGTCAAAGTCGCCGCCGGTCCCTGGGGCCTGGAAGAAGGCTGGTGGACCGAAGACCCCACCAGCCGCGACTACTGGGACGTCGAAATCGCCGGCAGCGGCATCTACCGCATCTTCCGCGAACGGGTCACGGGGGAGTGGTTTGCGGATGGGGTGTATGACTGAGGGGCTGGTAGCCTCCTCACATAGGAAGCCGGTCAAATCGCGGCACCACGGTCCGTAGAGACGGCCCAGTCCGTTACCACAGCCCTTTCCGAAACCATGATCGCCGGGCCGTCTCAACCTTGCCAGGCCACCTCCGGCCCGATTAGCCGATAACGGGCCGGCCACTTTCCATAGCCGTGGAGACGACCCGACGGTGGTGGACCCGGCAGGTTCGTGGTTACGG
>DATARD010000339.1:0-46822 GCA_036264355.1 Thermoanaerobaculia bacterium
CCTCCAGCCTGTGACCCACCAAACTTCGTCCGCCGTCCACCAGACTTGGTCCCCGATAGACCATGTCGGGTCGGCAGCGCGCCAAACCTCGTCCACGCCGGACCAAGCTTCGTCTGCAACGGACCAAACTTGGTGGACGCCGCACCAAACTTCGGCTGTGCTGCACCAAGCTTGGTGAGCGCCGGACCAAACCTCACCTGCGGCGGACCAAACTTGGTCCGCGCCGCACCAAGCTTGGTGGGCGACAGACTAAACTCCGTCTGCAGCAGACCAAACCTGGTGCGAGAGGAACCGAGCCATGAAACTGGAAAACATCCCCTTCGGCGTCACCGACTGGGCAGCCGTGGAACCCACCGAACACCCCGGCGACTCGGGAGTCGCCACCTGGCGCACGCGGATGTTCGGCGACATCCGGGTGCGGATGGTCGACTACTCACCGGGCTACCTGGCCGATCACTGGTGCTCCAAGGGGCACATCATCCTCTGTCTCGAAGGGGTGCTGCACACCGAGCTCGAAGACGGCCGCAAGGTGATCCTCACGCCGGGCCAGGGCTATCAGGTGGCGGACGGCGCCGCGCCGCACCGCTCATCCACCCGCACCGGAGCCAAGTTGTTCATCGTAGACTGAGGGAGGTTCGAATGAGCACAGGAGATTGGGAGCGCAACAAGCAGAACGTCATGGCCTTCTACGACCTGATGTTTAATCAGTGCAAGCCAGCCGAGGCCATCGAGCTCTACGCCGGCTCCGAGTACACGCAGCACAATCCACACGTCGCCGACGGCAAGCAAGCCTTCATCGAGTATTTCGAACGAATGGCCACGGAGTACCCAGGAAAGCACGTTCACTTCAAGCGAGCCATCGCCGAGGGTGATTTCGTGGTCCTCCACTGCCACCAGGAATGGCCTACTGATAAGGACAAGGACTGGGCCGGCATCGACATCTTCCGACTGGATGCGCAAGGAAAGATCGTCGAGCATTGGGATGTCTTGCAGGTCGTGCCGCAAGAGTCCGCCAACGCGAACTCAATGTTTTAGCCGAGCGAAGCTCGTCCCTGGGAGCGCTGGCGTCTCGCCGTCTTTTTTTCGTCAGCGATCTCTCGGTCGCTCGAAATAGCAATAGACGGTGAGCGGGTCGTCCTTGTTCAGCCTTCGTCGCCTTGTGCCAGTCAGCCGCGTCCCTGCCGCTTCGAAGAGATGGCCAGTTGGAAATAGCTGGCCGTCGCTTGTTCCAAAATAAGGGCAGCGACTTGCATTGGGCTCACTTGCCGCTTTCCTTCGCTGAGGAGGTGGGACAACTCTTTCAGTCGCTCCTCGGTTTCCGGCGCCATCGGCACTTTCGGCCTTTTACTCCAAGCCGCGTTGCTGGGGCGTCCCGGTCTCTTGCCGACGCTCGGCTCCAGACGTTCTCTCAATGTGTCCGCCAGTGCCGCGATGCCAAAGGTGCCTGCCGAGTATTCGGGAACAGTGCCTGCTATGGTAGCGCCGAGCTTCTTCGCAAGGGTCTCGATGTTTTTCGCCATTATGCCTTCTCGAGAGGAAAAGGAATTTCCAGGTAGTCGCGGTCAATCACCAATCCAACCGCTCCTTGCTTTCCCTCCTTGCCCAGTCGCACAAGGAAGCTCCGCAACGCGTCGGCATTTTCTGCTGTCGAGACGGACCAAGCCGACTGGGATCAGATGCGCAAGCGTGTGCGCCAGACGGCGAAAGCGTGAGTCAATATATCGTCGTCCAGACAGCGAGTTTTATTTCCTGCCTCTCCAATAACCGGGACGGCGGCGGAGGTCAGCCACTGCTACGATTCGGATAGCGCCCGATTTCATCTGATAAATGACACCGAAGGGAAATCGGCTCACCAGGCACCGGCGCCTCTTTATGGAAGGAGTACGTCATCTCCGATATTTCGCTCGCAGTCTTGCAAAGACTTCCTCGCCAGGCTGCAAGCTTGCCGCGCCCGCCTCGGTCTCCGCCACGCGGCGCTCCGCCTCCTCGGCCCAGGCGAGCTCGATCTCCTCGGAGGTCGGCAGATTCAGGCTGCCAAGGAGCTCTTCAATCAGACTGAGACGCGCATCCACCGGAAGAGAGAGGGCTTCCTCGGTGACCCGGTCCTTGACTGCCGCCATATTGCCCCCCTTCGGCCAGCCTACTTATTGAGCTGCTCCCGAACCGCCGCCTGAACAGCCGCCAAAGCCGTCGGCAACTTCTCCGGTTCCTTCCCCCCAGCCTGTGCGAAGTCCGGCCGCCCCCCTCCCCCCCCGCCCACGATCGCCGAAAGCCGCTTGACCAAGTCGCCCGCTTTGACGCGGCCGGTGAGGTCCTTGGTGACTGCCACCACCAGGTTGACGTTGCCGTCGCCGCGGGTTCCGATGACGACGATTCCGGAGCCTAGCTTGGAGCGCAGGGCGTCGGCCATGTCGCGCAGCTCGTTGGCCGGGGCCGGGGGCACTTCGCGGGTGATGACCTTGATGCCATCCACCAGGCTCTCTTCGTCGGTGGTGGCGGCTCCGGAGACGAGTTGCATGCGGAGACGCTTCATCTCCTGCTCGAGCTCGTTCTGGCGCTGGCGGAGCTGGTCGGCTTTCTGGAGCTGCTGGTCGTAGTCGCCGGTGCGGATGCCGAGGCGCTGGGTCAGCTCGTGGTAGGTGGCCCGTTGGCGGCGGATCTCTTCCATGGCGTAGGTGCCGGTCTGCGCCTCGATGCGGCGCACTCCGGAGGCGACGCCGCGCTCGGATTCGATCATAAAGAGGCCGATTTCGCCGGTGTTGCGCACGTGGCAGCCGCCGCAGAGCTCCAGACTGAAGCCGGGGACGTTCACCGTGCGCACCCTTTCGCCGTATTTCTCTCCGAAGAGGGCCATGGCGCCGGCGGCGACGGCTTCCTGGTAGGTGCGCTGGACGATTTCGATCGACACGGCGCGGCGGATCCATTCGTTCACCAGGTCCTCGGTCTGCTCCTGCTCCTGGCGGAACATGCCGCGGTGGTAGGTGAAGTCGAAGCGCAGGCGGTCCGGCGCCACCAGCGAGCCGGCCTGGCGCACGCTCTTGCCGAGCACTTGGCGCAGGGCGGCGTGGACCAGATGGGTGGCCGTGTGGTTGCGCTGGATGGCCAGGCGGATGTCGTGATCCACCTTGAGCTGCACCCTGGTGTGGCGCGAAAGCTGGCCCTGCTCGACCTCGACGAAGTGGAAGATGACGCCCGAGGCGTCTTTCTGGGTGTCGACCACCCGGGCGCGCCCGCCGTCCCAGAGGATCAGGCCGGTGTCGCCGACCTCGCCGCCGGATTCGGCGTAGAACACCGTCTCGTCGAAAATGGCCACGCCGGCCTGCCCTTCGAGAATGGTCGAGACGCGCTCCGGCGCTCCGGCCTGCCAGGTGGCGAGACGCACGACCTCGGCCGGCAGCTCGGTGCGCTCGTAGCCTTCGAAGCGGGTTTCGGCCAGCTCGGCGTGCCCGCGCACCACCTCGCGCAGGGCGGCCATGCGGTTCTGGACCTCCAGGGTCGCCTTGCGGGCCTGCACCCGTTGCCCCTGAAGCGCCTCGCTGAAACCAGCTTCGTCGATCTTGATCCGCTCTTCCTCGGCGATTTCGCGGATCACCTCGAGCGGCAGGCCGTAGGTGTCGTAGAGGCGGAAGACCATGGCGCCCGGCAGGGTGTCCTTCCGCTCGGCGCGCAGGCGCTCGATCTCGGCCTGCACCTGGCGTGCGCCGTTGGCCACGGTCGACAGGAACTTTTCCTCCTCGGCCTTGATGGTGGTGATCGAAGCCTGCCGCGTCTCCGCCAGCTCCAGGTACGCCGTGCCCAGCACCTCGCCGAGCACCGGCACCAGCTTGTGCAGGAACGGCTCCTCGAAACCGAGACGCATGCCGTGGCGCACGGCCCGGCGCAGGATGCGGCGCAGCACGTAGCCGCGCCCCTCGTTGCCCGGAATGACGCCGTCGGCGAGGAGGAACGACACGGCCCGCAGATGGTCGGCGATGACACGCAGCGAGATGTCCTTCTCCGCGTCCTTGCCGTACGTCGTGGAGGCGAGGGCGGCGGCAGCGTGAAGGATCGGCTGGAAGAGGTCGGTGTCGTAGTTCGACGGCACGCCCTGGAGCACCGCGGCCACCCGTTCGAGACCGGCGCCGGTGTCGATCGAGGGGTTGGGCAGCGGGTTCAGGACCCCCTTCTCGTCGCGGTCATACTGCATGAAGACGAGGTTCCAGATCTCCAGGTAGCGACCGGAGGCGGTCCCTTCATCCCAGGAGACCTTGGGCTGATCGGGCTGGATGTCGGCGAAGATCTCGCTGCAGGGTCCGCAGGGACCGGTCTCGCCCATGGCCCAGAAGTTGTCCGCCTTGCCGCAGCGATGCAACCGCTCGACCGGCAGGCCGGAGATCTGCAGCCAGAGACCATAGGCCTCGTCATCCTCTTCATAGACCGTCGCCGACAGGTGCTCGACAGGGATCTTCCAGACCTGGGTCACCAGCTCCCAGGCGAAGCGGATGGCATCTTCCTTGAAGTAGTCGCCGAACGAGAAATTGCCCATCATCTCGAAGAAGGTGTGATGGCGCGGCGAGGGGCCGACGTTTTCGAGGTCGTTGTGCTTGCCGGAGACGCGGAGGCACTTTTGCACCGAGACGGCGCGCTTCGACGGCGGCTTTTCGGCGCCGAGGAAGTAGCTCTTGAACGGCACCATGCCGGCGTTGGTGAACAGCAGCGTCGGGTCCTTCTGCGGCACCAGCGGCGCGCTCGGCACCGGCCGGTGGCCACGGCTCTTGAAGAATTCCTGGAAGCTGCTGCGGATCTCTGTGCTTTTCATGATCTGGCGCTATTCCGGCTCGAAGCCCTCGTCGAAGTCGGTGTCCGCGATGTCTCCGGCGTCCTCCGGCCCCTCGTGTAAAACGGCGAGGATAGCACGCCGCGAGAAGCCCTTCCGCGCCAGGTGGCGGGCGATGGCGGCCGGGTCCTTCCTGGAGCGCGCGGCCACGGTATAGGCGGCGCGGGCGGCCTCCAGGTCGTCCTATTCGCTCAGGCCGGCCAGCGCCGCGTCGACCGCTTCGGGCCGGGCGCCGCGGCGGACCAACTCGGCGCGCAGCCGCAAACGCCCTTCGCCGCCGCGCTCCCGCCGGTGGGCGACGAAGTCGGCCGCGGTCTGGATGTCGTCGAGGTAGCCCTGCGCTTCGAGACGGTCGAGAGCCGCCGCGGCGTCCTCGGCCGGATAGCCGCGTTGGGCGAGCTTGGCCGCCAGCTCGGCGCGGAAATGGGGGCGGCTCGCCAGGAGCTGAGCCGCCTTCTGGTAGCAATTCACCTCACCGGCCACTAGATCTCGAGCTTCTAGATCTCGAATTGGGAGCCGCCGGTGAGGAGGTCTTCCTCGCCGGCCACGTGCAGCGACTCCTCCATCTGCTCGCGGGAGATGTCGGAGGTGAACTGCACGCCCTGGATCTTGAGGCGGAACTCGTCGGGGTTGGTGGCGCGCTTGAGGGCCTCGTCCAGCGTGATCAGACCGCTCTTGAAAAGCTGATAGAGCGACTGGTCGAACGTCTGCATGCCGTACTGGCTGGTGCCGAGCGCGATCTGCTCGCGGATGTACTTGGTCTTCTCCTTGTTCTCGATGCACTCGCGGATGTAGGCGGTCGAGATCAGGACCTCGGCGGCCGGCACGCGGCCGATGCCGTCCGCCCGCGGCACCAGGCGGAGCGAGATGACCGCCTTGAGCACCTGCGCGAGCTGGATGCGGATCTGCTTCTGATGGTGCGGCGGGAAGACCGAGATGATGCGGTTGACCGTCTCCGTGGCGTCCAGGGTGTGCAGAGTGGAGAAGACCAGGTGGCCCGTCTCGGCGGCGAGGAGAGCCGTTTCGATCGTCTCGTAGTCGCGCATTTCGCCGACCAGCAGCACGTCGGGGTCCTGGCGGAGCGCGGACCGCAGGGCGCTCGAGAAGGCCCGCGTGTCGACGTCGATCTCGCGCTGGTTGACGATCGACTTCTTGTCGCGGTGCAGGAACTCGATCGGGTCCTCGATGGTGATGATGTGCTCGGTGCGCGTGGAGTTGATGTAGTCGATCATCGCCGCGAGGCTGGTGGACTTGCCCGAGCCGGTGGTGCCGGTGCAGAGGATCATGCCGCGCCGTTCCTCGCAGATCCGTTCGAGCACCGGCGGCAACATCAGCTCGCGGACGCTCTGGATGCGCGCCGGAATGACGCGCAGCACCAGGCCGACCGCGCCGCGCTGCTGGAAGACGTTGCAGCGGAAGCGTCCGAGCCCCGGCACCTGGTAGGCGATGTCGAGCTCCAGCTCTTCCTTGAAGCGCTGCTTCTGGCGGGCGTTCATGATCGAGAACGCCATCGCGATGGTGTCCTCCTGCATGAGGCGCTTCAGCTCGGGCAGCGGCATCAGCTCGCCGTCGACGCGGATGACGGGGTGGCTTCCCACCTTGAGGTGGAGGTCGGAGGACTTGCGGTCCACCGCGATCTTCAGCAGGTCGTTGATATTCATACTGCTTGCTCCACCGGCTTGCGGGCGATTGGCGCCAGCCAGCCAAGCCGGCCGGGAACCCGCCCGCCGGTGACATTCCGGAACTCGGCCAGCAGGCGGCGGGTGATCTCGCCCGGCCTTCCCGCTCCGATGTTGATCTTGTCCACCGAGCGGACCGGCGTGATCTCCGCCGCCGTGCCGGTCAGGAACAGCTCGTCGCAGATGTAGAGCTGGCCGCGCGAGACCGGCTCCTGGCGCACCGGAAGGCCGAGGTCGTGCGCCAGGGTGATGATCGTGTCGCGGGTGATCCCCGGCAGCAGCGACGAGGTGGTGGGCGGCGTCACCAGGGTGCCGTTGTGGACCAGAAAGAGGTTCTCGCCGGATCCTTCGCTGACATAGCCGGAGTCGTCGAGGGCGATCCCCTCGGCAAAGCCGTTGGAGAGAGCTTCGACCTTGATGAGCTGCGAGTTGAGATAGCTCCCGGTCGCCTTGGCCACCGCGGGCAGCGCGTCGGGAGCCGTCCGGCGCCAGGAGGAGACGCAGACGTCGATCCCTTCCTGCTCGCCCTGCTCGCCCAGGTACTTGCCCCAGTTCCAGGCGCCGATCGCCACGTCCACCGGCGAACGGAGAGGATTGACCCCCAGGGTGCCGAAGCCGCGGTAGGCGATCGGGCGGATGTAGCAGGCGCCGAGGTCGTTGGCACGCACGGTCTCGCACACCGCCTCGGCCAACTCCTCGCTGGAGAAGCGCAACGGCATGCGGTAGATCTTGCAGCTATTTTCCAGGCGCCGGATGTGCTCGGGCAGGCGGAAGACGGCAGGCCCGTCGGGAGTGTCGTAGCAGCGGACTCCCTCGAACACGCCGGAGCCATAGTGGAGACCATGGCTCAACACGTGAACTGTCGCCTTCTCGAACTCGATGAGCTCGCCGTTCATCCAAACCCAGCGGATTCCGGCGAAGAGATTGGACACGGAGACCTCCCTTCGGGGTGCGCAGCGTACGGGTGATGCTAGCCCGAAGCGGGGCGGGTGTCTACCGGGGAGCCCCGCGGCTCCCCGGCCCGCACGTCGCGCTCAGCAGTAGCCGTCGCCGCCCGGCATGCAAGAATAGGTGCACCAGCCGAAACAAACGTCTTGGCAGACCCAGCAGTTGCCTTCCTGGAAGCAATAGACGCAATCGTCAGCCTTGGAAGGGGCAGGCGTGAACATCAACGCCAGGGCGAGCAGGCCGGCAGCGGCGAACATGCGGCAGAGAGTCTTCATGGCAACCTCCTTAGAGTGCATGACCGGGGAATCCGGTATCAGGAAACCTAAGAGGGTCTCCCCAGCCTTGTCAAGTCGGCGCAGAGACGAAATCGCGAGCCAACAGAAAGGCAGCCCCCACCACCGCCGCCGTCTCGGCGCGCAGGACGCGGTCGCCGAGCCCTACCGCCCGCCAACCCGCGGCGCGGAGCTCCTGGCGCTCGCGGTCCGACCAGCCGCCTTCCGGGCCGATGAGCAGGGCCGCGCTCGCCACGGACGTGCGCCACTCCGGGGCTCCAGTGTCAGCCGCGGTGTCCAGAGCCCAGCGCTCCGCGAGACCGATCGTCAAGGCAGCCAGCTCGCTCCAGGCGTGCGGTCCGCTGAGAGCGGGCAAGCGGGCGCCGTGGCACTGCTCCAGGGCGGCGGCGGACACCCGGCCCAGACGACCGAGCGTACCGGAGCCGAAATCGCGCGGCGCCCGCTCGGTGTGCAGGAAACGGATCGCGGAAACGCCGATCTCGGTCGCCTTTTCCACCAGCCACGAAGCCCGCTCGGGACGGAGCGTCGGAACCAGGAGATCGACCCGCCGCGGCGGATCGTTGGCCGGCGCCGGCTCGCCGAGGACCAAAACCGCCGTGGAGCGATCGATCCGCGTGACCGCGGACCAGCGTGCCCGGCCGGTGCCGTCCACCACGCGGACGCGATCGCCGGCCGCCAGGCGCCGTGCCCGGAAGAGATGCTTGTAGGCGTCGCCCTCGACGCGGAGGTCGGAGCCGTCGAAAGCCGCCGGCTCGACCAGAAGGGTGACAAGACTCATGACGGCGCCACCCGGAACGCCACCCAGTCGCCGGCCTCACGGCGGTCCACCTCTTCATAACCCAAACCGCGCATCCGATCCAGCACCTGCCGTCCGCGTTCAGCAAGAATGCCGGAGAGGATCAGCTCGCCGCCGGGCCGGAGCAGCCGCGTCAGAGCCGGCATCTCCGGCAGGATCTGCTCGGGCACGATATTGATCAGCGCCAGATCGAAGCGTGGAGCGTCGCGCAGCGCGTTGGAAAACCCGGCGAAGAGCAGCGGCCGGAAGCCGTTCAGGCGGCTGTTGTCGCGGGCATGGAACGGCGAAGCCGGATCGACGTCGTAGCCCACCGCCAGGCGCGCGCCGCGCAGCAGAGCCGCGAAGCACAGGACGCCGGTCCCGGTGCCCGCGTCCAGCACGGACTTCCCCGCGAGATCGAGCGTCTCGATCAGCTCCAGAGCCAGACTGGTCGACTCATGGCTGCCGATCCCGAACGCAGCGCGGGCGGGAAGACGCAGCAGCGTCCGCCCCGCCGGAGCCGCGATCGCCGGCTCCTCCGGCTCGCGAGGATCGACAAACAACGTCGAAGCCACCGCAAACGGCTGAGCCCGTTCGCGATACACCGCCAGCCAATCCGTCTCCGGAACCACCTCCTCCGCCGTCAGCTCGGTGCCCGGCCAGTCGATCTCGACCGCCGGAGCCTCCGGAGCGAACCACGCCTCCAGCAACACGCGGCCATCCGGAGCTGAGTCCGAGCGAACGCCGAGCGTGCCCGCGGACCAGAGATCGGCGGAGAGGGCGTCCTCGAATTCAGGAGGGACGAGGAAGAGGCGGCGGAGGTAGGGCATGGGCGTTTTGTCAGGTTTCTTGGCACCGGAGGGGCTATGGCACGTAGCCCAGGGATTCATCCCTGGGTTTCGGGAGGCGTCTTCCGCCCTCCCAGGGTTAAAACCCTGGGCTACGCGCCACGGCCCCTCCGGGGCCAAAAGAAGACGACAGATCGCTGACGAGCCGTCGCTCCTCAGTGCTTTGCCAAGTCGGCGAGAGACTTGAGGACCTCTTCGCTGTGGACGTCGGGCTTGACGCCCATGAACACCTTGACGATCTTGCCGTCGGGATCGACCAGGAAGGTGTTGCGTGCGGCGAGCTTGTGGCCCTGGTAGTCCATCACCGAGCCGTACTCCGTCGAGACCTTCGCGTCGGGATCGGACAGCAGCTTGAAGGCGAGACCTTCCTTGGCGCAGAAGCTCTTGTGCGAATCCGCGGTGTCCACGCTGACGCCGAGGATCACGGCATGGGCCTGCTCATACTTCGCCAGATCGCGCTGGAAGTTGTGCGCCTCCAGCGTGCAGCCGCCGGTGAAGTCCTTGGGGTAGAAGTAGAGCACCACCCACTTGCCGCGGAAGTCTTTCAAGCTGGCCGGCTTCCCCTCGTTGGTGGTGAGGCTGAAATCGGGAGCGGCCGTTCCGACGGTCGGAGCGACCATGTCGGCGTGGGCGTACATCGCCGGCGCGAGGACGGCGATGACGAGCAACAACAGCAGAGAACGTCGAATCAAAGTCACTTTGTCGTCTCCTTTGTGATCGATAGAAACTACTCCGCCACACCCTTCTCCTTCAGGATGTTCCACACCTTCTCTGGAGTCATGGGGATTTCAATGTGCCGCACCCCGAGATGCGACAGGGCATCGACGACGGCGTTGACGATCGCCGGCGGCGCGCCGACGGTGGCGGACTCGCCGACGCCTTTGGCGCCGAACGGATGGTGCGGGCAGGGTGTGACCGTCTTGTCGGTCTCCCAGCTCGGCGTTTCCATGGCGGTGGGCACCAGGTAATCCATGAAGCTGCCGGCGGAGTTGTTGCCGCTCTCGTCGTAGCTGATCTCTTCGAAGAGAGCGGGGGCGAGGCCCATGCTGAGACCGCCGTGGATCTGGCCGTCGACGATCATGGGGTTGATGATGTTGCCGCAGTCGTCCACCGCCATGAAGCGGCGGATTTTCACTTCGCCGGTGCCGCGGTCGATGTCGACGACGCAGATGTAGCTGCCGAAGGGGAAGGTGAGGTTTGGCGGATCGTAATAATCCACCGCTTCCAGGCCGGCTTCCATGCCGGGCGGATGGTTGGTGTAGGCCGCGAAGGCGATCTCCTGGATGGTTTTCGCTTTTTGCGGCGCGCCCTTGACAAAGAACTTGCCGACCTCCCATTCGAGGTCGTCTTCGCTGACTTCAAGGAGATGGGCGGCGATCTTCTTTGCCTTGTCGCGGATCTTGCGGGCGGCGACGGCGCAGGCGGCTCCCGAGGTCGGCGTCGAACGGCTGGCGTAGGTGCCGAGACCGTAGGGAGCGGTGTCGGTGTCTCCCTCTTCGACCTGCACGTGCGCGGCGGGGATTCCGAGCTCTTCGGCGACGATCTGGGCGTAGGTCGTCTCATGGCCCTGGCCCTGCGACTTGGTGCCGAAGCGGGCGATCGCTTTGCCGGTGGGATGGATGCGGATCTCGGCCGAGTCGAACATCTTGATGCCCAGGATGTCGAAATCTTTCGAGGGGCCGGCGCCGACGATCTCGGTGAAGGAGCAGATGCCGATTCCCATCAGCTCACCGCGCTGGCGCTTCTCCGCCTGCTCTTTGCGCAGCTCGGCGTAGCCGATGTTGTCCATCGCCTTGTGCAGCGCGCCGGGGTAGTTGCCGCTGTCGTACTCCCAGCCGAGCGCCGATTTGTACGGGAATTGATCCGGCTGGATGAAGTTCTTGAAGCGCAGCTCCGCCGGGTCCATCTTGAGCTCCTGCGCCAGCACGTCGGTGACGCGCTCGATGGCGTGCACGGCCTCGGTGACGCGGAAGGAGCAGCGGTAGGCGACGCCTCCCGGCGGCTTGTTGGTGTAGGCGGCGTCCATCTCGGTGAAGGCGACCGGCAGGTTGTAGGAGCCGGTGCAGATCGAAAAGAGACCGGCCGGGAATTTCGATGGATTCGCCGCGGCGTCGGCGTAGCCGTGGTCGGCGAGCGTCTTGATGCGCAGCGCCGTCATCGTGCCGTCTTTCTTGGCGGCCAGCTCGGCGGTCATGTGATAGTCGCGGGCAAAGGAGTCGGCCTGCAGGTTTTCCATCCGGTCCTCGACCAACTTGACCGGTTTGCCGATCACCACCGACGCGGCGACCGCGATGACATATCCCGGATAGACCGGCACCTTGCCGCCGAAGCCGCCGCCGATGTCGGGCGAGACGATGCGGATTTTTTCCTCCGACAGGCCGACGTGCCCGGCCACCAGCGCGAACACGGTGCGGATGGCGTGCGGCGCCTGTGTCGTCATGTAGACGGTGAGATGGCCCATCGCCGGATCGAAATCGGCGACGCAGCCGCAGGTCTCGATCGAGGCCACATGAATGCGCGGGATGTAGATGTCCTGCTTGACCACCACGTCGGCGTCGGCGAACGCTTTGTCCGTGCCGGCGCGGTCGCCGGTTTCCCAGTGCCAGATGTGATTGTCGGTCTTCCCTTCCTTGTCGTCGCGCAGGACCGGCGCGCCGGGCTGCAGGGCCTTGAACGGATCGACGACGACTTCGAGCGGCTCGTACTCCACTTCCACCGCTTCGACGCCGTCGGCCGCGATGTAGCGGTCGGTCGCGATCACCGCCGCGACCTCCTGCGCCTGATACATCACCTTTTCGACCGGCAGCACCATCTGGGTGTCCGACATGAGGGTCGGCATCCAGTGCAGGTTGTACTGCTTGAGCGTTTCGCCGGTGATCACCGCCAGCACGCCCGGAATGGCGAGCGCCTTCTCGGTGTGAATGGCCTTGATCTTGGCGTGGGCGAACGGGCTGCGCACGATGTCCATGTGCAGCATGCCCGGGAGCTTGATGTCGTCGACGTAGTGGCCCTGGCCGCGGATGAAGCGCGGATCTTGCTTGCGCTTCATCGAGTGACCCATACCGCAGACGGTCGCGGATGTTTTCGGAGTCGTTTCCATGGGTCTCCTCCTCACGCCTCGGCGCGCAGCTTCCCGGCTGCATGCTGGACGGCCTTGATGATGTTGACGTATCCGGTACAGCGGCAGAGGTTGCCGGAGATGGCCTGACGGATCTCCGGCTCGCTGGGATTCTTGTTCTCGTTGAGCAGCGCGACGCTGGTGAGCATCATGCCCGGCGTGCAATAGCCGCATTGGAGGCCGTGCTCCTGCCAGAAACCTTCCTGGACCGGATGCAGCTTGCCGCCCTGCACGAGCCCTTCGACCGTCGTCACCTCGCGCCCGTCGGCCTGCACGGCGAGCACGGTGCACGACTTGACCGGCGTGCCGTCGAGCAGCACCGTGCAGGCGCCACAATGGGTGGTATCACAACCGATGTGCGTGCCGGTCATGGAAAGCGTTTCGCGCAGGAGGTGGACCAGCAGGAGCCGCGATTCGACCTCCGCCTTGTGATCGCTGCCATTGATCTTGACGTTGATCTGATGGTTCGCCATGGTCAGTGCTCCTGGGCCCACTGGATGGCCCGCTTGATTGCGCGCCCGGTGAGGACGCGCGCCATCTGCCGCTTGTATTCGATCGCGCCGCGGCGGTCGGCGTTCGGCGAGGCGATCGCGGCGGCCCGCTGCGCCGCTTCGGCGATCCGCTCGTCGGTGGGCTGCTGGCCGGTCAGGAAGCTCTCGGCGTCCGCCGCGCGGAGCGGCGTCGGGCCGGCGTTGGTGAGGGCGATGCCGATTTTCGCGATCGTGCCGTCCGCCGCGAGGGTCACCTGGACGGCGGACGCAGCGGTGGCGAAGTCGCCCACCTTGCGCTCCAGTTTGACATAGGAGCCGCCGCTCTTGGCCGGCGGCGCGGGAACGCGGATTTCGGTCAGGATCTCGTCCGGCGCGAGCGCGGTGGAGAAAAGGCCGAGGAAAAACTCATCGATCGGAATCGTGCGCGATCCCTTGGGACCGGTCGCCACGACCTCGGCGCGCAGGGCCAGCATGGTCGCCGGATGATCGTTCGCCGGATCGCCATGCGCCAGGTTGCCGCCGACGGTCGCCAGGTTGCGCACCAGCGGATCGGCGATCACCGCCGCGGTCTCGGCCAGCAGCGGATATTTCGTGCGGATCAGCTCGGAATGCTCCAGGGCCGATTCGCGCGTGCGGCCACCGATCTTCAGAACCCCGTCCTCTTCCTTGAGATACTCGAGGCCGGGGATGCGGCCGATGTCCACCAGATGACCGGTGGCGCCGAGCCGGAGCTTCAGCAGTGGCAAGAGGCTCTGCCCTCCGGAGAGGACCTTGGCCTCGCCGCTCTCGGCGCCGTGGCTCTGCAACAGAGCCAACGCCTCGTCGAGGGTTTGGGGTGCATGATAGTCGAACGGTGCGGGGATCATCGATCAAATTCTCCTTTCCGCGATCCGGGACTGCTAGTGACGCAGCAACCAAAAGACGAGCAGTGCGAAAGCGATGACAACAATCCAGAAAATGGGACCTTTCATCGTGCGGAGCGCCGCCCGGCCAGCCGCCTGCGCACCGAGGGCGCCGACGTCGAGAACGTCTTCTTTGGCGGGTATGACGGGAGTCACGACGGGGGTGACCGGCGCGAAGGGCACGGGCTGAACGGCCGGCTCGATCGGCGCGCTTGGCGCGGCAGCGGGGACCGCGGGAATCGCCGCGGCCGGCGCTTCCGGAGCGGCGGGCGCCGGGGCGGTGGCGGCGGGCGTTTCGAGCTGCCGGCGCATGGCGTCGGTGAACTTCTGGAAAAGCTGATCGCTGACGTCCTGGATCATGCCGCGGCCGAACTGGGCCAGCACACCGACCACGTTGACGTCCGAGACGACGGACACTTCCGATTCGGCGGGGCCGCGTTCGACGATCTTGCTTTTCATCCGCATGTCGGCGCCGCCCTTGCCGCGCGTCTCCTGGCCCGAGGCGGCGATCTCCGCTTCGCGCGCTTGCGGGTCGAGGCGTTCGAAACGCATCTTGCCGCGGTAGCTGGCGGTCACCGGTCCGACTTTGACGGTGATCGTGCCGCCGTAGGTCTGATCGTCCACTTTTTCTGTGATCGCGGCTCCGGGAAGACAGCTCGCCACCTTTTTCGGATCGGTGAGGAAGTCCCACACCGCGCCGGCGGGGGCTTTGACGACGAAGCTCTTGGTGATCTCCATTCCCATCGTGATTTCTCTCCCGTCGTTTGATCCCGTCAGGCGGCCAGCAGGGGAAGGAGCCGCTCCAGCGACTCGAGGTTATGGGCCGGCAGAAGCCGATCGATATACGGCAGCGCCGCCGCCATGGCGCGGGCGGTGGGCTCATAGCGAGCATCTCCCGCCAGAGGATTGAGCCAGAGAACCCGGCGGGCTCGCGTATGAATGGCGCGCATCGCCTCGGCGAGCGGCGCGATGTCGCCGCGGTCGAGCCCGTCGGAAAGGATGAGCACCACCGTGCGCGCGTCCACCCGTTGGTCCAGATGATGCTCCACGAAGTCGGCCAGGCATTCGCCGATCCGGGTGCCGCCCGCCCAGTCGGGCACTTCGGCGGCCAGGCGTTCGAGCACCCGGCCCAAGCGCTCCGGCGCCAGCGTGCGCAAGAACGGCGTGAGCCGCACGAGCGACGTGTTGAACGCAAAGATCTCGCTCGATCGCTCGGCTTTGGCGACCCGCCGCAACGCCAGCATGAAGCCGAGCAGGAAGCGGGCGTGCGGATCCATCGAGCCGCTGGTGTCGCAGAGCACCACGAGGCGCGGCTCTTCGATCGCCCGCGCCCGCCGAGCCAACGAAAGGAATTCGCCGCCATGCGCGAGCGCCCGCCGGAAGCTGCGCCGCAGGTCCACCTCGCCGCGAACGGACGGTACCCGCCGCCGGCTCTGGCGGGTGGCGAGACGCAAGGCCAGGCGGGCGAGCAGGCGTTCCATGGCCAGCAGATCGGCCGGCGACAGCTCGTCGAACGGCTTGCGGCGCAGCACCGCCTCCGGGCTGTAGCCGGGCTCCTCGCCTTCCGGCATGGAGGTTTCGAGCGCGGAATCCCGATCCGGCCGTGGACGCGGAGCGCCGGACTGCGGCCGGGGCCGCCCGGCGGTTGGCACCCTCCGTTTCTGCGCCAGCAGCCTTGCGGAGCCCGTGCGTGCCGTCCACAACCGTTCGAACAGCTCTTCGAAAACCGAGATGTCACGAGGCCGGATCTTGAGCGCCGTCCGCAGCGCGCGGCGCACTTCGGCGCGGTCGCCGAGATCGATCAGGGTGAGCGCCGCCAGACCGTCCGCCTCATCGCTCATGTTGACTCCCACGCCGTGCTCGCTGAGAGCGCGTGCAAAACTTGCGAGGTGGTGGACGAGGTCGGAGGGCTCGCTCATCCCACCGCCTCCGCGAGCACCGGATCGAGCGCCGCGCCGCTCAGATCGCGCAGGTCGTGTTGATCTTTCAGAATGCAGCCGAGGGTCTGCTCGACCGTCTCACGGTCGAGATGCTCGCGGTGGAGATGGAGGAGCGCCTGCGCCCAATCGATCGTCTCCGCCACGCCCGGCGCCTTGCTCAGCCGGCGGCGGCGGAGCGCCTGCATGAAGCGGCCGATCTCCTCCGCCAGCCGGGCGCCGGCTCCCGGCACGCGGGCACGCAGGATGCGCACCTCTTTCTCCAGCGACGGATGCTCGATATACAGATAGAGACAGCGCCGGCGCAATGCGTCGCCGATTTCGCGCGTGCGGTTGGAGGTCAGAACCACATACGGAATATGCTCGGCGCGGATCGTGCCCAGCTCCGGAATCGTCACCTGGAAGTCCGACAGCACCTCGAGCAAAAACGCCTCGAAACCGTCGTCGGCGCGATCGATCTCATCGATCAGCAGAACCGCCGGCCCTTCGCGCCGGGTGATCGCGCGCAGCAACGGCCGTTCCAGGAGATAGGAGCGCCCGAAGATCAGGTCCTCGATCTCCTCCGCGCTTTTCTGTTCCTGTTCGGCGATGCGCAGACGCAGCATCTGGCGCTGGTAGTTCCACTCGTAGAGGGAAGTCGCGACGTCCAGCCCTTCATAACACTGCAGACGGATCAGCTCCGTGTCGAGCAGCCGGGCCAGCACCTTGGCGATCTCGGTCTTGCCGACGCCCGCGTCGCCTTCGATGAGCAAAGGCCGGCGCATCTCGCGGGCTAAAAAGAGAGCGGTCGTGATCGCGGGGTCGGCAATGTAGCCCAGACGCTCCATGTCTTCTTGCAGCGCGGCGATTTCCGCCCTCATGCGGTCGCTTCCTGGTGGAGATAACGTTCCGGAGACCCGATGAACCGCTCACGGCAGCCGCCGCAGCAGAAATAATAGGTTTTTCCTCCGTGCTCCGCGGTGTGCTTGGCGGTGGCGACCTTCACCGTCATGCCACAGATCGGATCGATCGCTTCGAGCGCTACGGGCGCCGCCGCCGTCGCAATCGCTGCCGGGCGGCCCTCCGCCGCGCGCCGCCGTTCGACGATCTCGGCGAGGATCGACAGGGCGATCTCCTCCGGCGTCTCCGCCTTGATCTTGACCCCTGCCGGGCTGCGGATCGCGTCGAGCGCCGCCGCCGGCACGCCGGCTCCGCTGAGCGTCTCGCGCATCTGGGCGAATCGCTTGGCGCTTGCCACGACGCCGAGGTAGACGGGCTCCAGGGTCAAAGCCTCGCGGATCGCCGCTTCGTCGCGCTCGCCGAGGGTCGCCACCACGACGAAGCGCGGCCCGCGCGGCGGAGCGGCCGCGGCAAGCCGGGTGAGCACCTCGTCGGCTTCCGGAAAATCCGCCGGCTCGGCTTCGGGATCGACGGCGGTGACCGCGTAGCCCATCGCCTTGCCCAGCTTCACCAGGGCGCGCGCGGCGGGAGAGACGCCGAAGACCACGAGGCGGGGCACCGGCAGAACAGGCTCGAGATAGATCTCCACGCTCCCTCCGCTGTGGCAGGCCATCGGGAACACCTCGACGCCCGGGCGCTTCTCGGCCTCCGGATCGGGCGTCAACGCGACGAGCCGCGGCTGGCCGTCGGCGAGAGCGAGCTGCGCCTCGCGAACCACCGTCGGCCGGGTGCAACTGCCGCCCAGCCAGCCATGGAACCCGCCGGACGCGGTGATCAGCGCCATGTCACCGGCCAGGGCCGAGCTGGCCGGCTGGCGCCGCACCACGACGGCCAGCACGAAAGGCTCCTCCCGGCGAATGAGGTCAGCGGCCATCTGGAGCAGCTCGGCGCGCATGGTCCGACAACAATACGCCCGGACGGTGGTAGGTTCAAGCGCGGTGTCGAACTGTCAGGAGACTTGACGGCGAATCGCAATAATGCGATAGTCCAAGGGGAGGGAGCTTTGCCGCAGACCGAGGTCGTCTTCTATGCCGAAACCGATGGAAACTGCCCGCTTCTCGCCTGGCTTGACCGTCTCCCTCGGAAGGTCCAGGACAAGTGCATCGTCCGGATCGAGCGGCTGGCCGAGCTTGGTCATGAGCTGCGCCGCCCAGAGGCCGACACTCTTCGCAATGGTATTCACGAAATTCGCGCGAGCTATCAAGGCGTCCAGTACCGCATCCTTTACTTCTTTCACGCAGGCACTGCGGTGCTCACCCATGGGATCGTCAAAGAGAGTCATGTACAGGATGTAGAGATCGAGCGCGCGAGGGGGAGGAAAGCTGCTTATGAGTCAGATCCTGAGCGGCACACCTATCAAGAATGAATCGACTCCAGGTGAGGAACCAGAGCCATGAGCACCAAGGTGGGAACCTCCGATGCGGTTGCGATCCTTCGCCGGCGATATGTCGGCGAGGATCCTGCGCGTAAGGCATCTCTCGAAGAGGAAGGTATCCATGCCAAAATCGCGCGGCAGATCTATGACCTCAGAACCCGGGCCGGTCTGACCCAGAAGGAGCTTGCCGAAAGGGTCCAGACGACTCAGTCTGTGATCAGTCGGCTCGAAGACGCTGACTACGAGGGCCACTCTCTCAGCATGCTCAGGCGCATCGCGGACGTCCTGGGAGCAAGGCTCGATGTGGACTTCACCACGACCTCAGAAGCTCGGGCCTGACCTCGCGGCCTTCAGCCGCGCGTAGTCGTCCGGCACGTCCATGTCCGTCAAAGCCATCTCCGGCCAAGTCAGGACTTCCGCCTCGTGCCGATGGCGTTTCACCACCTGCTTGCCGCAACTGCCGTCGGTCATGGTCAGGATCTCGCCGAAGAGAGAGCGATCGTACAGCATCGGCGGGGCGGTGATCCCAGCGGTCTCGCCATAGACTGAGATGACGAGCGGAGCCTGGGACGCCCGGTAGCGCGCGATGAGCCCGGCGATCATCTCCGGAGTAACGAACGGCATGTCGGCGAGCATCACCATCGCCGCTCCCACCTCCGGCGGCACCGCCGCGATGCCCTTGTGCAGGGAGGTGGTGATGCCGTTCTCGTAGCCGGGGTTGACCACCATCTGACAGGCGAGGCCTGTCACCTGCGCCCTGGCTTTCTCGGCCTCATGACCGACCACCACAAGCAGCGGCGCAAGACCTCCGGCCAGTGCCCTCTGTGCCGCGCCGCGCAGCACGCTCTCGCCGTTCAGCTCGAAGAGCATCTTGTTGCTCCCCATGCGGCTTGACGTGCCCGCGGCGAGGAGGATTCCGGCGACCGGACCGCTGCGGTCGTTCGGTTCAGACGGTGGCATGGATGGCCTCCCGCGGCCGGCCCGTTGAGCCTCGAGTCAGACCGACCGGCGCGCCTCGAACCATACTCCCGGTTCGGGCCGCTTTCAAGGCACATCTACTGAAGCTTGAGTAGGTTGATTCGGCGGAGACCCGGAAACTGATCGAAGTCCTTGTCGGTCGAGTAGAGCACTGCTTCATGCTCAATCGCCAGAGCGGCCAGGTGGGCATCCATGATGAGAGGGCCCGTGACCTGGGTCTTCCGCAGGAGAGAGAACAGGATCGCAGGATGATGCTGGCCCGGCTGCAGCAGGCCCATGCATGGCTGCGAAAGCCAACCTTCGACAAACTGGAGGGCCTCTTCGAGCGAGTAGGGGTAGGCGAACACACGCGCGTGAGTCGTGATTCTCAGAAACGCAAGGAGGTTCGTCCACGACAAGCGGACGGGCTCAGTGCCCGAGAGCACCCGCTCAAGCCACCTCCGAGCCGGCACATGGAACGGACTCGTCTGGTCGTAGGCGTAGATGAAGAGGTTGGCGTCAGCCAGGATCACGGGGCCTCGAGCTTTTCGAGCAGCCCTTCGATATCGTCGAAGTCGAACCCAGGACGTGCCTGGAGTGGTTTGGCCTTTACTCTGAATCGGTCTCCCGTGCCCACCCGGCGAGTCGGCGGCTCCAAGCTCTGTCGCAGATGGTCGTTCAGAACCTCATCCAAGGGACGGCCCTTGCGGCGGGCCTCCGCATCGAGGAGATCCGCAATGTCGTCATCCAGAGAGAGAACTGCGCGTCTGGCCATGACCCTATTCTAGAAAAACGGACCTGCCCCGTCAAACGACGGCATGGATGGCCTCCCGCCGTTCATTGAGATGGCGCGGCTCCCGTTTCGCTTCGAAGGCGAGGAGCTCGGCGATGATGCTGATCGCCACCTGGCGCGGTCCATCGGCGCCGAGATCGAGACCGACCGGACCGAAGACCCTTCCGGCGTCGATTTCGCCTTCGGCGCCGATCTCGCGCAGGATGCTCACCGTGCGCTCGCGCGGGCCGAGCATTCCGACGTAGGGGACACCTGACGCGAGATGTCGCTGCGCCCAGCCGCGGTCGATCGCAAGCGAGTGGGCCATGACGACCGCGCGCGAGCGCTGGGCTGGCGGCAGTTGCACGTCCGCATCCGGACGCCCGGCGACGAGGCGCGCGGCTTGCGGAAAACGCTCCGGCGTCAGGAGCGCCGGCCGGTGATCGAGCACGGTGACGCGGAATCCGGCGTCCGCCGCGTAGGCGACGAGCGGCTGGGCGTCGTCGCCGGCGCCGCAGACGAGAAGGTGCGGCGGTGGCGGCAGAATCTCGACGAAGACCCCGCGGCCGTCGAGCCGGTGCACCCCCGAGCGGCCGGACGCCATCAGCCCGCGGGCGCGGTCCACGGCCAGCGTATCGACATCCGCTGGGCCGAGCGAGCCGTGCATGGACCCGTCCGCCTCGATCACCTGTGTCGCTCCCAGATCGCTGGAGCCATCTACGACCGTGGCGAGCGCGAACGGGGAATCGCCGGCCAGCAACTCGCGCAGGCGGCCGGTGATCGCCGCCAGCGGACCCTCGGTCGCCGGCTGGATGAAGACGTCCACCATGCCATTGCAACCCAGGCCGAGCCCCCACACCATGTCCTCGTCGGCCCCCGTCTTGTAGTGCCGCAGGCTCGGAGCTCCCGTGGCAATGACCACGTCCCGGGCCACCTCGCGCACGTCGGCCTCCAGACAGCCGCCGCTGACGCTGCCGAGGGTGCCACCCGTCTCTGCGATGAGGAATTTGGCGCCCGGGCGCCGGTACGCCGAGCCGACGATGTGCACCACCGTGGCCAGCGCCGCACGCTGTCCCGCCGCCGCCAGCTCGGTGAGCCGCGAGACGACTTCAGCGGTTTCTTTCCAGTGGTTCATATCCCCCCCGGCCGGCCTTTGAGGATACGCTGGACCCGCTGCCGGATTCAACAGCAGACAGCGCCGTGGGCGCTCCGCCAGGCGCGGCGGGCGCCGCGCTGGGAAAATTCTTCGGAGGCGTCCGTCTTAGACACTGGCAAGGGCCGGCACTACGGTTTCTTGCCTGTTCAGAGCCCGATGGGCTTGAGCGAGGTGCTCCATGAATGCTATCCGCCGTGTGTCTGTCCTGGCAATGATTTGCTTGGTCTCCCTGAGCTGTCGCACCTATCTGAATCAGGAGTTCTTTCCGCCGGACAAATCGTTCGAGCACCGGCAGGAGAATGATCGGGAGTACTCCCTTGGAGTTGTCGAGTTTGACGATCAGGGGTGGTACCATTCCCGGGTCCAAGCCCAGAATGTTTTCGACCATGTGGCGGCTCTGGCTCGCCGAGAGCCCACAATTATCGTCGTCTTCATCCATGGCTGGCACCATAATGCCTGCGCCTCGGACGGGAATCTCGCCTGCTTCCGAGCGACTCTCGAGCTCCTCGACCGAGAGGTCAATCAACCACACTACGTGACCGCGAGGGCCATCCTCGGGCATCCGGGCAAACTTCAGATTGCGGGCATCTACCTCGGCTGGCGGGGGCGCTCCGTGCCAACGGCGCTTAAATATCTGACGTTTTGGGACCGGAAGGCCGCCGGTCATCGCACCGGGGGCTCCGACCTGCGCGAATTCCTGCTTCGGCTCGGAGCGTTGCAGCGAGACATCAACCGGACCGGCCCGCTCACCGGCTTAGTGACGGTCGCCCATAGCTTTGGCGGAGCCGTGGCCGAAAGGGCCCTTTTCCAGGACATCAGCCGTCCTCTTGCCGAGAACGTACCCATCACCGGCAAGGTCGATCTGCGGGAACCTCCTCGGCTCCTGGAAGGTTTTGGAGATCTGGTCGTCCTGATCAATCCAGCCTTCGAAGCCTCTCTGTACCACAACGTCGCAGATCTCTCCGCCAGGGCTACCTACGCGAGTAGCCAGAGTCCAATCCTCTTGACGCTCTCTGCGGAGAACGACGGCCCTCGTAAGACCGTTTTCCCTATCGGCCGTTTTTTCTCTCTGCTGTCTCAGGGCATAGCGAGCCGTGAGCAGGGAGAGGCCGTGCGAGTCGCGTTGGGTAACGATTCCTCGCAAGTGACGCATTTCCTGAAGCTGGATCCGTCGGCGGATTGGCAAGGTCCGGATCCTGCCTCGGACGGCTGCGGCTCCGGGGTCGAGCTGGATGCCCGGCAGAGAGAGGCGTTCAGCGCGGGTAATCTAGGAAACAGACTGCCCACAGCGTCTGACTTGCGCGGCGCGCTCATCGCGACGAAGCTCGCGGGCGAAGTGCACCTCTACGGCACAGTTCTGACACCAAAGCCCGGGGTTGATCCGGATCTCCCCTTCCTGGTCGTGCAGGTGTCCAAGCACATCATCAACGGCCACAACGGGTTCTTCAACCCGAGGCTGATCAACTTCCTGGTCGGATACATTGCCCGCGCAGAGGCAAAGACGAGCATCCTCCGTGACCAGCAGCGTGAGCACTCGGCTGGCGGTGTGAAGCCCTAATTGCCGCGCCCGTTCGTTGTTGTGATCCCCCGGCTCGTGTCCTCGCGACAGGACGGCGCCGGCCTCTCGAGACCGCACTTCACCCGCTCTGGCGAGGCCGCCGGCGCGGGTGAAATAGGTTGTTGGGAAGGGATTGATTTAACCGACGGAGAGGGTCTGATCGAAGGCCGGCCAGCCGAGATCAGGGGTCTGGAAAGTGGCGCTGATCCTGCGGTCGTGGCCACCGCGGCCTCCCCGGCCGTGGTGGTAGAACGGATCGAAGCAGCAGGCCGAAACAGCGAGACAGAACAGGGCGGTCAGAAGCAAGAGGGCAAGAGTCTTTTTCGCGTTCATATAACGTACCTCCGAGTTGGTTTTTTCGCGAGTACAAGCCTCATCTTGCATTGCTCATGCCAGGCCTTTTCGCCTACCGCATCGCCTCCATCGGTGACAGCCGCGCGGCGCGGATGGCCGGGTAGAGCCCGAAGGCCACGGCGAGGAGGAGCGCGATGCCCCAGGCGGCGGCGAGGCCGTAAGGGTTGACCACCAGGCCCCAGGGGAATTTATCGGAGAGCGCGCGGCAGAGGATGCTGCCGGCGAGGGTGCCGATCGAGGCTCCGATCGCCGCCAGGACCATCGCTTCGAGCAGGAACTGGACGAGGATCTGGCCGTCGTCGGCGCCGATCGATTTGCGCAGGCCGATCTCGTAGCGGCGGTCGGAGAACGAGATCAGCATCACCGAGAGCACGCCGACGCCGCCCACCAGGAGCACCGTGCCGGCGAGGCTCAGCAGCACGACGGTCCAGCCGTCCATCTGATCCTGGAACTGTTGATGCGCGCGCGCCAGCTCGGCGTCGAGGTTCTTCACTTCCACGTCCTCGATGCCGTGGTGCGATTGCCGCGCCCGGGCGAGCATGACGGCGGAGACTTCGTCCAGGTCGCGCTTCGACTTGAGCTTCACCGTCAGTTGCGAGAGCTGGTGATCGGTGTCCATGCGGTCCATGTAGGTGGTGAGCGGAATGAGGGCGCCGTTGGCGTCCATGTACAGCTCTTCGTTGAAGATCTGCCCGCTCGCCAGCACGCCGACGATGCGAAACGGCACGTTTTCGATCACCAGGTCGTGCCCCACCGGATCGCTGCCGCCGAAGAGCTTGTTGGCGAGTGTGGCACCGAGCACCGCGACCGCCGAGTGCCGCCGTTGATCGTTGTCGGTGATGCCGCGGCCGAGGCTGATCGGGCGGTCCATCAGGAAGGAATAATCGGCGGTGACGCCGTTGACGAAGATGCGCTCGGCGCCGCCGGCCACCCGCACGACGCTCCGTTTGGTGGCGCGCGGCGAGAATCCCGCCACTTTGTCGTGCGGCGCGGTGAGGCGCGCCAGATCTTCGGAGCGCAGGCCGAGGCTCATCGCGAACCGTTTCTGCTCCTCGGAGGTCTGCGCTTTCTTGGGGACGAGGACGAGCGTGCCGTCCCAGCTCATGCCCGCGAAGCCGGTGCCCACTTTGTCCTTGACGCCGTCGAGAACCGAGGTCATCACCACCAGCGCGAAGACACCGAGCATGAGGAGCGTCAGGGTGAGGAGCGAGCGCAGCTTGTGCGCCCACAGCTCGATCAATCCGCCGGTGATCACTTCCCACACCAGCGCGGCGCGCACGCCGATCGTGCGGCGGCGGACCGTGGCCTGGGCGGTCGGACCACCCGGATCGGTCAGGCTGGGTACGAAAGCGAGGACCTCACTCATAGCGCAGTGCCTCCATCGGCGACTGCCGGCTGGCCTTGACGGCGGGGTAGAGGGCGAACAGGAAACCGAACACGAGCGCCATCAGCGTGGCCCACAGGAAGCTCAGCGGATTGAGCGACAGCGGCACACCGATCGAGGCGGTGATCACCCAGGCGAAGACGACGCCGACGAGGAAACCGATCAGGCTTCCCAGCGCCGTCAGCAGCAGCGCCTCGGTCATGAACGTCTTGAAGATCTCCGAGCCCGGCGCGCCGATCGCCATGCGGATGCCCACTTCGCGCACCCGTTCCTTGAGCGAGGCGAGCTGGATGTTCACGTTCACCATGCCGCCGCCGATCAGCGCCAGCACGCCGGAGAGCATGAAGATGAGGTTGTAGACGTCGCCCTGGCTGAGCTGGCGCTCCAGACGCTTCTGCACGTCGTCGAGCCGGAAATCCTGTTGCAGGCGATGGTTCGAGGTGACGAGCGAGGTCAGCTCCTTGGAAAAATCGGCCATCGCCTTCAAATCGGGCATGCGGAAGGTGATGCGGTCCACGCGGTGGTATTGATCGCCATTCATGCGCTCCGACACCAACAGGGCGGGCGCGGCGACGATGCGGTTGCGCCAGGCGAAGATGTTCTTCTGTCCCTTGCGGAAGCGGAAGGTCCGTTCGCTGAAGACACCGATCACCGTCACCCGCGTGTCGCCGAGGCGCAGCGGCCGGCCGACGATCTCGCCGGTGGGGAAGAAGACGCGCGCCGCCTCGGAGCCGAGGATCACGACCGGTGCGCCGCTCACGAAATCGTGAGCGGAAAAATCGCGGCCCTGATCGACTTCGTAGCCGTTCATCGCCACGTAGTCGGCGCCGATGCCGCTCACGTCGCGCTCCTGGTCGGCGGCCTCCGAGCGCACCCGGGCCCGCGCCTCCTTGAGCATGCTGGTGGCGTTGACCCCTTTGGCCGTCGGCATGGCGCCGCCGCCGGAGGCGTCGTCCTGGCGCAGGCCGAGGTTGGCGGACTGGAGCGCGGTGAGCGCGCCGTCGTACACGGTGTCGGTGGGCAGCACGTTCAGCTTGTCGATGCCGCCGAGGCGGCTGAACAGCTTTTCGGCCTGCTGCCGCTGGCTGTCGGAGATGGCGAAACCGCCGAGCACGGAAGCGACCCCGAGCATCACACCCAGGGCCTGGAGGAGCGAGCGCCCGGGGTTTTCTGTCAGCTCGATCCACGCCTCGTGCAGGCGTTCACGAAATGCGCCGGTGGATTTCATGGCCGGACCTCACGCCGCCACCGCGCGCCGTTGCTGCGCGTAGATCGAGCCGTCGCGCAGCTCGATCTGGCGCCCGGCGAGCGCCGCGATGCTCGCATCGTGGGTCACCAGCAGCACGGTGTTGCCCTGGGCGTGCAGTTCGCGGAACAGGCCCAGCACCTCCTGCCCGGTCTGCGAGTCGAGCGCGCCGGTGGGCTCGTCGGCGAGGAGCAGCGCCGGCCGGTTGGCGAGCGCGCGGGCGATCGCCACCCGTTGCCGCTGGCCGCCGGAGAGGGCGCCGGGCAGGACGTTCGCCTTGTCCGGAATGCCCACCTTGGCGAGCAGGTCGAGCGCGCGCTGCCGCCGCTCCTTGCGTGGCACGCCGGCATAGAGCATCGGCAATTCGACGTTGCGCACGATGGTCGCCTTGGGCAGCAGGTTGTACTGCTGGAAGACGAAGCCGATCTTCTCGTTGCGGATCGCCGCCAGCTCCGAGCCGCTCAGTTTTTCGACCTGCGTGCCGCCGAGCGCGTAGCTGCCGCCGGTGGGCAGGTCGAGACAGCCGAGGATCGCCATCAGCGTGCTCTTTCCGGAGCCGGACGGACCGATCAGCGCCACGTATTCGCCGCGCTCGATGTCGAGATCGATGCCGCGCAGGGCGTGCACCGCGTTGCCGTTGCTGCCGTAGGTCTTGGTCAGGCCACGAGTTTCAATGATTCGCATAGCGTGTCTCCCGGTTGATCTCAAGAATCAGTTGTTCTCGTCGTCCTTCTCGACCTTCTTGCGCGTCACGTCTTCGAGCGCCACCTGATCGCCCACGCCGAGGCCGGCGACGATCTCCGCCCGCTCCAGCGTCGCGATGCCGGCGGTCACCGTCACCGGCTCGAAATAATCTTTCCAGTTCTCCGACATCCAGACGAACTTGCTGCGGCCGTTCAGCGCGTCGCGCGCCTTTTCGATCTCCTTGGCGGTCAGGTTCGGCTTCAGGCGATAGACCACCGTCTGCCCCTCGCGCCGCTGCAACGCTTCGAGAGGGATCGACAGCGCGTTGCCGCGCCGCTCGCCGAGGATCTCGACGTTGGCGCTCATGCCGGTGCGGAACGCCTCGTCCAGCTTGTCGAGCGCGACCTCGATCTCGAAGACCTTGATCTTGTCCACCACCTTGGCGGCGGGAGCGACGAAACGCACCTTGCCGGTGAAGGTCTTCTGCGGGTAGGCGTCCAGGGTGATGCGCACCGGCTGGCCGACGCGCACCTTGGCGATGTCCACCTCGTTCAGGTTGACGCGGATGATCAGCGACTTGAGATCGGCGACGGTGAACATCACGGTGCCGTCGTTGTAGGAGGAGACGCCGGAGGTTACGGTCTGCCCCAGCTCGATGCCTTTCTTGATGACGACGCCCGACATCGGCGACGTCACCCGTGCCCGCTGGCTGCCCACGGCGCCGGAGATGGGGATGCCGTGGTCTTCGACGATCTGGTAGCGCGATTTGGCGTTGGCCAGCGCGTCGGCCGCGAGGTCGCGGGTGGTCTGGACGTTGCGCAGCGCCTGGCTGCCGATCAGGCCGTTGTCATAGAGCGCCTGCTGGGCCGCCAGCTCACGGTCGGCGTCGCGCAGCCGCAGCTCGGCTTGGCTGACGCCGGATTTGACGTCGGAGAGCGACTGCGCCTGGTTGACGTCCGGCTCCACCTCGGCCAGCACGTCCCCGGTCTTGATCTGGTCGCCCTCGCGGACGCGGAGGCCGAGCACCCGCCCGGAAACCGCCGACTTGACGTCCACCTTGACCACGGGGTCGACGATCCCAACCTCGCGCACGTTGACCTGCAGATCCTCGGCCTGCACCTTGCCGAGGCGGAACGGAGACTCTTGGTCCTTGTTCTTGGATCCGGTGGTGGCGCGCGCCACCACGAGACTGCCGGCGACGACGACAAGCATCGCGCCACTGGCTATCAGCCATTTCTTGGTTTTGCTCATGAGTGCCCTCTTTTGGGGACACCGGGAAGTCCCGGAAAGCCTCTGATGGGCCGGTGTCTACTCTCCTTACGTCGGCCGCGGGGGAAAGGTTACAGGGTTGGCCAATCCAATCGGGCTCCTGTTAAGCTGGGAGCCGTCACCCCCGGAGGTCAGGAATGGACAGTAAGCCGCTGAAGGCTCTGATGATCATTGTCGGCGTCCTGGTCGGCCTCCTGGGCGTCCGGTACGTGGTGAGCCGGTTCCGCCAGGATCCGGAGGTGCCCGCGGAGGTGTTGACGAAGCCGTGGAGCGTGCAGTCGATCGGTGGCGGCGAGCTTCGCTTCGAAGCGCCGTGGCCGCTCAACCCCAGCCCCGTGGACCTCCCACCGGAAGTCGGCAAGAACGTCGAGAGCTCAGCCGCCCTGTCGCTCGAGAAGGACGGCCTCAACGCCATGGCCATCCGGATCAAGATGCGGCAGGGCCTCGCGCTGAGCCTGGCCGGCGCGGCGGACGGCACGACCGCCAACCTGCGCAATGCCGCGGGGGTCGCCTCCGTGGACTCCGCCAAGCAGGCCACGACCGTCTCCGGCCTGCCGGCCTACAACGTGTCGGCGACGATCCACCGGCAAAACGGAGAGTCCATGGCGCTCCGTGGTGTCGTCCTCCTCCGTGGGCAGTCGATCTATCAGGTGCTCGTCATCTACCGCTTCGACCAGACGCGGGGGGCGGAAGTCTGGACGCGGGTGCGGGACAGCCTGGCGCTGCGGTTCTAGGCATCGGTCCTGCGGTGGACGGAGGGCCGGAACCGAGATAACCTCCTCTTTGGGGACACTCAGGCGTGCGCTTCGCCAAGGACTCGGATTCGCCCTCTCTCAAGCACGTCGGGCTTCTCCCGAACTACGATCTCGACATCCTGCCCGAGAGTCGTCAGCAGGCGCATCAGCCGCTCCGTAGAGAAACTCGCCAGCCGGCCATTGAGCAGAGCTGAGACCTTCGGCTGGTCGATTCCCATCAGCGCGGCGGCTGCCACCTGTGTCAGCCGTCGGCGTTTGACCACCTGCCGGATGTGGCTGGCCAGTTGGGCCTTCGTCAGCTCTTCCTCGGGTTCGGCAAAGCCCAGATCCGCGAACACATTGCCGCTGCTCGGAGTGACGGGAATTTCGGTCGTCACTTGTCTTTTAGCCATTGCTCGTAATCCTCCTGTGCCCGTGCGAGCCGCTGGTCGATCAAGTCCAGATCGGACTTTGAAACGGCGCTGCCGCGCTTGGATTTTTTCTGAAAAGCGTGCAGCACATAGACAACCCCGGAAAAGCGGACCGTATAGACCGCTCTGTAGGTATCGCCATCGAAATCGTCTACAACCTCCAGGACGCCAGCTCCGCCGAAGCCCCTCAGTGGCTTGGCGTAAGACGCCTTGCGGCCAAGCTGCGCATCCCAAAGTGCGCCTCCGACTCGCCGTCGAACTTCCTCCGGGAAACGTCTCAGATCTTCCTTGCTCCTTCCAACCCAGCGGACAGGCTTGGTCTCGACAGCGGCACGGGCCGGTGCCATCGCTCTTCCTCCGTCAGTGTATGCCCGAACAGGCATACTGTCTAGTGGAGCAGGAAACGCGGACCTCAACTTGACGTCACGCAGTTCGGGCATCTTGTTGTGGCTACGCCGGTACCTGCATTGCGGACGCACATTACTTCGAGCATGCCGGGGATTGCAATAAGGTCATCCTATTCTCTGAACCAAGGTGAAGACCCGAATGGTCCCTGAAGTAAGGCACTGCACCGTCAATACCTGCGGTACGATAGACACACGAAGGCGCTTACCGGGCGAGAGCTCAGGCGACTGGGGCCAATCGATGGAGGCACCAAAAGAAGATCCCGGCGGCCGCGGCGCGGCTCAGGCTCGTCACTGAACAACTGTCTCAATCTGGCAAAACGGTGCGTAGAGACGCCCCAGACCATGTTCGATATCCTGCCGGGGTCCATCATCGGCCGGGGCGTCTCAACAGTAGTGGAACGTGGCGGGATCGCTACCGGGCAATCGGTTCTGTAGTGGCCTTTCGAGGTTGAGACGGGCCGACCGGCGATGGTTTCGGAGAGGGCTGTGGTATCCGCTGGCCCGTCTCTACGGACCGCTGTGCCGCGATTTACCGGCTTCCTAACACGAGCCAATTATTTTGTGACAGGCCCTAAGTAGTGGAAGATTCTTGACTATTACGCCGCGGAGGGGCTCGATGAAATTACAGGACCTGGCCAACATCTCCATCATCATGCAAGGGGTTTTCATCCCGTTTTCTCTCGTCTTCGTCCTCTTCCAACTCTACAAACAGACCCAACTGACCAGGGCGGCGAATGCGCAGGCGCTGGTCCAGATCTCATCGCCGTTCCACCTCTTGATGATCCAGGATCCCAAAGTGGTGGAGCTTTGGCTGCATGGAGCCAAGACGTTCGAGACGATGGGCGAGGTGGAGAAGGCGCAGTACATGGGCCTCGTCACCTGGTGGCTTCTGCTGCACGAGAACATCTTCCACCAGGGGCAGATGAAGCTCATCGAGCAGAAGATGTATGAATCCTGGCAGCGGGACCTCGAATACCTCGTGCGTCACCATCGCCTGGAGAACCGGTGGAAGAGCCTGAGATCCTACTATCATGACGACTTTGCCTGTCATGTCGACGACATCATCGCGAAGCGGGTCTCTCTCTAGACGCTCGCGGCTCCGGTTGAGATTGGTATAAACAAGGTTCATCCTTTGCAGGAGCAAGGAGGCTGCCATGCCCATCGTCAAGACCGCGATCTCGCTTCCCGAGCCCCTATTCGAGAGAGCTGACGCCTTTGCACGTCAGCAGAAGATCTCGCGAAGCCAGTTGTTCGCTCGTGCCGTCGAGGAGTTCCTTCGGCGTCACGAGAGCCAGACTCTGCTGGAGTCCCTCAATCGTGTCTATGAGAGCTACTCGCCGACGCCGGAAGAGAAGGAGGTCCGTCGCCTCCTGAAGCAGAAGCAGCAGGAGAGGGTGGGCGAATGATAATCCGCCAGGTTAGGTCAAGACCCCCTTACCCCCGCCCTCCATTCCTCCCCACCTCACGCTGCAAATGATCCAACCGCCGCAGCGCCTCGGTGTGGAGGCGGTCGATTTTTTCGTGGAGCTGGGCCACTTCGAGCTCGGCTTTGAGGTTGACCTCGTATTCGATGTCGCCCCGGATGCGGTCTTTTTCGGCTTGGCGGCTCTGGCTCAGGAGGACGAAGACCGAGAGGATGATCGCCTCCAGCGAGACGACCATGGTGAGCAGGCCGAAGGGGAAAGGGTCGAACAGCGGCGGCTTCCAGCCCGGCAGCCAGTTGACGTTGAGGAGGATCCAGACCGCGAAGAAGAGGATGTGCAGGTTGAGGAAGGTGAGGCTGCCCGAGAAGGCGGCGATCCAGTCGGCGACCTTCTCGACCTTGGAGCGGCGGTCTTCGACTTCAGTGTTGACGTTGCGCGAGGCGGTGTGGCGCAGCAGGTCCACCGTGCGGCGCAGCCGGTTGCCCATCGCCTGGATGATGTCGAGGCCGGCTTGCGGGTGGACGCGGAAAAGCTTGTCCAGGTCTTCTCGGTCCACCGCCAGCGCGTCGAGGTCCTCGGTGGCGAGGACGGAGGCGGTGCGCCCGCCACCGTCGAGGAAGGAGATCTCGCCGAAGACTTCGCCAGGACCGGGGTTTTCGAGCACGATGCGCTCACCGGTGTCATCGTTGAAGAAAACCTCCGCGCGGCCCGCGCGGATGACGTACATGGTGCCTCCCGGATCGTTCACCTCGAAGACCATCTGGCCGGCAGGGACGCTGACCTCGTCGATCTGCTTGGCGAGCAGCTCGCGCTCGTCGTCGTCGAGGTACTTGAAGAATGGGACTCCGGCGAGCAGCGCGGCATCCGTCGGCATAAGGTGGACCTCCCGGTCAGGTCGGTTGCGGCGCGACTCTAGCGCGACTGTGGGCGGGAGAGGAAGTAGCCGGTGACGTCCAGGTAGACCCGCACGTCGCCGCCGTCCGCGACGGTGGCCGCCAGGGCCAACCTGACTCCAGGGGACAGCGGCAGGATCTGGAACCTGGAGGTGATGCCGCTGCCGGCCCGGAAGCTCAGGGTCGAGACGGAGGGCCGCGGCCGGCCGGCCGGAAAGACGGTGATCCAGCCGTCGCTCGGCGGCAGGACGGACTGCACGTTCACCGCCACGGCGCGGGCGCTGCGCGGAATGCCACACGTGCCATACGCGGCGACGTCGATACGCTGGGGCGGCGCGCCGGAGACCAGCGGCTCGCTCCACAGGGTGTCGAGTAGCCGGCAGGGACGGATGGGATGGAAGTCGAGGCCGGGCAGGCTCTCGGGCCGCGCGTCCGGGCTCAGCGGCGGTGGCGGCGGCAGCAGCAGCTCCGGAATGCCGGGCGGAGTGACGGTCGCGATCGGGACCGGACCGGCGTAGGCCTTGCGATAGAGCGGCGGGATGCCGAAGCGCCGCCGCTCGCGCTCGATCTCGCCGTCCGGTCCGAGGCCGGCGAAGCGGGCGCGGGTCCAATCCGCTGGCGTCCAAAGGCTCCGGGTCGGTGCGCTGCGGTAGGTGATCCCCCAGATTTTTTGCTTCTCTCCGCGTTCGTCGAGCAGCAGGTTGGCGTGGAAGACCGCCGGCCAGACGCGCCAGAAGTTGCCGATCACGTGCGTGGCGCCGCTCGCCAGGACCGCCGGCGAATGCAGTCCGAGGCCGGTGTCGAGCGCCGCTCGCGCCCGTGCCGGAGAGGGCGGACCGAAACGGAACAGCATCAGGGGGATCAGCGCCGCGAGAACCAGCGCGTTGGCGGTGCGTTGCCAGACGGCGGGCGCCCTCTCGAGAGTCAGGCAGAACAGGAGCGCCGGTCCGGCGACGGTCAACGCGGTCAGGCCAGAGGTCAGATAGCGGACGTCGAAGAGCTGGCGATGGAGCCAGGCGCTGGTGCCGAGGACGGCGATCTCGCCGGCGGCGGCGGCGGTGAGGGCGAGGCCGGAGGAGAAGGCGCCGCGCGCCTTGCCGAGGAGAGAGAGGACCGCGGCGACGGCGAGGAGGACGAAGACCGCCGCCACCCAGCCGGGCGAGAGATAGTGCACCGTCTCCTCCGCCAGGCGGCGCCAGCCCAGCGGCCAGCTTTTCTCCGGAACGGTGCCGAGGTCGGTGCCGCCATAGGCTTTGCGGGCGTACAGCGCCGAAGCGGCCAGGCTGGCGTCGAGGCAGGCTCCGAGGAGGACGCAGAGATACAGATTGCGCCGCCACGGTCTCGCCGTCCGCCCTTCGCCGGGCGGTTGAGCGATTTTGACGATCGCGATCGGCATCAGCCAGAACAGCGTGCCGGGCGAGATCCAGAACGCCAGGGCGATCAGGATCGAGCCGCCGATCCGCCGCGCCCAGCCGCCGTCGTCGAGCAGGAGCACGCCGCCCAGGGCCAATGCCATCGCCTGGAAGTACGGCTGCTCATGGAGATAGGTCAGGTGCGGCACGCTGCGCACGGCGAGGACGAGAGCGAGCGCGGTGCCGCCGACCGCCGGCCAGTAGCGGCGTGGCACAGCGACGCGGGCGAGTAGGAAGAAGGACAGCACCAGGGCGAGAAGCCGCAGCCAGACCTGGACGAGCAGATTGTGGAACGGATGCCGGAACGGCAGCGCGAGGAGCGGCAGCAGCATGCCGAAGCGGTTTTGCTCCCAGAAGAACGGCGTCCAGCGATTCAGGCTGACCAGGATCGGGATGAGCGAGTCGCTGTTGTGGTAGCGGTGGAGCGGCGACAGGTCCATCCAGCCGGCGAGGAGCGCGGCGAGGACGGCGACGGCGGCGAGCCAGGCGATGCCTTCGCGGCCGAGTGGAGTAGACGAGCTGGTGTTCTTCACAGCGGCCCGAGATCGTAGCGCATTGGGATAAGATGACGACCAGGAAAAATCCATGAACCCCGACGTGGCCCAGGCGGTTCCCGAACTGGCGGAGAGCGGCATCGTGCCGCCCGAGGCGGCGCCGTTGTTGCTGCGGGTGGCACGCGGCGAGCTGTTGTCGGTCCATGGCGAGCTGCGCTTCCTGCTATACGTCGGTGTCCTCCTGATTACCGGGGGCGTCGGAGTGCTGGTGAAGGAGAATCTGGACCGGATCGGACCGGTGGTGATCGCCGCCGGGCTCGGTCTCGCGGCGCTGGCGGCGCTCGTCTGGGTGGTGCGGGTGGCGCCGCCGTTTTCCTGGCGCGAGGTGCCGTCGCCGAATCTGGCGTTCGACTACGTCCTCCTCCTGGGAGTTCTCCTCGCCGCGGCGGATCTCGCCTATCTAGAGGTCAAATTCACGCCGCTGGGGGCCGAGTGGCCCTGGCACCTGCTGCTCGTGGCGCTGGCGACCGGCCTTGCCGCGGTCCGGTTCGACTCGCGCGTCGTCTTCTCGCTGGCGCTCTCGACCTTCGCGGCTTGGCGCGGCGTCTCCGCCGGCCGCCTCGGCTCGATCCTCTGGGCGCACGCGGGAGCGGTGCGCTGGAACGCCATCGCCTGCGGTGTGCTGTTCGCGGTCCTCGGAGTCGTCCTCGTCCGCACCCGGCGCAAGGCGCACTTCGAGCCGCTGGCCGTCCACCTGGGCTGGCTGTTGATCCTCTGCGGCCTCGCGTCGGGCATGACGGAGAGCGGGCGGACCGGCCGCGCCTGGTCCGCCGCGCTGCTGGTGGTGGGAGCGGCGCTGGCGGCCGGCGCCTACCGGTTCCGCCGCTTTCCGCTGTTCGCCTTCGGCGTTGTCGCCGCGTACGTCGCGTTGAGCCGGCTCCTGGTCGAGGCGCTGGGCACCGAGGCTGCCGAGGCTCTCGGCTGCTTCTGGTTCTCGATCACCTCGATCCTCGTGATCATCGGCCTGATCGTCGCCCAGCGCCGTTTGCAGGAGCCGCTGTGACGCCGGAACTCGCCCGCGCCGCCCGCGCCGAGGCGGTGCGCAACGCCGCCCGCTCGTGGCGGGGAGCCGGCGTGATCGACGATGCGCAGCTCACCGCCATCCGGGCGCGCTACCCGGACGACCGGTCGCGTATGGGGCCGGTCTTCCGGGTGCTTCTCTTCCTCTTCACCCTGTTCGCTGGAAATGCGCTCTTCGGTTTCATCGGCGTGCTCAGTGGCATCGGCGGCACGGACCGTGGCGATGTCCTGGCGGTCCTGGCGCTGCTCGCCGGCATGGCGCTGGCGTTCGTCACCGACGTTCAACTCGGCAGTCTGCGCCGGCGGCAAGGAGGGATCGAGGCGGCCACTTCGCTGATGGCGATCAGCTACGTGCTCGGCGCCATGGGGTGGTGGGTTTTCGACAACAATCACTCCTCCACCGCCGCGGTGCCGATCCTCTGCCTGATCGGAGCCCTCCTCTGCGCCGCCGCGGCGTGGCGCTGGGGCTATCCGCTCTATGCCGGAGCCGCCGCCGCGGGTCTGTTGGTGGCCCTCTCGCATCTGCCCCTGGGCCGGTTGTGGTGGATCGTCCTGCCGCTGGCCACGGCGCCGCTGCTGCTCCGGCTTTCCGTTTCGCCCCGTCTGCCACCGGCGCACCGGGCCTCGTGCACGGTCATCCTCTCTGTGGCTCTTGCCGGCCTCTACGCCGCGGTGCACCTCGGCTCCTGGGAAGCGCAGGCGATCGAGGAGATCGGCGAGCGTCACAAGCAGACGCCGCCGGGGGGAGATCTCCTGTGGTGGCTGGCGCTGGCGGCGACGGCGCTCATGCCGGTCATCCTTCTGGCGCTCGGCCTCCGCGGGCGCCGCTATCCGCTCCTCGTCCTCGGTGCCGGAACCGCCGTGGCGTCCCTGGTCACGCTGCGCTGGTATGTCCATCTCGCGCCGCTCTGGGTCGTCCTCGCCGTCTCGGGCGCCGTGCTGATGGCGGTGGTTTTCGCTCTGCGGCGCTATCTCGAATCCGGCCGGGATGGCGAGCGCCACGGCTTCACCGCGGCGCCGCTCTTCCAGGACCCGGCCCGGGGGCGGTTGCTCGAAGCCGGCGCCGCCGTCCTCACCCTGGCGCCGGAGGCGCGGACGATTCACGAAGAGCCGAAATTCGAGGGTGGCGGCGGCCAGTTCGGCGGCGGCGGCGCGAGCGGTCAGTTCTGAGAATAGATCACCCCGGAGGCATTCCGCTCGCCGCGTTGTCGCGCAGCCGTTCGAGCCAGATCCCGTGGTGGTGCGACATCCGGGTGGGCCAAATGACGGCACCGAGGCGCGACTTAAAGCCGCGCTGGACCTCCTCGGTCAGGATGTGGCAGCCGTCCTGCGTCGGGCGGATCAGCCAGGCGTGGTAGACATGGACACCGAAGGCGTGGCCGTCCCAGGCGATGCGCTCCCCGGGGACGAATTCGCGGACGGTCGATTCGATGGTGACGCCGAACGTCCACCAGCGGAAACGGGTACCGAGCGCGAGATCCGGCGGCGGACCGGAGAGAAAGCAGATGTCCTTCGAGTTGAAATACCAGCTCGGCCAGAGGGCCGCCCGGATCAGCCAGGCCCAGACGCGGTCCACGGGCACCCGCACGGCGAGTTCGTTCGTCACATGGACCGGGCATTGCGCCGGCGTGAAGTCCGCCGGCCAGCGGATGGAATTTTCGGGTTCACTCATTGTCACAGGATATGTCCTCCGCCTCTATGGACGGACCAATGATCAAGAATCCGCTCGAGATCTCCGAGGGAACTGAAATCCTCCGCTCACCTTCTAATCCTCCAGGAGGTGGCGCGATGAACGTAGCGGTCGGCAAAGCGGCGGTTCGCAGTGAGATCAATGTCACACCGTTGGTGGACGTCTGTCTGGTCCTTCTGATCATTTTCATGGTGATCACGCCGATTTTGCGCCGGGACAGCCCGGTGCTCCTGCCGGAGACGCAGAATCCGGGAAAGGTCAAGGAGCAGAGCCGGCAGATCACGGTGGCGATGCGCGAGGATGGAACCGTGCTCGTCGCCCAGACGCCGGTGCCCCAGGGCGAGCTGATCGGCCTTCTGCGTCATCTCCAGGAGGCGGACCCCGAGCGCCCGGTGATCGTGGAAGGGGACCGCCGGCTCCACTATGAAGAGGTTGCGCGGCTCCTCGCCACGATCGAGGACGCCGGTTTCCACCACGTCGGCCTCATCACCCACACGAAGTCCTGAGGATCAGGCCGCTCCGGTTTCCTTCCTCCCGCTCCGGGTGTCTGAACAGATACCATGGAGACGACGAGAGCAGCGGTCTGGACCTATGGATGCGGAGGTGAGTTGCGCGAGCGAGCGGATGCCGGAGATGCCGGTGAGGAGGGGCGGCTTCTCGCCGCCCTGTCGGCAGGCGACCGGGAGGCGGCCGAGCGGCTGGTCGAGCGGACCTACCGCACCGTCTTCGGTCTTCTGCGCCGGCTCTCCGGCGACGCCGACCTGGCGGCCGATCTGACCCAGGAGACCTATCGCAAGGCGTGGGTCGCCCTGCACAGCTTCGACCGCCGGGCGCAGTTCTCCACCTGGCTCTGCCGCATCGCCTACAACACCTTCCTGAATCATCTCCGCCGGCCTCGCCTGCTGGTCCCCCTGGAGGAGAAGCATGAGACGACGATCGCCGCCGGGGGGCCCGCGGCCGACGAATCGCTCGGCCTGGCGATCGCCGGAGACCGCCTGCGCCGCGCCGTGCTGGCTCTCCCCGAGGATCTGCGCTTCACCGTGACCGCCCTGTTCTGGGGCGACCTGCCGGTGCGCGAGATCGCTCTCCACGAAGGCGTCACCACCGTCGCCATCCGCAAACGGCTCAAGCGGGCGCTCGCCGCGCTCGCCCTCGCGCTCGAGGAGGACCCGCAATGACACCCTGGAAAACGAGCGAGATCGCCCGCCGTCTGGCCGAGCGCGACGACGTCGAGCCGCCGGAGGGCTTGCTGGAGAAGATCAAGAGCGACATCCCGGCGGAGCTGCCCATGGTTCCAACGCTGCCGCGAGTGCCGGAAATCGGTCCGCGGCCCACGCCGCCGAAGCGCCGGGTCTGGCTGATGGCCGCCTCGCTGGCGGCGGCGGTCTGCGGTGGAGCTCTCGGCCTCTGGATGATGCAGAACGCGGAGATCAAGAAACAGGCAATGGAGGAGACCGCGCGGCAGCAGGTGCCCGCGCCGGCGCCAGCCCCGGCTCCGGCCGTCCCCGCGCCGGCTCCCGCGCCGGCATCTCCCGAGGCGGCCCCCGCGCCCGCCGCCAAGGAAAAGGCGGCGGCCGACCTGAAGGCTCTCGGTGATGTCCGTGGAGAGGGCGGCGTGCCTGCCGCGCCCAAGCCGATTCCGCCGCCTGCGCCGGCTCCGCCTCCGCCGCCTGCCAAGACGGCTCCGCCGCGGGATGAGCCGCTCTCGGTCCAGGCCGAGAGCAAGGCCGTCCCCGCTCCTGAGCCGGCTGAAGTCCCGGCCGGAGTCGTGGGCGGAGTCGTCGGCGGTGTCGCGGGCGGATCTCCGGTCGAAGAAAAGGACGAGCGGCGGGCCGACCAGGACAAGGAGGAGATGAAGAAGGGCCGGGCTCCCCAGGAAGCCCAGAGCAGTCTTCAGAAGACGCCGGCCGCCAAGACGGACCGCATCAGCGCCGGCGGCAACGAGGCCGGGAAGCGGCAGCTCTCCGCCGGTGCCGCTGCCCAGCCCAGGCGCGAGGTATCCGGCGACGCCATGATGCGTCAATCGCGCCAATCTCTCGCGGAAGGCCGCCTGCCCTCTCCCGAAACGGTGCGCGTCGAGGATTTCGTCAGCGCCTACTCGCCCGCCGCGCGGGGGTTCCTTGCCCGCAGCCGGGCGGCGATCCAGGCGGACGGCGCGCCCGCCCCCTTCACCGCAGAGGAAGGCAGCCACCTCCTGCGGGTGACCGTCCCCGCCGCCCATGACGCCACGGTGCGGGTCGACTTCAACCCCGCGGTCGTGACGAGCTGGCGGCGTCTCGGCACGGACCGTTCGCAGGCTACCGCGGCGACCCGCGGCGACAGTGTGACTGCCGGCATCACGGTGCTCTACGCGGTGACGCTGAAGCCGGAGACGCAGCCGAGCCAGACGATCCTGACCCTCCATCTCGGCCAGACGGCGCAGGATCTGCACCTCGGGGCTCTCCCGCCCTCCTGGGAGAAGGCCGCGCCGGATCTGCGGCTCGTCTCCCTGGCGGCGCAGCTCGCCGAGGTCCTCCGCGGCTCCCCCTGGGCGCAGAGCACCGACCTGGACGACCTCGTCCGCCGCGCTCACAGGGTCGCCGCCGATCTCGCCGGCACCCCGCGCGCCGCCGCCGCGGCCGATCTGGTCAAGATGGCCGAGGAGGTGGCGCGGCTGAAGCGCTGACCTTATCTATATAAGGTAGAGACCTTCAGTACGCCCCGCCGGTCAACTGTCCTCCGTCGATGACGATCACCGCGCCGGTCGTATACCGCGCGGCGTCGCTCGCCAGATAGAGGACGGCGCCGACCAGATCGTCCGGCTGGCCGATGCGGCGCTGCGGGATGGCGCGCAGAGCGTGGTCGCGGATCTCGGGCGTCGACCACAGACCTTCACTGAAGCGGGTCTGGATCAGACCGGGCGCGATGGCGTTGACGCGGATGTCCGGCGCCAGTTCGGCGGCCAGGGTCTTGGTCAGCATCAGGACGGCCGCCTTCGAGACTCCGTAGACTCCCAGACCGCTGTGCGGCGCCAGGCCGGCGACCGAGGCGACGTTAACGATCGCGCCCATCGCGCCAGGGCCGCGCGCCCGCATCCGCGGCACACAGGCGCGGATGGCATGCACGTAGCCCTTGACGTTCACCTCGAAGGTCTTGTCCCACTGCGCCTCGTCGGCGTCGAGGAGCGGCCCGAAATGCGGATTGGTGGCGGCGTTGTTCACCAGGATGTCGATGCCGCCGAACGCCTCCTCGGCGCGCGCGGCCAGCGCTTCCACCTCGGCGGCGTGGCCGGTGTGACAGGCGACTGCCACCGCCTCGCCGCCCGCGGCACGGATGCCGTCCGCGACGCTCGTCAGACTCTCGAGCTTGCGGCTAGCCAGCACGACACGGGCTCCCGCGGCGGCGAACGACTGGGCGATCGCGGCGCCGATGCCCCGGGAGGCGCCGGTGATCACCGCGACGTTTCCGGTGAGATTCAAGAGATCAGGGGTGTCTCGCATGGCAAGCGAGGATATCCTAGGGCGAACCTTCGCAGTGCAGGCAGACGAGGCAGGGACAAGGGCGGGACGGTGACACAGCGTAAGATCTTTTTCGTCAAATACTATGACAAGGGCTCGACGGTCATGGGCGCCGACCAGATCAGCGACGCCCTGCAAGCCCGTGGCGTCGACGCGCAGTCCGTCTACCCGGCCGACGTCGCGTCGGTCCGCGATGCGGTCCTGGTCTTCATCAAGACCTCGAAGATCCACCATCTCCTCGCCGCCCGGCGGCGCGGCAACAAGACCGTGCTCGACGTGCAGGACACGGTCGTCTTCAAGCGCCGTATCAAGAACCGCTGGCTCTTCGACGGCCTGATCTTCAAGAACCAGCGCCAGCTCCAGGACTTCGCCGCGCCGCGCGCGGTCAACCGGGTCATCTACCACCAGTGGGACCCGCGCTACCGCGAGAACGAAGCCGGGGACCGGGAGTTCAAGATCGGCTACTTCGGCCTCCAGAGATCGTTCCCGTACTTCAAGGAGCTCCCCGGCGTCCCCTGTTTCTCGGACGAGGACGACTACTACCGCACCGCCCTCGGCTACAACTGCCATCTGTCGATGCGCGAGCCGGGGAAGGACTTCCTCTACAAGCCGAACTGCAAAGTCTCCACCGCGGCGGCCTGCATGGCGAACCTGGTGACCACCCGCGACGAGAGCGCCGTCGAGCTCTTGGGCGCCGACTACCCGTATTATGGAGACCCGACGCCCGAGGGCCTCCTCGCCGCCCTCGAGCACGCGAGAGCCACCTTCGGGGGTCCGGAGTGGCGGCGGGGCCTGGAGCGGATGCGGGAGATCAAAGCGAGGACGTGCATGGACCGCATCCTCGACGAATACCTGGACTTCTTCAAAACCTTGGATTGATAGGAGAGAGACATCATGGCGGTCGAGATCACCGGCAAATACATCGGCAACCTCAAGAACGAGCTGACCCACGGTCCCTCGGGCACCAAGCTCATCACCGTCCCGCCGGTCGACAACCAGGGCGACGGCAGCTCCTTCAGCCCTACCGACCTGGTGGCGACCGCCCTCGGCTCCTGCATGATGTCGCTCATCACCCTCGTCGGCCAGCGCGACGGCCTCGACCTGACCGGCCTCGCCTTCCGTGCCGAGAAGCACATGTCCAGCACCCCGCCCCGCCGCATCAGCGCCATCCCGGTGACCCTCCACATGCCCAAGGGCCTCACCCCCGACCAGCGCAAGAAGCTCGAAAACGCCGCGCTGACCTGCCCGGTCCACAAGAGCCTGCACCCGGATGTGGAGAAGCCGGTGACGTTTGTGTATGAGGATGGGGAGGTGAAGGCGTAGGCCTATGCTAAACTTTCGTTATGACTGCGCTCTTGCAGAAGGCCTTTGAGAAGGCTGCTCAGCTCCCCGACGCCTTGCAGGACGATGTGGCGACACAGCTCCTGGAGGACATCGAGGGAGAGCTTCGATGGGATGAGACGTTCAGTCGATCCGAGGATCTGCTCGATAAGCTGGCAGCCCGGGCTCTCGCCCAGTTTGCAGCGGGGAAGACACAGCGGAAGGGCTTCGACGAGCTGTGATCTCCGAGCTGACGGCGGAGTTCATCGAAGCCTTTCGCCTACTTCCCGAGCCCATCCAGAAGAAAGCCAGAAAGAACTACCAGCTCTGGAAGAGCAATCCGGCACATCCCAGCTTGGAGTTCAAGCGGGTCCATCCACGCCGACCGGTCTACTCCGTGAGAGTCGGCACCGGCTGGCGTGCCGTCGGCATCGTGAGCGACGACGCGATCCTCTGGTTCTGGATCGGTTCCCACAACGCCTATGAGAAACTGCTGAACCAACTCAGCTAGACTCTCCAGAGCGCGCTCTCGAACAGACTCCTTCTCCCGATCCACCCGCGACCGCCCCCGCCCCACCCCCTGCCGCACCCGCTCCACCCGCCTCCGCACCCGGCGGTTTTGCCGCGAAACCCGCCGGTGGCGCGGCGGGCGCCGCGGGTTCTTCCGCGAAACCGCCGCCACCCGGGATGCAACCGGCGGCTGCAGCCTCGAAACCCACGGGTTTTGCCATGGGTGAGCCGGGTGGCGTCTCCGAATCCGTGGGTGAGGACCCGGGTGTCTCGGGTTCGGCCGCGGGTGCCGGCGGTTTTGTCCCGGGAGTCGGCGCGTTTGTCACCGTGGAGGCGCGGGCGGCGACGAGCGTCTCCGCGGCGGCCGTGGGGGCCGGGATGGATGTTTCGGGAACGGTCTCCCCGGGAGCCGGCCCGGCTTTTCTGTCGTCGCCGAGACCGGGTCCGGAGATGCGGAGCGCGGTTGGGTCACGACTGCGGCGAGGCAGCCGGCGGAACCCTCGTCCAGACAATCGAGTACCGCCACAGGAGATGCCTTTTTACCCGGGCTCCGGGCAGCAGCGAGGCGCAAGCTCGACGCACCTGCGGCATCGAGAGATATACATCGGATCGTCCATGCTCCGCCCAAACCGCTCGCACTTCGGCGGGCTCTCGAAGCCGGCCATTCTTGATCAACCTGAGCCCCGCGCTGACCGGCAGAGCCCAGGCCGCTGTCAAAGTATCCACGGCTCCTTCCTGCTTGAATAGATCCAGCGCCACCAACGTTCCACCGGTCTTCAGCGCAGTTTTCATTTTCGCGAGGATCTGCTCCAGATGGAGATGATGCAGCGTCGCGATGGAGGTGACGCAACCGAACTGCTCCTGGGGAAGATCAAACGTCATTGCATCCGCCACCTGGAAGTCGATGTTTGGATATTGCCGAGACTGTTCCCTGGCGGTCTCAATCATGCCCGGCGAAAGATCCAGGGCCAGAACCCGACGAAAGCGGCGGGCCAGGAGTCGAGAGAACGCTCCGGTGCCGCAGCCGATTTCAAGAGCCTCTGAATCAGCGGAGGCCGGAATGTGTTTCAAGAGGAAAGGATGGTAGTGGCTGTTGTGGTCCCACGCTTCGCATGGCAAGGCTGCGATGCGATCAAAGTCTCGCTGAATCGCGGATGGCGAGGCGGTCATCGCAAAGCCTTCGGAGGGGACTTGGCCTATCGACCTGCCGTGGCCGCCGTCGTGATGGCGCTGACGGCCGCCGCGGAGGCCTGCCGGTTCCAGAGGATCACGACCAACCAGAAGACGAACGCCTGGATCGGGATGGGCCAGTCGGAGGGCAGATCGATGAGGGCTCTCTGGGTGAACAGACCGGCCCGGCGGAGTGTGCCGACGACGGCTCCTTGGTGAACGACGGAAAAGGTTCCTCCGAAGAAGGAGGCTTGCTTCAAGGAATAGAACCGGCTATCGATTTCCAGATTGAATTGAGAGCGGAAGGCGCTCAGCTTGACCGCGCGAACCACCTCCTGGCCGTCTTTCTCAAGAACGAAGGCTCCTCTCATCCAACCCTCCCGATGGAGCTTGAAGGACTGCCCGTCGACCAAGACCTCGCCAGCCTCCTTCAGCCAGGCGAGTTTGAGCAATGCGGCGAGATGCTCCTGCGCTTCGAGCTCGTAGGCTCGCGAGAAGATACCGACCGGTTTTGCCTCAAACATGACTCGTTCCCCCTGGTCTGCGACTCGCTCTTCATCGTCCCGCTCAGCGGGAACAGTGTGTAGAGAGCTCGGAGTCACTGTCAAGACAGAGCAAAAGCCGAAGGGCCTGACGTAAACTCAGACTCCATGAACCAGTTTGTAGAGAATCCCGACAGCCGCGAGATCGTCCCTCTCACGGTGGAGCAATACCACGGGATGCTCGCGGCCGGAATCCTGGCAGAGGGGGAGCCGATTGAGCTCTTGGATGGTCTCCTGGTCCTCAGGAGTCGAGGGGAGGGCAGAACCACCCATCCTCAGCATGCGCTGGCGGTCAGCAAGTTGACCATGCTGCTGGTCGCGGCTGTCGCCGGCACGCGCTGCCACGTCCGGGTCCAGAGTCCCGTGACACTGCCGCCCCGCGACGAGCCCGAGCCTGATCTCGCGATCATCATGGGCCTGCCAGCGGATTTCGCTGATCGCCATCCCGGCCCGGCCGACGTCACGTGCGTGATCGAGGTGGCCGGCGCCTCTCTCGAGCGCGACCGCACAGTCAAACAGCGGATCTACGCAGCCGCCGACATTCCGCAATACGTCATCGTCAATCTTGTCCAATCCCGTGTTGAGGTCTTCGAAAAGCCCGACTCAGCGAAGGGGCGGTACCTCTGGCGTGCGGAGATCGCAGGGGGCAAAGAGGTCGCACTTCTGCTGCCTGAGAACCGCCGATTGCCAGTGGCCGTCGTGGATTGTCTGCCGTAGCGAGCTTCTCCTTCCCGACGCCTTCGCCTCATACCAACTCGGCCCTCAGCTGCGGAGGAACTCAGCCGTTGCGGAAGCGAAGAACCTCGGCTACTCTTCGCGAGAACAAATCGGGGGTGAGAGTCCAATAGGCACGCGGAGCCGTGCCCGGCCTTGGCGACAACCCGCAACCCTGGGCGGACAGACTATGGAGGGGGTGAATCATCAACGGAGCCCGGTCGCGAGCCGAACGGCTTTCGGAGTTTTTTCGTCGCCTGACCCAACGTTTGCCGGTCGCCTCTGGAGAGGAGACGCTGGCTATCCTGAGCACGACTCTGAACGAGGTAGAGGACGAATTGGCGGGAATCCCCTACAATCCGGAGAGGTGGCAGACGGACGGACGCCTCTATCCGCCATTGCCCGATAGTCGACGGCCCGTTCCAGGCTGCCCGGATGTCACCCGATGGCGCTCGCGAGGGCACAATACCTTCATCCGGGAAAACGGCGCCATCGAAATTGCTACTGTCCCAAAGGGAGAGCTTGTCTTCCAGGCCCCCGGCTGGGATGGACGAGGAGTCTGGGATGACTGATATCCAAGAGCTGGCCAATCTTCTGCACGCCTCGTCTCCGGAGTTGGAGCTGACCCTGGATTGCCCCGACGAGGCGGGAGCGCCTTGTTGGCTCGATGTCTCAAGCCACGACCGCTTCGTAGCTGTGGAATGGAAGCCCGCGCTCGGATTCGGTGTGTCGCTGGTGGACACGGAGAGCGACCCACGGGCCGGTCTCTTCGAAGGACCGGATGAGGTGCTCCGGGATGTCCACTCCGCGAAAGACCGCGTCCTTGCCCTCTTGGGCTTGGAAGGGCGTTGGCTCCGAAGGAAGGCCGCCGGATTCTGATCTGCGGGTTGTGCGCAGAGCGCACCCTACAGCGTTGCAATCTCGCTGACCGCAGCTCCTACGCCTTCGCCTCATACCAACTCGGCCCCCAGCCGGCGTCGACCACCAGCGGCACCTTGAGCTGGGCCACCCCCTCCATCTCTTCTTTCACGATCCTGGCGATCGGCTCGGCTTGCTTCAGGAGGTCGGCGGCGATGCCCTGGATGTGGGCGTTGATCGCCATGCGGCGGCCTTCGGTCTGAGCCTGGCCGGGAAGCATATTATGAGCGGCTTGATACTCGGTCTACCAGGCTGAACAACAGTCGCGCTCGCTGTTTCACTGAGAGGGAGAGAGCCTTGAAGTTCGTTCCCAGGCGGGTGACACGTAGCGACCACCAATATGCCTGTGCGGGAGTGAGACATGCAAGTCACACTGCAGTAGAAATCATCTGTCGCACAACGGGGTCTCGTAGATAAGCGGTAATCGAGTGCGCATCGTCCCCGTTGTCAACCTCAGTGCGATTCTCGATGCCGCCGGCAAAAGTTTCTGCGGTGAGGCCTCGCCCCAACGTGATGAAGTCGTCCACGTCGAGCGCGTTGAACCAATGCTTCACACCTAGTGGAACCCGCCTCGGCTTTCTTAATGCTGCCTGGACGGACAACACTGCCAATGGTGAGCCAAGGGTTACAAATAGCGGGACGGTCTGCGCGGTCTTTCGCAGGAGCTTGAAAGAAATAACGGTGCCGAGAGAATGGGCGACCACTACGCATGCTCCATCTGCCAAAACAGGTTCGACTATAGCGTCTAAAACGTCGGACACGTGCTTGCGTTTCAGATATGCGTACGCTTGCTTGAGAATCCGTAGCGCTATCCTTCCTTGAAAAGGTGATAGAGATTCTAATAGCCGAATGATCGCGATGAAGCGACGATCATGCGGAAGTCCCTGAGCAACTGCCTGCTCCTTATTGATCTGCGCATCGGTGAGACCGGCATCGAGGGCGATCTGCTGCAAACTCGATACCACAAATTCCCGTTCATCTTCGTCTTCCTCGCCGATTCCTTGCGCAATGGCATCTTCGTGCGCTGTAGGATCTGTGAGTGCTGCAAGTGCATCTCCATAGAACGGAGTCACAACCTCCACTTTGTCGAATCGACCCGCTTGGCCCAGTCCTGCTTCAAGCGCGCCAATCCATTCTCTCCGAATCACGTCCTCGCTCTTAGTCTGTTGGTTTATTCCATGAACGAACACAAGGCGCATATCACACCTCCCCTTTCCGAACAAGGTCTGCGAGTATCCGCCCAGCGTCGGGTTCAAGTGTAGAAAAAGGGAATGGCAGGAGTGCGCTCGCGAGTTCCACCAAACCTGGGTGAACCGGTAGGCTAACGACGTCGAGCAGAGCCCAGCCTTGGCGCAACCACGGGAATCCGCCCGCGACGAGAGTATCACCAACTTCCTCGGTTGCGCAGAAGTATTCTGGGTGCTGTTCTTCGCTAGGAGTACGAGGCGCACTCTGAGGTACGGCTGGTACTCGGACCCGGAGCCGCCCATCCTCTCTCCGCTCACCTTTCAAGTCTGCTAGGAGTGCTACATCGAAGGGTATAAAGGACTCAGGCGCTGTCGCGTAGAACCAAGCAATGCGGCGGATACTGTCACGATCGCCGATGGCATCGTAGAGATAAGCAGCGATCACGCCAAGCATTGGGTTGACGTGCTTGAGACCACGAATCATAGTGGCAACGGATAGCGCCTCTTCCATCGTCAAAGCGCTTGTACGCATCTTGGCGATAACATCCTCCGAAGCTCTAGACGCGAACTGCAGATCTTGGTCTAAGGCCCAGCCTTCAGTAGGTCGATAGATCACACTCGTGGCGCCGCGCATCAGCGCACGGTCTGGAGAGCCGGTGCTCGGCTGTATTAGGTTACCAATGCTGACTGTCACGATCATTCCCGGAATTGCCGCTGCACCTATACTACTTCCGGTCGCTGCCTCCGCGACGACGATGCTAGAGTCCTTGAGAGGGAACTTTTCGTGTTCCCGAGTCAAGTTCACGCGACGAGTTTCTCTTTCTCACAGAATCTAAGGATTTCTCCTTCAACTTTCTCAAAGGCATGACGCAGCCGAGGGTTTCCGTTTGGAGTGTCG
>DATARD010000357.1:0-66758 GCA_036264355.1 Thermoanaerobaculia bacterium
CACCGGCCCTGGCTCCGGTGCCCCCGTACCCCAACTCGCTGATCCGCCGCTACGTCTGGAACGTCTCCAACTTCTTCAACGCCCGCCATTTTGACCTCCCCCTCCAGTTGACGGATTTTCAAGCCATGAGCAATGATTCCACCAACACAACAGCCTACTCTGCCTGGAACGCGTGGTTCGTGCCCGGCTCAAACGCCGATTACCAACACTGGGAAGATGCCACCTGGTCGCGCCGGTATTGGGCGGCGCTCACCACCAACCCGGGTGTGACACCGAAAGCGCTCCTGTTCTATATTCACCACAGCACGCCGCGCTGCAAGTACCCTGGTGATTACGGTGTAGATAGCTTCGGGGCTATCCGCTGTGTGGGGGGGCAGAACCTCATCTTCAATTCCTATGACGCCCGGCTTACATATCCCCCTTCCTACCAGGAGAACCTCCAACTCGTTCCAGGGACGTACGACATCACCTGGATCGACCCCGAGACGATCCTGCCGGCGGCGAACCTTCAGACGCAGACCCAAACCTGCCCGCCGAGTTGCGCGCTCCATTCACCTCCTTACAAGTACGACACCATCTTGAAGATCGTCAAACACTAGACCGCGAGGAACTCGATGGATATGCGAAAAATTCGACTACTTCTCCTCCTCGGCCTCGCCCTCGCCTCCGCGCGGCTCGCCGGTGCGCAGACTTTCGGGAATCCCCTCACCGCGGACCAGGTGGCGTGCGAAGAGCGCCAACTGGGGCGGCTGATCCACCGGATGGCTGCGGGTCCGCAGGAGTCCAACATCGTCATCTGGCGATCGACCCCCGGAGGAGGGGTTTATCGCGGGGTTTCAGAGGCGGCCCATATGGTCTCTGAAGATGACATCCAGCCGCAGCGCGAAGAAAAGCAGCTCGCGTTCGACCTGATCCTCAAGGCCGCGGAAGACCTCGGCGACATGAGGCGGCCTTTGCTGCCCCAGGCGACGCTGGCCCGCCGGGACGCGGCCTCGAACCTCGTGAACGGGCCGGATACCTTTGGAGTGCTCGACGTGAGCTTCGATCTGGCGGTTGACGTGCCGGACCCCACAAACCCCAAGAGCCCGATTCGGCTCACCAATCTATTGGCGCCAGGAGCCGGCCAGTCGGACCGCGCCGGGCGCAGCCTCTCGTACGACGACCTTCTCTCCGCCTGCCACGCGGAGGTCACGGAGTTCGATCTCAAAATCTTCACGATCCTCGCCCGCACCGTTCGTGCCACGAACTGTTTTGTCAAGCCAATTTCAGCATGCCCGGACTATCTCCCCCGCTACAAGAGCGTTCTCTTCCGTGGCATGGATCCCCTGACCTATCGGATGAACGTCTATCGCTACGACGAAACTTGCCTCCCCGATGGCACCTGCCCCTACGGTGAGGCGGATGTCGCCCTTCTTTTCCACCTCCAGGTGGACGAGCGTGGGCACCTCACAAGCGGAGACGTGCAAGCCCTCCCGTGGTGCGGCGGCGCCATTCAGGTCGGGTGCTCCAACTTTGGCGACCCTCTCACTGCAGTCTACGTTTTGCCTCCCCTGCGGCCTGGGATCGACCGGCAAGGGGCTGACGTATTGAATAGTGCCCCGCGATTGAATATCGCGGGCGAGGGTGACGACCAAGACAACATCCTCAGCGCCACCATCAACTGGGCGGACCTGCTGCGCAACACGGCATGGAACTGAACGAGACGATGCGTGTGAGCCGAGGGGTTGCTATTGTGCGCCGTGACCTGATTCCACTCCTTCTCCTCGCCCTCGCCTCCGCGCGGCTCGCCGGTGCGCAGGCTTTCGGGAATCCCCTCACCGCGGACCAGGTGGCGTGCGAAGAGCGCCAACTGGGGAGGCTGATCCACCGGATGGCCTCGAGCCGGCCGCAATCCAACATTATCATCTGGCGTTCGACACCCGCCGGTGGGATTTACCGGGGTTTCAGAGGCGACCCAATTGGTCGACCTCGCAAACTTTGAGCCAGAGCATGTGGAGAGGCAACTCCGCGTTCGACCTCATCCTCAAAGCGGCAGAAGATCTTGGGGATATGAGACGGCCGTTGCTGCCACAGGCGACGCTCGTTCGCCGGGACGCCGCCTCCAACCTCGACAACAAACCGGACCCGTTTGGGACGCCGGACGTGAGCTTCGATCTTGCGGTCGACGTGCCGGACCCCACCAAGCCCAAGAGCCCGATTCGGATAACCAATCAGTTGTCGCCAGGAGCCGGCCAGGCGGACCGTGCCGGACGCAGTCTGTTGTATGACGACCTCCTCTCCGCCTGCCACGCCGAGGTCACGGAATTCGATCTCAAGGTCTTCACGATCCTCGCCCGTACTGTCCGCGCCACAAACTGTCTTGTCCAGCCGCTTTCTCCTTGTCCCTCCGGCGCTTACTATCAGTACAAGGGTGTCCTCTTCAGGGGCGAAACCCCGCTGACCTATCGGATGGATCTCTTTCTCTATTTTCCAGTCTGCGACCCTGACAGCCCCTGCACCTACGGCGAGTGGGTCGTCGCCTTGCAGTTCCGCATGCAAGTAGACGAGAACGGGCACCTCACAGTGGGCGACCTCCAGGCCCTCCCCTGGTGCAACGCGACCCTCCAGATCGGCTGCACCAACATTGGAAACCCTCAGACTGCTGTCTACGTCCTTCCGCCCCTACGGCCTGGCATTGACCGGCAAGGGGCGGATGTCGTGATACACGCACCACACTTGAATCTTTCTGACGAGAGCGACACTGAAAACAACATCCTCAGCGCCACCATCAACTGGGCGGACTTGCTGCGCAACACGGCATGGAATTGAGCGGGTCTACGGCTCCGGCTGCGGTTCCGGGGCGCCTTCTCCGTCAAGGTCGATGCGGTAAATCCCTTGATCGGTGGCCGTGTAGAGCCGCGAAGTGTGGCGCGGATCAAGTGCGAGCACTCCGGTGCTCGCGGGGCTCGGCAGGCCATCGTTGAAGGGCGTCCACTTGCGGAGGCCAGGGTGCCAGCGAAAAGAGCCCTTGTCGGCGGCGACGAACAGACGGACTGGATTTAGAGGATCGATCAGGATCGTCCAGATCTTGGCGGTTTCGAGACCGCGGTTCATCGGACGGAAGGTCCCTCCCTGGTCATCGCTCACGAAGACACCCTGCGCCGTTCCGGCGTAGATCCTTTCCGGATCGCGGGGATCGGCGGCGAGGGCCGCCCCGCCGTGGAGGCTCGGCAGGCCGCGGCCCGTCCGCAACCAGGGGCCACCGGATTTGTCTTTCTTGTAGAGCCGCTCGCGGGTCGACGCGATCAACGGGCTCTGGCGCCCGGGCACGACGAAAAGGCTCCAAAAAACCGGCAGCGTAGGGAGGTCGTCCCATTTCTCGGACCCGGCTCTCGAGCGCAACAGGAACGGCCCGGGCCCCGAGTAGTGGTAGAGCCAGTGGTCCCCGGCTGTGTAGAACGTGTCGTGCTCACCGGGGTCGAGAACCAACGCGCGCATCGTGACGTAACACAGCGAGCCGCCGCAGACGTGTGTAAACGGAAAAGGCATCTCCCGCCAGGTGACGCCGCCGTCCGTGCTGGTGACGAGGTAGTCCACGTCTCCACCGCCGGAGGCGATGCCGTACAAGGTCTGGGGCTGGCGCGGGTCGACCTCGGCGATGATCCGTGGGTTGTCGAGCTCGTAGTAGGCGCGGAGGCGCTGCCAGGTGGCGCCCTGGTCGAGGCTCCGGAACACCTCCTGGCCGCCGGTTGCGAGGACCTCCGGAGGGTCGGCCGGCAATACGGCGATCGAGTCGATGGGGATGAGAATTCCTCGGCTGGACTCGTGCCAGCGCACGCCCGAATCGTTGGACTTCCAGAAACCCTCGCCGCCCACCGCGAGGATCGTCTCTCCTTCCGGTTCGCTCACTGCGACGATCCGCTGGAGAAAGTCCGCCGGCGCAGACCGGGGCTCGCTCTGGAGAGGTGGGCTCCAGGTCGCACCTCGGTCCGTGCTGCGCGAGACGCCAAGCCGGGCGGTGGCGGCGACCAGGGCGCCGTCGGCAGTCACGGCGAGGTCGCGGATGAGCCATCGATCTGCCAGGGCGGCCCATGTCACGCCGCCATCGTCGCTGCGCAGCAGAGGAGCATAGGAGCTTCCTCCGGCGAGATAGACGGTGTCTGGCCGGGAGGGGTCGAAGACGAAGGGAGGGATGGGGGGAGAGAGTCCCGCAGGGAGCGACGCGAGCCGAGCCCAGGTCTCCCCACGGTCGGAGCTTTTGAAGACCGCCGGAGGTGCCTCCGGAGCGGAGTCGAAGACGACCGCGAAGTAGGTCGCCGGGTGTCCCGGGTCCGCCGCGACGCATCCGACGTAAAGGTCCTGGAAGGCTGCGAGGTCCCATGTGCCACCGCCGTCACGGGAGCGGAAGAGGCCCGTGTCGGTGGCAGCGAAGAGGAGGCCCGGGTCATCCCGGTCGGCGGCAAATCCGACGGCGCCGGGGGCTGGTGGGCCGATCCCTTCCCAATCGCTCGCTCCGTCCCGGCTCCTGATCAGATCGCCGCCTGCGAGCGCATACAACGTCTCCGGATCCCGGACGTTGACCCGCAGATCGGCGGCCCAGGGCGGATAGATAAATGGATTCCCGCGGGGCTCCCACGTCTCGCCGCCGTCGCGGCTGGCGAAGAACTGGCCGGAGGGGGCCATCGCGTAGACGCTTCGCGGCTCCGAAGGCGCCGCCGCGAGGGCGGCGAGAGCGCCGCCGAAAGGCGTCGCCTGAGTCCAGCGCGGCGCGCCTGCGGCGGAGCCGGCGTCAGCCAGCAGAGCTGCCAGAAGGATGAGGGTCGCGCGCAATCCAGGCTCCTTTCTCGTGCAGAGTAACACTCTCCCTGCCGCCGGTACTGGGCCGACCTGCTGCGCAATAGTGCATGGAACTGACCCCACCAATGGATGAGGCGAAGCCGCAGAGCCAGGCTTCCCGGTCGATGCCATAGCGCAGCATCTCCTCCCCCTTGAGATCCGTGCGGCCTTGCAGGCTCTCGCCGAGGCGCTCGGCGACGCGGATGGAGGCTCTGTTCTCCTCCCGGATCAGGCTGATGACGCGGTCCCTCTTCCAGACAGTGAAGGCATGCTCCAAGGCGGCCCGGGCGCCCTCGGTGGCGTAGCCATGGCCCCAGAAGCGCCGCGCGAGAGTCCAGGCCAGCTCGAAACCCGGCCAGCCCTCCGGCTCGGCGAAGCCGATCATCCCCAAGAATTCGCCGGTCTCCCGCAGCTCCACAGCCCACATGCCGGTTCCCAAAAGCCGCCAGTGCCCGACGAGAAAGGTCATGTGCCGGAAGGACCGCTCCCGCTCCCACAGCTCTCCGCCGAAGCAGCGCATCACTTCGGGGTCGGCGTTCAGCGCGGCGTAGTCGTCGATGTCGCTCTTGCGAAATGCCCGCAGGCGCAGGCGCTCGGTCTCCAGGGCCGGGATGTCGATCCATTCCATGAGTTTCCTCCTCTCCGTCTGTTCTTGTCTTGCCTGCCGTCCAGGCATGAGCGGACACTCCGGGCGTGGGGGCACCGTCTCCGGGCAATGGCGCTCGGAGTCCGGCCCCTGCCGAAGGGAAAGCCATGCTTCGCCTTGTCCTGCTTTTGCTGTCTCTTGCCTCTCCGTTCTCGCCCTCCGCCGGCACGGACGTCGTCGGCAATTGGGACCCCCTCGGTGGCTCCAGCACAGACGTCACCGGCGGTTGGGACCCTCTCGGTTAGCGTTTACCGCCAAAGCGGGGCCGCAGTGTTTGCGGCTCCGCCTTTTCCGCTATACTCGCGGTCGTTACATTTAAGAACCGCCTTACTTCTGGTCGACTGCTCTACGTTGAAGGAGTTTGCGGAATGCTAGAGGGCACGCACGAGAGCCGTGAAGACTTGGCGCGTCTGTTCCGGGGCGAAGGAACAGCCGCCGAGGCGCAACGGGTCGCGGAGCACGTTCTGGTCTGCAAGGAGTGCTGGAGCCGCGCGAGCGGCGCCATGGCCGACCGGGAGGCCGTGGGAGAGATCGCCGCCGCGGGTCCGCTGAGGACGCTGGTGGACCTCTACCGGATGGAGCAGGACCGCGCCGACAACCGGGTGGCAGCGCAGAAGGCGTTGCCTCAGATCCGCTCTCTGGGTGTCAAGACCCGGCGTGAGAAGGTGAGGCTCACCCGGGCGCTCCATACCGTGAGCTTCCTGGAGGCGCTCGTGGCCGAAGGGAATGGGCCGCTCCCGCCCGCGGAGAGCGAAGAGATGTTCAATCTTGCCTTCATCGTTGCAAAGCAGCTCCCCGAGCCGAAGTTTTCCGCCGCCATCAAGAACGACCTCGCCGCGGAGTGTTGCGGAGAGATCGCCAACGCCCGGCGGCGCTCCGCCCGGTGGACCGCCACCCGTGAAGCGCTCAAGAGGAGCTTCGACTACGCTGAGAAAGGGTCGCGGAATCCCGTCGTCGAAGGGAAGATCTTGTGCGTGGAGGGAGCGCTCGAGAACGATCTGGGCAATTTCTCCTTGGCGGGAGAGATCCTGCGCCGGGCGGCCGGGCTGTTCGAGAGCGTTTCGAACGTCCTGCTGTGGAGCCGGACTCTCGTCCAACTCGCCAACGCTTGCGTTGAGGTGGATCCTGTTGAGAGCCTTCGCGCGGCGGATCAGGCCCTGGCCGTCATTCCGCTCAACAATCCGCGACTGACAATGCTGGCCGAGGGCGTCAAGGTGGAGGGCCTCATCGCGCTCGGGAAGCCACGGCAAGCTCTTGCGAGATTTGAAGAGCTGCGGGATCTTCACGAGCAATTCCTGGAGCCCTTTGTGCAACTGCGAAGGCGTTTTACCTTGGCTCGAATCCTGGACGGCCTCGGAGACCTTGAGGGGGCGGTGAGCCTCGCCGATGAAGTGATTGCCGGAGACATCGAGCAAGGCTTCATGAAGCAGCTCTTCCTGGACCTCGTCGTTCTGTTCGGCATCTACCTGCGCCATGGCCAGCCGGACGGCGCCATCTCCGTCTGCCGGCGGGCCATCCGGGAGCTGTCGCTTCTCAGAGACGAAGAGGGCAGCGACAAAGCCGCGCGCGAGCAGATGCGGACCGTGTGGCAGAGGCTTGAGGACGGAGTGAGGCGAGGGACCGTCCAGGCCGGTGCCACCGCGGTGATGAAGAGATACGTCACCGCACACTGGAGAACCCCGGCACCCGAGCTGCCTGGGTTCTAGCCGAAGCTCTTCAACGTCACGCCGAAACGTTGCGGCGTGACGTTGCAACGGTCTGGGCAGCTCTCCTGGATACCCCTCCGCGCCTTCTGATACTCTCACCTTCGGCTGAGCAGCCCACCGGCCAGTCCGCCGATGTACCGGGAAACGTTTGCCATCAAGCCCGCGAGCGGGACCTTTGTCGCGAGCTGGCTCGACCCAGCAACTCTCACCACTCTCGGCACGCAGACGCTGACCTGCCCTTCCGGCTGTACCGTCCAGTCGCCTCCGTATTCGTTCGACATACTCCTGAGAATTTACAAGCAGTAGGACTAAGGAGAACCATGAATCTCTCCCGTTGGCTCCCGTTTCTCCTGCTCGGCGTCGCCGCCGCTCGAGCCGCAGCCGCTGATCCTTTCGGCAAACCTCTCACCGCGGCCCAGGTGGCGTGCGAAGACCGCCAGTTGTCCAGGTTGATGTACCGCATGGTGGTCCACTATTCCGAGTCCAACCTCTTCGTCTGGCGCTCCACTTCCGGTGGAGGGCTCTACGCCGGCCTGGCTGCTTCGAGCCAGATGCTGGATCCAGTGACGCAGCTCCCGTCTCACAAGGAGGAGGAGCTCGCTTTCGATCTCCTCTTGCGGAAGGCGGGTGAGTCCAGCGATCCTCAGAACCCCCGCCGCCCCCAAGCGACGCTGGTCCGCCGCGACGCTGCCTCCAACCTCAGCTCGGAGCCGGAAAGACCTGACATCCTGGACATGGTCATGGACCTTGCTTCGGAGGTGCCCGACCCAACCCATCCGAAGGTGCCGTTGCAGATCACCAACCGGCGTGCTCTCGGCGCGGGCCAGGCGGACCGCGCCGGCCGGGGCCTCGTGGCCGGCGAGCTTTTCACCGCGTGCCATGCGCAGGTCTCCGATTTCGACCTGAAGATCTTCTCCCTCCTTGCCCATACCGTGCGGGCTTCCTCCTGCCTTCTGGCATCGGAAAACCTATGCATCGGCGGCTTCACTCGCTTCAAGGCCTCCATCTTCCGGGGCGCCGAGCCGCTCACCTACCGAATGAACATCCATCGATACGATACAGGTTGCCGGGACGAGAACGAAGAGTTCTGCTACGGTGAGGGTGGGATTGCGCTTCTGTTCCGGCTTCAGGCCGATTCGGAGGGCCGGCTCACGGGCGGTGACGTGGACGTCCTCCCCTGGTGCAAGACAGGGGGCCTGATCGGCTGTACCGACGCCGGGGACCCTGAGTTCGGAGTGTTCGTTCTCCCTCCCTTGAAGCCCGGGGAGATCCAGGGGGCGGCGGCGTTCCGCCGCGCCGCCCATCTGAACGTTGAATTCCTGCACAGCCCCAACAACATCTTGCACGCGACGGTCAACTGGCCGGACCTGCTGCGCGATACGGCGTGGAACGATGGGAATGACCGGTAGGTGGAACAACGTAGCGCGGGCTCTGGACGTGGACCCCGGTCAGCCCAGCCGGTTCGATCCGTTCCAGATCCAGCGCCCGGGCGGTGGTGTGGCCGCGGTTGCCACCGCGTGATGAAGAGATACGTCACCGCACACTGGAGAACCCCGGCGCCCGAGCTACCTGCCTTCTAGCCACTGGCGCCGGCCAAGACACCCTCACTCCCGACCGTCACTGCACTGCGTGCGACCCTCACTGCACTACGTGCGACTGTCGCAGCACTGCGTGCGACTCTCACTGCACTACGTACGACCGTCACCGCATTGCGCGCGACCGTCACTGCATTGCGCACGACTGTCACTGCACTGCGTGCGACTGCCACTGCACTGCGCGCGACCCTCACCGCACCACGCACGACCGTCACCGCACTACGTACGACGGTGACGCCACTGCATGCGACGGTAACGGCACTACGCACGACAGTGACGCCACTGCGCACGACCGTCACGCCATTCCGGAGGGGCGGCGCGGCCGGGTGGCGCGCTCAGGGCAACAGATCCGCCACCGGCAGCGAGACCTCCGGAGAGGTGACCGGGGAAATGAAATCTCCCGCGCGCAGGATCGTCCGGACGCGATAGCTTCCGTCCTCCGGCTGCCGATAGATATCGAGCAGCTTTTTTCTCAGATTGAGAATCCAGGCTTCCGGAATCCCGGCCGCGGCATAGATCGGGAGCTTGTGCCCGCGGTCGTGGCGCAGTGACTGGTCCGCGACCTCGACGACAAGCAGGGCGGCTGCCGGGTGGGCATCGACATAGTCGCGCGCGCTGCCTTCCACCACCGCGAGGTCGGGCTCGGGCTCCGACTGTGCGCCCAGGGAGAGAGGAGACTGAATCCGCAGATAGCGCCGCGGGAACGCCGAGCGGAGAGCCTCAGCCATGAGATGGATGCCGGTCGCGTGCGGGCCGCTCTGTGGTGGCATGGTATAGACGACCCCCTCGACCAGCTCCACCCTCGCTTCCGGAGGGAAGAATCCCGCGGCGGCCATGCGCTCATACTCCTGGCGAGTCCACCGGTAGACCTCGACGGCAGCAACAGACATGGGTGAAACACCTCCTCGCAACGTGACCACCGCGCCGGCGGTCATCCGGAATGATATCCCAGGATCTTCCTCCCGCCGTTCACCCCAAGCGGTCGATCCGTCCCTTGTCCAGCGCCTGGCCGGCGGTGCGGCCGAGCAGGCGGACGGCGCCGATCATTCCCGCGAAGCGCTCGTCTTTCGTCAGGCCCTGTTTGTAGCGGTAGTAGATCTGCTGTGCGATGACGGCGACTTTGAGGAGACCGAAGACGTAGTAGAAGAGGACGCCCGAGACGTCCCGGCCGCTCGCCGCGGCGTAGCGCTCGACGACTTCGGCACGGCCCAGGTTGCCGGGCAGGGTGGTCGGACCGGCGGGGAGGGTGCGGAGGGCGACGTCGTCGTCGGGATCGATCCAGTAGGCGAGGCTGGTGCCGAGGTCCATCAGCGGATCGCCGATTGTCGCCATCTCCCAGTCGAGGACGGCGGCGATGCCGGCGAGGTCCGGGGAGAGGACGAGGTTGTCGTACTTGTAGTCGTTGTGCAGCAGCGTGGCGCCGGTTTCGGCCGGCACCTCCGCCGGAAGATGATCGGCGAGCCAGGCGGCGGCGCGGTCGACGTCCGGCAGGTCGTCGGTCCGCGAGCCTCTCCAGCGCTCGGTCCAGCCGGAGACCTGGCGCTCGACGTAGCCCGCGGGATGCCCGAGGTCGCCGAGGCCGGCGGTCTGGTAGTCCACCGCATGCAGCTCGGCGAGCCCGTCCACCAGAGCCTCGCTGATCCGCCGCATCCGCTCCGGCGGCAGGTCGATCCCTGCCGGTGCCTTCTGCCGGCGCAGGACGATCCCGGTCTTCCGCTCCATCAGGTAGAACGGCGCGCCGATCACCGACGGATCGTCGCAGTGGGCGAGCGCGCGCGGCGCCTTGGGGTAGACGGTCCACAGGCGGGAGAGGACGCGGAACTCCCGGCCCATGTCGTGCGCCGTCTTCACCTTCGAGCCGAACGGCGGCCGGCGGAGGACGAGCTCGCGGTCTCCTGTCCTTATTAGATAGGTGAGATTCGAGTGGCCACCGGGGAACTGCTCGACGGTGATCGTCTCGCCGCTGGTGAAATCGGGCAGGTGGCCGGCGAGCCAGACGCCGAGGGCGGCGGTGTCGATCTCCTCGCCGGGGCGGACCGGGCGGGTGTCTGAAGGCGGGGGGGGAGCGGAGCTCATCGCTTCTTCCGCGCCATGCCGTAGCGCCCGAGAATCCGCCGGGCCACCGAGGTCTTGTGCACTTCGTCCGGGCCGTCGTAGATGCGGGCGGCGCGTTCGTGGCGCCACCAGAAGGCGAGCGGGGTTTCGTCGAGAAGGCCGAGGGCGCCGTGCATCTGGATGGCGTGGTCGAGGACCGTCTGGAGCACTCCGGCGACGTGGAACTTGATCATCGAGACTTCGTCGCGGGCGGCGTGCGCTCCTTCGCGGTCGATCCGCCAGGCGGTGTGCAGCACCAGCAGGCGCGCCGAGTCGATGGCGGCGCGGCATTCGGCAATCCAGGCGTGGACGATCTCCCGCGTGCCCAGCGGCTCGCCGGGAGAGATCTCCCGCTCGGCGGCGCGGCTGCACATGAGGTCGAAGGCCCGTTCGCAGATGCCGAGCCAGCGCATGCAGTGGTGGATGCGTCCCGGGCCGAGACGCTCCTGGGCGAGCGAGAAGCCGGCGCCCTCGGCGCCGATGCGGTTCGCCACCGGCACCCGCACGCCGTCGAGCTGCACCTCGGCGTGGCTCATCCAGCCCTCGCCCGCCTCGCCCATGACGGACAGGTTGCGCACGATGCTGAAGCCCGGCGTGTCCAGGGGGACCAGGATCTGGCTCGCCCGCTGGTGCGGCAGCGCCTGCGGCTCGGTCATCGCCATGACGACGCAGAAGGCGGACCCCTCGGCGGACGAGGTGAACCATTTGCGGCCGTCGATCACGTAGTCGTCGCCGTCGCGGCGCGCCGTGGTGCCCAGCCAGACCGGGTTCGAGCCGGCGAATCCGGGCTCGGTCATGCCGAAGCAGCTCCGGATCTCGCCGCGCACCAGCGGCCCCAGCCAGCGCTCCTTCTGCTCCGCGGAGCCGTATTGCAGGAGGAGCTCCATGTTGCCGGAGTCGGGCGCCTGGCAGTTGCAGACGTAGTGGCCCAGCGGCGAGCGGCCGAGCACCTCGCCGACGAAGGCGAGCTCGAGCAGCGAGAAGCCGGCACCGCCGTGCTCGCGCGGCATGTGAGGCGCGAAGGCGCCGATCTCCTGCGCCCGCTTGCGCAGGCGGTCGAGGTCGCCCTGCACGGCGCCGAAGCCGCGGGTGAAGAGAACGGGCTCGAGAGGGACGATCTCGTCGTCGACGAGACGGCGGAGGGAGACGGTCAGATCGCGGACGGTTTCGGGAACGCTGAAGTCCATGCCCCGGAGCATAGCTCGCCTCGGTCTCGCTCGACAGCCCGGAATCCGTGGGGTAGCATTCGGGTTTACCCATTCGGCATAACATTCGGATATCGTCCGGACATGCCGTCTGTCGCGCCTTCTCAATGATCCAGCAAACCTCTCCCCTCTGGTCCACCCCGAGCTCGCCGCGCCCGTCCCGTGCGCTCAAGGGGCGGAAGAAATACCCCTGTCCGGGTGACCGCTTTTGGGTGCCGGCCGGCGAGCGGGCGGCGATCGCCGGATATGACGTCGGCGGGATGCTCTACGCCGGCACCGGCCTGCCGCCGGTGAGCCGGCAGCGGGTGGGCATCGAGCCGGCTCTGCTCGATCCACAGATGAAGGTGGGACGGGGCGCCGCGGACCGCCAGGGGCGTTTCATGTCCTACTGGCCCTCCTATTCGGCGATCCACCCGGACAGCCGGATGGCATATCTCGAATGGCTGGCGGGCGGCCGCGGTCCCGGCGCCTACATCGGCTACGTCTTCCTCTTCTTCTACGGCATCGAGCGGCGCGTGCTCGCCGATGCGGCGCAGTCCCGGCTGGCGCGCTCTGAGGTTGACGTCCTGCTCGCCGAGGTCGAGCGCCTCAAGGCCCTGTACAAGACCGAGCCCTCGTTCCAGGGCTACGCCACGAACCTCCTCTCCTTCGCCCGCTTCGCCTACCGGCCGGTCAAGGTCGAAGAGCTGCGGCCGCCGCTCGAACGGGTCAACTTCGCCGAGACGCCCCTCACCGTGCGCCTGGCGCTCGGCAGCTTCGCCCAGGCAGGCCGGCCGATTCCCGCCGAGTGGGCGCTCTCCTGGCTGCTCACCTCGCCCGACATCTACCTGCGGACGCCCGCCGTCCGCTGCCCGGACGAGTTCCGCGAGCTGTTCGAGCAGCGCTACCTGGAGACCTTCGACGGCACCGGCCTGGTGGTGCCGCCGGGCAAGCTGACCATCGCCGCGCACTACTACCCGGCGAGCGCGACGTTCTCTGGACAGATCACCCTCAAGCTCGACGTGCCGGAGGTGACCACCTATCCCGCGCTGCTGCGGCCGATCCGCGACGTCGCCGACGGCGTGGTGCAGGATCTGGACGCCTACAGCCGCTGGGTCGGCCGCACCGGTGGCTCCGACGGCCTCGCCGCCTTGGCGCTGCTGCCGGCGGAGCTGGCGCTGCGCCGCCGCGACAGCACGGAAGCCGTCCGCATGGTGGAGTGGATCGAGCGGAAGCTGGGAGCGGGGAGCTCCGCCCTGGTCAACGGCCGCGAGCTCTTCGCGCACTGGCCGGTCAAGCTGGCCGGCAAGGCCACCCGGCGGGAGGCCGAGATGCTCGCCGCCTTCCTCGCCCAGCGCGGCTATGGCCTGGAGCCGGACGTGCGCTTTGGCGGCGCGCTGTTCACGTTCCTGCCGGTGGTGCTGTTCCGGCTTCCCGACAGTTTTGGAAACAAATCGGGCAACAAATCGGGCAACTCTTCGGGCGACATCTCCGAAGTGAGCCCGGCCTACCACGCTGCGGCCGTCCTGCTGCACCTGGCCGCCGCCGTTTCGGCCGCGGACGGCAGCATCACCGAGCCGGAGGAGCGCCATCTGCTGGCGCATCTCGAAAGCTCCCTCCAGCATCTGTCGGACGCGGAGCGGACACGCCTCAAGGCGCACCTGCGCTGGCTGCTCGCCGTGCCGCCGGGCCTCGCCGGCCTCAAGAAACGGATCGCGCCGCTCCCCGCGGAGCAGCGCCGGGGGATCGGCCAGTTCCTGATCGGCGTCGCCGGAGCGGACGGCCACATCGGCTCCGAGGAGCTGAAGCTGCTCACCCGCATCTACGCCCTGCTCGGGCTCGACGCCCAGGCGGTCTACTCGGACGTGCACGCGCTGGCGAGCGGCGAGGCGTCTGCAGCCACCGAGCCGGTCACGGTCCGGCCGGCCGAGGCGGCTGTCCGCTTTCCGATCCCCAAACCGAAGTTGCGAGCCCGTCCGCAAGGTGTCACCCTCGATCTCCAGAAAGTGCAGGCCAAGCTCGCCGAGACCGAGCAGGTGTCGAGCTTCCTCGAAGAGATCTTCCGCGAGGAGGAGGCTCCCTCACCCCCGGCCCCTCTCCCATCTCCCACCCAGACCCCCGCCGGGAGAGGGGAGACAGCAAGCGTCGCCGGCCTCGACGCCGCGCATTCGGCTCTCCTGGAGCGGCTGGCGGAGAAGGACTTCTGGCCGCGGATGGAGATCGAGCGCTTGGCCGATGAGTTGGGCCTGCTGCCCGACGGCGCCCTGGAGCTGATCAACGAGGCCGCTTTCGCACGCTGTGGCGCGCCATTGCTCGAAGGGGATGAGATGATCGAGATCGACCGGCAAGTCCTCTTGGAGATCACAGCAACATGACGGAACCGAATCTACCGGCGACTCTGACACCTCCCGCGATCCGCCCGCGCGACCGCGACACGATCCTCCAGTCGTTGCGTGCCGGCGTCGTGCCGCGCCGGGGTCATCAGCACATCCAGGTCGGCCGCGTCGACGAGGTGCGCGCCCTGGCCGAGGACATCGATCGCATCCGCGACGGCGGCTCGGCGATCCGCTTCGTGATCGGCGAGTACGGCTCCGGCAAGACCTTCTTCCTCTTCGTGGTCCGTGCCATCGCGCTCGAAAAAGGGCTGGTGGCGTCCACCGCCGACCTGAGCCCCGACCGGCGCCTGCACGCGACCGGCGGCCAGGCGCGCGCGCTCTACGCCGAGCTGATGGCGAACCTCGCGACGCGCACCAAGCCGGAGGGCGGAGCGGTGGCGAGCGCCGTCGAGCGCTTCGTCACCTCCGCCCTGCAAGAGGCGCGGGAGAGCGGCACCGCCCCGGGGACCGTGCTCCAGGCGCGCCTCGGCAGCCTCTCCGAGATGCCCGGCGGCTACGACTTCGCCGAGGTCGTCGCCGCCTACTGGCGCGGCCACGACGAGGCGGACGACCGTCTCAAGTCCGACGCGGTGCGCTGGCTGCGCGGCGAATTCACCACCAAGACCGACGCCCGCAAGGCGCTCGGCGTGCGCACCATCATCGATGACGACAACCTCTACGATCAGCTCAAGCTCTTCGCCCGCTTCGTCCGCCTCGCCGGCTATGGCGGCTTCCTGGTCTGCCTCGACGAGCTGGTCAACCTCTACAAGCTCGCCAACAGCCAGGCGCGGACCAGCAACTACGAGCAGATCCTGCGGATCCTGAACGACAGTCTCCAAGGCGTCAGCGTCGGCCTCGGCTTCCTCCTCGGCGGCACGCCCGAATTCCTGCTCGACACCCGCCGCGGTCTCTACAGCTACGAGGCGCTGCGCACCCGGCTGACCCAGAACCGCTTCCTGGATGTTCCGGGCACCGGTCTGCGCGACTTCACCGGGCCGGTGCTCCATCTCGCCAACCTGAGCCAGGAGGAGCTGTACGTCCTGCTGCGCAACCTGCGCCACGTGCATGCGGCGGGCGATCCGGCGCGCTACGCGGTTCCGGACGAAGCGCTGGTCGCCTTCATGGAGCACTGCGCGAAGCGGTTGGGAGAGAGCTACTTCCGCACTCCGCGGAGCCTCATCCGCGCCTTCCTCGAAATGCTGGCCATCCTGGACCAGAACCCGCAGGCGGATTGGCGCGACCTGCTGGGGGCGGTGGAGATCGCTCCCGACCGCGATCCGAATCGATTCGATCTGGAGCCCATTCCGGTGGGGAAGAAGGGGGATGACGACGACCTCGCCTCCTTCACCCTCTGATCAGTCCTCCGCCTTCCACCGCCTGCATCCGAAGATCCAGCGCTGGCTCTGGCAGCAGGGGTGGAGCGCGCTGCGCGACATCCAGGAAGCGGCGATCCCGCTGATCCTCGACGGCACGGCGGACGTGGTGATCGCTGCGGCCACGGCCGGCGGCAAGACCGAGGCCGCCTTTCTGCCCATCCTCACCGCCCTGGCGAACGACCAGGAAGGCGCCGGCGGCAGCGTGCGGGTGCTCTACGTGAGCCCGTTGAAGGCGCTGATCAACGACCAGTCGGACCGGCTCGACCGCCTGTGCGCCGATCTCGACATCTTCGTCAACCGCTGGCACGGCGACGTCCCCGCGGCGCGCAAGCGCCGGCTGCTGGAGAACCCGTCCGGCGTGCTCATCATCACTCCCGAGTCGCTCGAAGCGCTGTTCGTGCTCCAGGGCCCGAAAGTCCGCCGGCTTTTCGAGCGCCTCGCCTACGTCGTGGTCGACGAGCTGCACGCCTTCATGGGCACCGAGCGCGGGCAGCAGCTCCAGTCGCTGATGCACCGCGTCGAGCTGGCGATCCGCCGCCGCGTGCCGCGCATCGCGCTCTCGGCCACCCTGGGCGATCTGGGTCTCGCCTGCGACTTCCTGCGCCCCGGCGGTGGAGACGCCGTCGAGCGCATCACCGCCGAGCGCGGCGGCCAGGAGCTCAAAGTGCAGATCCGCGGCTACCGCGCCCGGCCGCCTAAGCTGACCGAACGGCAGGCGGCGGATCTGGAGAAGACCGGCCAGACCGTGGAGCTGGAGGACCTCATCCCCGGCGACGCCGTCGACATCAGCCGGCATCTGTTCGAACGGCTGCGCGGCGGCCATCATCTGATCTTCGCCAACCGGCGGCGCGACGTGGAGCTCTACGCCGACCTCCTGCGCCGGCAGTGCGACACCCTCGGCATCCCGCCCGAATTCTGGCCGCACCACGGCAGCCTCTCCCGCGAGCTGCGGGAAGACACCGAAGCCGCGATCAAAGACCGTGCGCGTCCGGCCACCGCGGTCTGCACCACCACCCTGGAGTTGGGCATCGACGTCGGCGCCATCGAGAGCATCGCGCAGATCGGCCCCCCTCCGACCGTCGCCAGCCTGCGCCAGCGCCTCGGCCGCTCCGGCCGGCTCGGCGGAGCCGCCGTGCTGCGCGGCTACATCCAGGAGCCGGAGATCGAGTCGCGCACCGCGCCGCACGATACCTTGCGCGCCGACCTGGTGGAAACCATCGCCATGGTCCGCCTCCTGGTCGCCGGCTGGTGCGAGCCGCCGGACAGCGGCGCGCTGCATCTCTCGACCCTCGTGCAGCAGGTCCTCTCGACCCTCGCCGAGCACGGCGGCTTCCACGCCGACCAGGCCTGGCGCGCTCTCTGCCGCGACGGCGCCTTCCGCGCCGTCACCCAGCCGCTGTTCGCCGAGCTGCTGCGGAGCCTGGGGAAGAACGAGCTGATCCGCCAGACCCACTCGGGAGAGATCGTCCTCGACCTGACCGGCGAACGGATCGTCAACCACTACTCCTTCTACACCGCCTTCCAGACCGCCGAGGAGTACCGTCTCACCTGCGCCGGCAAGAACCTCGGCAGCCTGCCGATCTCCTTTCCGCTCTTCCCCGGCCTCTTCCTCATCTTCGGCGGCCGGCGCTGGGTCGTCCTCGCGATCGACGAAGAGCACAAGATCGTCGATCTCAAGCCGGCGCAAGGCGGCCGGCTCCCCGGCTTCGAAGGAGGAAAAGGAGCGCCGGTCCACGACCGGGTCCGCGAGGAGATGCTCGCCGTCTACCGCGGGACGGACCTGCCCGCGTTCCTCGACGTCGAAGCCCAGGACCTCCTCGCCGAAGGCCGCGCCCACTTCGAGCGGTACGACCTCGCCGGCCGGCGCCTGATCGAAAACGGCAGCGGCAGTCTCCTCTTCGCCTGGCGGGGAGACCGCATCCTCGACACCCTGGTCGTCTGGCTCCACTCCGAAGGCATCCAGACCTCGCGCGAGGGCCTGGCCCTCCTTTTCCCCAACGCCGATCCGGAACAGCTCCGCGACGAGATGGCCCGCCTGGCGGACGAGCCGCCGCCGGACCCCCTAGAGCTGGCGGCCACGGTGGGCAACCGGCGATCGGAGAAGTTCCATCCCTATCTGTCGGACAGCCTGCTGACGGCCGACTTCGCGGCGCGGGCTCTGGACGTGGCGGGGGCGTGGGGAGTGATGCGGGAGGTCGGGGGAGTTGGATCGATAGAGTAAGCTTCCGCATGAACTCTTCACGGTCCACCGCGGCCGCGCCGGGCGCAAAGTACATCGAGGTCCCGGAAGCGCGGCACAACGAGTTCCCGGGACTGGAAAAGAGGCTGCTGGAAGCCATGACGGGCGGTTGAGAGGCTCTCCGGACGCTGGAGAGACTCTCCGGGCCGGGTACCGCCCCTCTCGCCCCTTCGTCTAAGATAGAGAGGTCTTTCTGAGCCTCATCGAACCGCCCAGGGCGCCCGCTGCCCTCCGAGGAGAGTCATGGCCGATTACACGCCTGTTCCGTGTCCGCAGTGCGGCAGCAAGCAGGTCCAGAAGGTTTCCTACACGCTATGGGGCGGGATGATCGGCCCCCGGCTGCTGAGCCACGTCAAATGCCAGGACTGCAAGATGACGTACAACGGCAAGACCGGCAAATCGAACGCGCGGGCGATCGGCCTCTATCTGCTGGTGACCTTCGTCATCGTCTTCTTCATCTTCTACCTGGTCGCCTCGACGCGGGGGTAGAGAGCGCCTCTTGGCGATCCGCTGACAAGAACTGTCAGCGCTTTCCCGGCGCTCTCTGCCACTTTTCGTCACCGTTTTGTCACTTGCACGGTGAGGGGATCGGAGAAACCCCCCGTAAAACAAGGGTTTAGGAGATTCCAGGCCACCTGGCACACCCGTTGCTCTAGGGCTATGACAACGAAAGTTGGTAGGAAAACAATCGAAGGGCTGAGCTTGGCTGGTGTGCTCCGGTTGGGGGACTCAAGGGGGGAGCAATCCCCCCCGCACTTTGGAACCATGTCGTTGGCCATGTGCGCGCCGAATCCGCAGCTATGGGACCGGCGCGATTTCTTTTCATGGCTGATGGAGGTCGGTGAGAGTCTTCCCGGCGAGCTGGCGGACGGCGCGTGCCGGGTCGTCGGCTTGCCACCGCCGGAGGAGGTCCGCCAGACTGGCGCAGACGGGCGGTGGCGTGGTGGCGTTGGCGGCACAGAGCCCGGCCAGCGCCAGCAGCGCGTCGGCGCGCCCGGCTGCGTCCGGCTCATGGCTGGCCTGGTAGACCAGCATGACCCATGGGCGCTCGTGCTCGACGGCGCGGGGGAGCGCGGCGCCGTCGTCGATCCGGACAGACAATAATTCGCCGCTGACCGGAATGCGGAAGCTCTCCGTCGCGCGCGTCAGCTCGATCCGCCGGCTCACCCGCTCGGCCGCCGTCTCCACCGCGATCCGCAATCCAATCCTCCAGGGCTTCTTGCCTTTCTGCGTGAGCTCCACCACGACGGCGCCGTCTTCGGCGTGATGCCGGGCGGTGAGCGCCGGTTCGATGCCATAGGCCCACTGATCGAAGAACCAGCCGAGATCGCGGCCGCTCGCCTGCTCCATGCCATGTTGCAGATCGCGCGTGCGGACCACACCTCCGGCTGCTGCGGCAGCCTGGGTGTAGAGGCGCAACCCGTCCCAGAACGCCGCGTCGCCGATCTCGCGGCGGAGCAGATGCAGGACCAGCGCGCCCTTGCTGTAGGTGACCGAGCCGCCCATCTCGCCGGCCTCTTTCCAACCCGTGAAGACGAGCGGACGGTCCTTTCCATCGGCCACCGTCTTGGCATAGCGCCGGCGAGCGAGCAGCATCTCGCGTTCATAGTCGTCCCGGCTCCAGGCGTGTTCCTTCCAGGCGGCCGTCATGTAGGTGGCCATTCCTTCGTTGAGCCAGAAGTCCGACCAGTCGGCGCAGGTGAGCAGGTTGCCCCACCACTGATGCGACAGCTCGTGCGCGATCAGCGCGTCCTCCCGCGGATCGTCGAGCACCGAGCGGCCGTAGTCCTCGTCCATCAGCGCCATCACCGCCATCTCCTGCGGCGGCCCGTCGGGGAGGAGCGCCTGCGTGTAACTGCCGGCGGGGTAGGGGACTCCCGACTTCTGCTCGAAGAAGCGCAGCATGTCCGCGGTGCCGGTGAAGACGGTCGCGAGCTGGACCGGAGTCAGATGAGGCGCCAGGAAACGCAGCTTGATCGGTCCGGCTTCCGTTGCTGCTTCCTGAAAGCGGGCCGCGGTGAAGCCGAACAGATAAGCGGAATAGGGCCGGTCCTGGCGCCACACGTGGCGCTCGCGGCCGTCCGGCAGCGTATCGCGGGAGACCGGATGGCCGCTCGCCGCGACGGTGAGACCGGCGGGCAGGGTGAGCCGCAGCGTGAGGGTCGCCTTGTCGCCGGGATCGCTCTTCGACGGCAGCCAGGAGCTGGTGTTGAACACCGTGTAGATTCCGTCGGCGGTGAAGCGGAGCCCCTTCTGCGGGCTGCCGGAGTAACGCACCCGGAGCGTCCGCATCGTGCCCTGCGGGATCGGCGGATCGAACGTCACAAGCAGCAGGCCGTCCGCGCTGCGGAAAGGGAGAGCCCGGCCGCCGGACCACACGCCTTCGATCTCCAGCCCGGGAGCTTCGAGATCCACCTCGCGCAAGGCCGCGGAGCGGCTGGTGAGATCGATCTCCTCGTCGCCGAGGATCTTCTTGTTCTCTGGGCGGATGTCGAGATCGGCCCGGTAGTCGATCACGTCGAAGCCCGCGCCCGGAAGCTTGGCGGCGGAGACAGCAGGGGTGGAGATCAGGGCGATCAGAAGTCCGAAAGACAAAGCGCGCATGGGGGCGGGATCATACATGCAGGACAGTGCCTGGGTGTGCCGGCTGATTGGCAATTGAATTGACAATCAGCCGGGAGCGCGCCAGGATGGGCTCATGCTGATCCCGCGGGCGGCCCAGGCCACCATCGAACAGCTCGCTCAGGGGTACCCCATCGTTGCGGTCACCGGACCTCGGCAGTCAGGGAAGACGACCCTGGTGCGCACGATGTTCTCCGACCGGCCCTACGTCTCCCTGGAAGACCTCGACGAACGCGAGCTGGCGCAGCAGGACCCGCGTGGCTTCCTCTCCCGGTTTCCGGACGGCGCAGTGTTCGACGAGGTCCAGCGCACGCCGGCGCTGTTTTCGTATCTCCAGACCCGCGTCGACCAGGACCGGCGCAACGGCCGGTTCATCCTGACCGGCTCGCAGCAGTTCGATCTGCTCTCCAACATTACCCAGAGCCTCGCGGGCCGGGTCGCCCTGGTGCCGTTGCTGCCGTTCTCTCTCGCGGAGCTTCAGGCAGCCGCGGCGGCGCCGGAGAGTCTCGAATCCCTGCTGTTCGCCGGGCTCTACCCTCCGCTCTACGATCGCGATCTCAAGCCCGAGATCTGGTACGGCAACTATGTCCGCACCTACCTGGAGCGCGACGTCCGGCAGATGATCAACGTCCGCGACCTGAGCACCTTCCAGCGCTTCGTGCGCATGTGCGCCGCGCGGACCGGCCAGCTTCTCAGTCTTTCCGGGCTGGCGTCGGATTGCGGGATCACTCACAACACGGCCGCCGCCTGGCTCTCGGTGCTGGAGGCGAGCTACATCGTGCACCGGCTGCCGCCGCATTACAACAACTTCAATAAGCGGCTGGTGAAAACGCCGAAGCTGTATTTCTACGATCCCGGTCTCGCCGCCTGGCTGCTGGGAATCGAGGCTGCCACCGAGCTCGAAATTCACTCGATGCGCGGCCCCTTGTTCGAGACTTGGGTGGTGAGTGAGCTGCTCAAGGCCCGCTTCAATCAGGCCCTGACGTCCAATCTCTTTTTCTGGCGCGACCGCAGCGGGAATGAAGTGGACGTCGTGATCGAGCGAGGTCCGCTTCTTGAGCCGGTGGAGGTCAAGTCCGGACAGACGGTGACGTCAGGGTTCTTCACCGGCCTGGAGACCTGGCGCGGGATCGCCGGAGAAGCCGCCGGCCAGCCGTGGCTCGTCTACGGCGGAGACCGGCGTCTCCGCCGGTCCGGCGTCGAGGTCGTCCCCTGGCGCGAGATCGGCGAAGTCGGTCAGCCATTGAGCGTCAAAGAGGAGGGGGAGGAAGACGGCGCCGGCACCCGCGGCCGGTAGGCGTCCTCCGGGATCTCCGCCAGGGTCGAGGGGTGAAGGATCTCCCCGAGCCCGAAGAACTGGCAGAAGCTCATGATCAGCGGGCGCCACTTCTCCGGATCGACCCGGTTCGGATATCCATCCATCAGAATGCTCTCGTCGAGGTGGACGCGCAGGATCTTGACCTCCAGGGAGATCAGGCGGCCGGCCCGCAGCGGATCGCTGGCCGCCAGCCCATGCGTGCCTTCGAGCACCGCCTCCAACTGAACGGGACACTCCGCGATGCGCGGCGGCGCCACGTCGAGCGAGTCCTGCGCCGTCAATCCCGCGACTCCCAGTTTGTCCGGCTCGTGCCGGTAGCCCATGGCGACCTTGTGCGGCGGCACGGGATCGGATCCCGTCGTGCGGGCCAGCCCGTTGACCGCCGCGACCAGATCGACGGACGGGAGATTCAGCACGCACTCGCCGGTGCGCAGAATGTTCGCGGGAGTCTTGGAGAGGGCGCCGAAGCCCAGCATACAGCTCCGCCCCAGCCACCAGGCCGAAGACATGGGAGCGACGTTCGGGGTGCCATCCTCATTGAGAGAGCTGACGAGGACGACCGGAGTGCCGAAGTAGAGAATGGCCGGATCGGAAAGCTTGTGCACGGTGAAGGTCCTTTTTCTCTGCCGCGGCCCGGTAGCGAGCGGCGACACGGTGAGAATAGGGGCCGGGGGTGGGGGCCGGATATCCGGATCTTGCGGTCAAATCAGATTTGGCTATGGAGCCGCCGTTCGAGGTCCGCTAGCATCGAGCTGAGTTGGCGCTGGGCCCATTCGCGCAAACGCAGGTTGAAGCTGGTGGTCAGCTCCGGATACACATCGGTCAATCTGACGTCAAGGTGGTCAGCGTTGCCTAACGCCTCGAATCGGAAGGCAAACGAATTGGTTGGATCGGCTGCCGCAAGAACGCGGAAGAGTACTGATGCATCCAAGTTGAAGTGATTCTTACTTTTCAACGCCGCCCAAAGCGAATCGCCGCTACCGAGTGTCCGATAACCCGTAGGTGCAGGCTCACCTAATGTCGTCAGTTGCTGAGACAAGACCAGGTTGTCGGGATCAACTTCCAGGACTCTGCGGGCAAACTCTTCTTTGACCTGATCCAAGAGGCGAAATCCCAGATCGTTGATTTCCTTCGATGAAAGGGCGTCGTTCGCCGGAGTGTGAGCGCGGATGCGGGCGGCGATCTCCTCGGGCTTCCGAGCCGCAGCCGTCAGCAATCCTTCCGTCACGAGCTGCATCGTGTCGATCCCGCGGTCGCGGAAGAACGCGAGGAGCGGCCGCTTATCGTCCAGGTCCGCTGAGTGGAGCGCATCCAGATAGGCCGGCTTCTGGTTGGCGAACACAAGGAACGGAATCGAGCATGCGCGGTAGAAGAAGACGGAAGCGAGCGCTCGCGCCACGCGTCCGTTGCCATCGGCGAAGGGGTGGATGACGACGAAGGCGTAATGGACGTAGGAGGCCTGGAGAACCGGATGGGCCGCTTCGAACGCCGGGCTGCGCGTCTGCTGGAGGAGGCGGTACATCTCCGAGGAGACGAGATCGACTGGTGCGTAGGCGTGGACCGTACCGTCCTTGAGAAGCACGTGGTTCGGCTGCTTTTTGTACTCTCCCTTGGGAAGCTCGTGCTCCTGCCACCCTTGCGCGGTGAGGACCCGATACATCGTCTGCGGAGCGCACAAGGCCTCGTGGAGAGAACGGATCCACACCTCCGTGATCGGTTCGTGACGGGTGACCGCGTCGAGGACCAGCTCATAGGCGGCGAGTTGTGCTTCGAAAAGCTCCCGGACTCCCGCACCGCGTTCCCCGATCATCTGCTCCCAGGCCAAGCCCTGTACGGCGACCGTCATCGTGAAGCCGCGATCGACCTCGTAGAGCCCTTCGATGGCCCCGGTGTCCAGGGCCGCGGCGCGGACGGCGACGTCGACGGCTTGCTGGAGGACTTCGGGACTGGCCGCCCGGCGCCGCTCCTCCAGGCTCGCGGCGAAGCGAGACCAGAGATCGGCGTCCTCCGGAGACAACGGACCCCAGGCGGAGAAGTCCGGAAAGCCGCGATAGAGCGCGTCGGCGTTGGCGTCGAGTGGGGTCACTTCGGTTTTTCCGTCCCCTTCTTGGCGTCCCGGATGCGTGCCACGAGATCCTTGGCCAGATCGTTCGGCATCGGAATGGTGAGGTGGTACTGGGTGATCCTCCAGCCGCCGTCCAGCTTTTCCAGCACACCGCTGCCGCGGCACTCGCCATAGGTCGCGCTGTCCAACAGCTCGTCGAACCAGGCGACCCGGCCGTCGCGCGAGAGATCGATGTGGCGGTTGCGGGGTGTGAAGGTCCACCCTTTTCCCTTGGAGAAATAGGGATGCGCAAAGGCGCGGAACGCCTCCTTGTCCCAGCGCTCCGTGGCATCCGTGCCGATGAAGACGGCGTTCGGAGCGAGGAGGGCGAAGTAGGCTTCCTCGTCGGCGCGCGAGGCCGCGCTGTGGAACGCGTCGACTACGGACGCGATCGCGGTGGTCTCCTGGGCGGCCAGGGTGAGCGGAGCGAGGAGAGCGAGGGTGAGGATGAGAACGGCGAGTCGGCGCATGGGTATCTCCTGGATGGGTCCTTGACGGAGAGCCTATCAGCCCGCGGGGAACGCCGGCCCGGCCGCGCGGAAGGCGGCGGCGAAACGCTCGCGGAGATCGGGGCGGATCGCCAGATGCTGGAGGGCGATGGCGTGAGGAGCGGCGCGGGCGACGACGGCGCGGGCCTGGGCGAGGCGGGCTTGCCAGGCTCCGGCGGGGAGGAGAGGGCGCGGCAGGTGGCAGGGGACTCCCTGGCCGAGGAGGAGGGCGTCGATGCCTTCCGGTCCCCAGAGCGGATCGGGATAGTCGAAGGCGTTGCGGACGGCCGGATCGTAGGAGAGCGGGCCGCGCTCTCGGAAGGCGGCGAGGAGCTCGGCGTGCTGCTCGACGTCCACTTCTTCCTGGCAGGTGCGCCAGAAGGGAGTGTCGAGGCGGCGGTTGAAGCGGTAGTGGAGGGCGAGGAACCAGCGCAGGTAGTCCCACCAGCCGCCGACCTTCCGGTTGAGCAACGGCTGCAGGCTGCGCTCGCCGCGACGGAGCGGGAAGAGGCCGGCGAGAAGGCCGATCTGGCGGATCAGCATGTGCAGCGCGGTCGATTCGAGCGGCTCGACGAAGCCGTAGGCGTTGCCGAGCGCCACCACGTTGCCGTCCCAGAAGTGCTCGTGGCGGCCGGCGCGGAAACGGACCGGGCGCGCCGTGCCCATCCCCGGATTCGCGCGCCGCATCTCGGCCTCGGCTTCGTCGTCGCTCAGGAAGGCGGAGGCGTAGACGTAGCCGCGGTGGTCGGCGTCGGCTTGCGGCGTGCCCCAGCACCAGCCGGCCGTCATCGTCTCGGCCGTGGTGTAGGGGTGCACCCGGCCGCCGTGCGGCACCGGACCGACGATCGCGCGGTCGGTGAACAGACTTTTGCCGAAGCTGATCCACGGCGAGCCGAGAGAGCGTTCGAGGAGCAGGGAACGGAAGCCGGTGCAGTCGACGTAGAGATCGAAGGCGAGACGGCGGCCGTCGGCGGTCACCAAGGCGGTGATCTCACCCTCGGCGGCTTCGACATCGGCAATGGTCGCTTCCAGGCGTTCGATGCCGGCCTCGGCGGCGCGCCGTTGCAGGTAGGCGACGAAGCGTTCGTTGTCCAGATGATAGGCGGTCTCGGTCCCCAGGCCGTTCCAGGCAGCGGAGCCGTCCTCGCTGAGGGTGATGCCGACCGCGTCCGCCACCATGAGCAGCGACTGGAGCGAGCAGGCTTGCAAGCCATCGCCGTAGACCAGCGGCTCCAGCAGATGGAGAGGGCCGAACGGATAGTTGAAGTCGCCCGTCCCGGGCGCTCCCCAGAGGAAGCGGATGCCCAGCTTGAACGTCGGCTGCACCTCGGCGAACAGGGTGTGGATATCGAGGCCGAGATCGACGTGCAGGAACTGCGGCATGAGCGGCGTCGTCGCTTCGCCGACGCCGATGACCGGCACGTCCTGCGACTCGATCAGGGTCACCGCGAGCCCCGGGACTTTGCGCCGGAGCGCCAGCGCGGCGAGATATCCGGCCGTGCCGCCACCCACGATGCCGACGTGGCGGATCAGCAAGTCGGGACCGGCCGGCGCGGCGCGTAGCGGCCGGCGCTCCTGCGCGGCGACGATTACCCGTCCGGCGCGCGCGGCGGCCTCGGTCGGCGGTGCGGGCATTCCGGCGCAAAGGGGGCAGCCGGGATGGCGATCGAGGGGCAGGCAGCGCGCCGCGGGTCCGGATGATCCGGGCGGCAGCAGGAGAAGAGCGCCGGCCAGAGAGGGCACGCCACCCGGACGGAGAACCTCGCGCACCTCCGCGGCAACCGATTCCGCGGCCCATTCCCGCTGCGTTTCGTCCGCGGTGCCGGCACGGAGAGCGGCGAACGCGGCCAACCCGGCGGACGGCTCGACACGGGTGAAGCCGAACGCGGCGAGATGGGCGCAGGCGAAACAGGGACCCACTCCGGGCACGGCGGCCGGTCCGATGCGCAGCCCGTCCGGGTCGGCGGTGACGAAGAGCGCCGGCACCCCGGCCTTGAGGCAGGCCTCCTGCACGGCGAAAATCTCGCCGTAGGAGACCTCCTCGAGAGCGCAGACCACCAGCGCCGTGTCCGTGAGATCGGCAGCGGGAAAGGCGCGGCGGACCGTAAAGCTCCCGCGTGTCAGCTCGCGTTCGATCCGGAGCGCCAATCCTCCGCCTCCGATCACGAGAACCGCCGGGGTTTTCTCCTCCGGTTCCGGCGGCGGCTGGACCCGGTGCACCATCTCCCCTTCGAGAGCGGCGAGAAGCCGGAGCACGGCCTGTGCGTCGAGATCCGCGCAGGCCGCCGCGACCTCCTCGGCGGTGCGTTGGCCGTCCACTTGGGCGAGGACGCTCTCCAGGTCGGCGACGGGAAGGCCGCCCAAAAGGCTCACACCGCCGGCATGACGTACGAGCAGACGGCCGTCGGGGAGCGCGATCGCCTGCGCTGCAGGATCGCGGCGCAGGCGATCGGAGGGAAGGAGAGGGCGAGCCATGCGGTGCGTGGTCTACAGGAAAAGGCACGCATTGCGCAAGCCGCCCTCACCCCGACCCTCTCCCGCGCGTGCCACCGCTCCCCACCCCGAGCGGGAGAGGGTCGGGGTGAGGGCTCGGGGGGCGGCGACTTTGGCCCCTGAGAAAAAAGAGAGGGCGGATGACTCCGCCCTCGATCGGGTTGTGTTGCAGGAAGCTAGATCTTGGGCAGCGCTTCCGATTGGCGCAGGAGACGGCCGGTCTCGCGGAGGGCCACGCCGCCGGCAGCTTCCAGGAGGCGGGCCAGCGCTTCGGGATTGCGCACCAGACACTCGGCCACGTGCAGCGCGTCGCGCAGGTTCTCGTCGAACAGGCGCACGTGCCCGGTGGCCTCTCCCGACGGAATCGTCAAGGCGTAACCCTGAGCGTCGGGCTCGCCGGCCAGCCGGTACTGCGGATCGCGGCCGGTGCCGGGGAGCACCGCCGCGGCGAGCAACGCCGTCTCCCGGCGGCGGAACGACGCCACCGGGACATCCCGTTCCGCACTCTGGCCGCGCCGGAACACGCCCCACTCACCGCTTGGCATCGCCAGCAGGGCCCAGGGTCCGGCGGCTTCGGCTTCCGCCGCCGTCATCGGCTCGTCGAGCTGGTCGATGGCCGCCAGGAACGTCTCCTCGAAAGCGTTGACGGGGAGCAGGGTGCTACGATCTCTCTTGCTGCGCATGGGACTTTACCTCCTGTGCGTGGTAGGCCCGGGTGAGAGTCTCTGTCTCATTCGGGCCGCTTTATTGTCGGGCCCCCGGGATGCATTAAGCTTCGAATCCCGAGACAACTTCTCACTGGGGAAGACTCTACGCCTTGTTTACGCCAGATGCAAGAGGAAACTTTGACTGAATTTCATCCCGATTCAGAGACCCTGGCCCGCTACGCCCGCGGTGAGCTGGGACGCGAGCCGCGGCGCGATCTCGAACGGCACCTGGCCGGTTGCCCGGCCTGCCAGGCGGCGATGGATGGGCTCTCCGTTCCCACCAGCACCGTGCGCTGGCAGGGCCACCGCTTCGCCGCCCGCCGTGTCGCCCATGAGGAAGAAACCGCACGGCAAGAGAACCTCGACGGCGTGCTGGGTGCTCTCGGTCCGATCGTCGCCTCGCTCAGCCGGGGCGAGCTCGGCGAGCTTCTTGGCGCCGACGATCTGCGGCGCCGCACGCTGATCCGCGACGAGCCCCGTTTCCGTTCCCTCGCCCTGTCCGAGCTCCTCCAGGCGCGCTGCCGGGCGGCGTGGCCGGCCGATCCGGACGAGTCGATCGAGTCCGCGAAGCTCGCCGTGCTGATCGCCGAGCGCTTGGCGGCCGAAGGAGGGGGCGAACCGGCGGAGAACGCCCGGGCGATGGCGCTGATGCATCTGGGGGAGGCCTTCCGCGTCGCCGCCGAGGAGCGGCAACGGCCGGCCGGTCAGGTCGCCGACGGGCCGGTGGCCGCGGGCGCGCCGTGGATCGGGGAGCAGCGCTCGTGGAACACCGAGCAGGCGCTGTGGGATCTGCGCGACGCGTTCCTCGAACGGGGAATGGACTTCGACGCCCTGCTCGTCTGTCTGGATCTGGCGGCGGTGCTTCTGCACCAAGGCCGGGAGGCCGACCTGCGCCGAATGGCCGACGAGTCGATCGTCGCTTTTACGGAGAAGGGAGCCGATCCCTACGTGATCGACGCCCTGCGGTTCCTGCGCGACGCCGAGCGCCGCGAGGGGCGCCCGTTGACCCTCGACCTGCTGGGCAAGATGGCGCGTTTCCTCGCGGAGGCGCGCCACGATCCGCGGCGTTAGGATCCGCTCGCGGCTTCCGGCCAGTCCCCTGCTTCCGCCCTGCTTTCCAGATACTGATGGATCGACTTGGCGGCCTTGCGGCCGGCGGCCATGGCGAGGATGACCGTCGCGGCGCCGGTGACGATGTCGCCTCCCGCGAAGACGCCGCGGCGCGAGGTGCGCAAGGTTTCGGGATCGGCGGCGATGTAGCCGCGGCGGTCGGTGGCGAGGCCGGGCGTCGACGACTGCACGATCGGATTGGCGCCGGTGCCGACGGCGATGATCACCAGGTCGAGCGGCACCTCGAACTCCGAGCCTTCGACGGGCATCGGCCGGCGGCGGCCCGAAGCGTCCGGCTCGCCGAGCTCCATGCGGCGGCAGCGGACGGCGCGGAGCGAGCCGTCGGGGTTGCCCAGCATCTCCACCGGATCGGTGAGGGTGAGGAAGCGGATGCCCTCCTCGCGGGCGTGGTGGATCTCTTCGGCGCGGGCCGGCATCTCGGCGTCGGAGCGGCGGTAGATCAGGGTCGCCTCGCGGGCGCCGAGGCGGAGCGCGGTGCGGATCGAATCGAGCGCCGTGTTGCCGCCGCCGACCACCGCGACGGCCTTGCCGCGGCAGTCGTAGACCGGCTCGTCGTATTCCGGGAAGCGGTACGCCTTCATCAGGTTGACCCGGGTGAGGAACTCGTTGGCCGAATAGACGCCGTTCAGGTGCTCGCCTGGGACGCCGAGGAAGCGCGGCAGGCCGGCGCCGGTGGCGACGAAGACGGCGTCGTAGCCTTCTTCGTTGAACAGCTCGTCGACCGTCACCGTGCGGCCGACCACGACGTCGGTCTCGAACTCGACGCCCATGCGCCGCATGGTGTCGACCTCTTTGCTGACGATCTGCTTGGGCAGGCGGAACTCGGGGATGCCGTAGACCAGCACGCCGCCGATCTCATGCAGCGCCTCGAACACCTTGACCGCGTGACCACGCTGCACAAGGTCGCCCGCCGCCGAGAGGCCGGCCGGACCGCTGCCCACGATGGCCACCTTCTTGCCGGTGGGCGGCGGGATGTGCGGCAGGCCGACCTTGCCGGTCGCCCGCTCGTAGTCGGCGACGAAGCGCTCGAGGCCCAGCCCGTCGGTCGGCAGGCTCCGCTCCTGGCAGAAGCGCAACGCGTAGAACCCGGCGCAGGTGCCGAGAGAGGCGAGGAACAGATCGAAAGGCGTCGGTGCGGTGCCGCCGCCGCCGTGCTCGCGCGGCTGATCGGTATGGATGATCTGCCCCTTGTATTCGGCGTTCACCGCGACGCCTCCGGGGAAGGTGACCTTCAGGCTCATGGCTGTCCTCCTCGTCGCAGAGCCTAGCGGGCTGCCCCGCGCAACGCGCCGTTCCAGCGGGCGGGTCAGCCGAGACGGGCGGGAGGAGGAGGAGGCCACCCCGGCGGGTGGCTGTGGTACCTTGTAGTGTCAGCGGACCTCAATCGAAAGCAGGAGATTTGGCATGCGCATACGATCCCTCACCTTCATTCTGGGACTCGGCGCGGCCGTGGCGGCTGGAGCGCAGTCCCGGCCGTCCTGGCCCACCGTCGAGCGCCAGCTCGCCACCGACCGCGTCGTGGTGGGGAGCGCTCTCCAGGGGCTGATCGCGGCCAATCAGGACTTCGACCTCCTGCGGCCCGAGGAGGCCGGGGACAAGATCCCGGTGCCGCTCTGGCTCCGCGTGCTCTGGCGCAAGGCGCATCCTGAGGGAAATTACTCCGGCGCTGACCCGACGGGCGGCTATCCCCTCGCCTTGCGGGAGATCCACGAGTGGCTGCTGAGCCATCAGGACCTGCTGCCCGGCCTGCTGCGGCTGGAGCCCGCGGCGGCGCCGATCTCCCGGGTGGGCGTCAGCCGGCCCAACCTGCGGATCTCGGGTCCGTCGTCCGATCCGCGCAGCGAGGCCGACATCCGGGTGTTCTACGGCAACCGGTCCAAGATCATCGCCGCGTCGAACAACATCGGCGGCAGCGGCGCGCAATCCCAATTCTGGTCGGCCGACAGTGGTGCCACCTGGGGGCGGACCGAGCTGCCGCTCCTCGCCGAGGACGACTTCCACACCGATCCGGCGGTCGATTGGACGTCCGACGGGACCGCGTGGTCGCTGACCATTGGTGTGATCGGCTCCGACACTCTCCGCCTGCGGCTCTACAAGTCGGTGAACGGCGGCGCCACCTGGTCGTTCGACAGCACACCGTCAGGCGACCAGTCGGTGACCGACAAATCGCTCCTGTGGGTCGATCACAGCGTGTCCTCGCCGTACCGCGATTCGCTCTACGCCATCTGGCACAACGACGATCCGGTGTTCATCGCCCGGCGGCGCAACGGCGCCTGGGGGGCGCCGGTGCGGGTGAGCGGCGGGGAGACCACCGGCACCGGGATCGGCGGCGACATCAAGACGAACAGCGCCGGTGTGGTGTTCGGCTTCTGGCCCGATACTGGCGGCGGCAAGATCTTCGTGGCCCGCTCCACCAACGGCGGCGACTCCTTCAGCCAGCCGGTGGCCGTGGCGTCGACCTATGACACCTATGACATCGGTGTGCCGGCGCAGAACGACCGGCGGGCGCTGATCTACGTCTCCGGGGGAGCCTACAGGACGGCCACCAAGAACCTGGCCTACGCCGCCTGGACCGACCTCTCCGGCGCCACCGGCTGCACGTCGCCGCGCAACGAGCCCGCGAGCAACGCCGCCTCCACGTGCAAGACCCGCGTCTGGTTCGCCCGCTCGACGGATGGCGGCGTCACCTGGGGAGCGAAGAAGATGCTCAACAACCAGGCCGGGAAGAACGACCAGTTCAACCAGGCGCTGGCGGTGGACGAAGCGACCGGAGCGGTGGCCGTCATCTATTACGATACGGTGAATGACGCGACGCGGAAGCAGACCAATGTCTGGTACCAGTCTTCCTTCGACGACGGAGCCAGTTGGAGCGCGCCGTTCAAGGTGACTACGGCGACCAGCAACGAGACCTCCGGCGGCGCGGACTTCGGCAACCAGTATGGCGACTACAACAGCATGAGCGCCTACGCCGGCATCTTCTTTCCTGTGTGGACCGACCGCCGCACCGGCCTGAGCGAGGAGATCTGGACCGCGGCGCTCGCCGATGCGGGGGCCTGCAAGCCGCTGGCCGCGCCGGGCGGAGTGAGCGCCGGCTCGCCGAGCCCGGGCCGCATCCGCCTCGGCTGGCAGGCGGTCGCCGGAGCCACGGAATACCACCTCTACCGCGGCACCAAGAGCGGCGGCCCCTATCAAAAGGTCGCGGTGGTCGTGGCGCCGGCCGTCACCGGCGTCGACATCGGTCTCACCCCCGGCGCGCAGTACTACTACGTGGTGCGTTCCTTTGCCGGCTGCGAATCGGCGAATTCGGCCCAGGTGTCGGCGGTGGTGAAGGCGCCGTAGGGGAGATAGGATCGGCGGAATATGGAGCTGGTCTGGCCGCTGATCAACACGGTCCAGGGCGCCTTCATCGCCCTGTGGACCGCCTTCTGGATCCTCGCCGCGCTGCTCGCGAGCGCTCTGGCGCGGTCCCGGCGGCCGGGGCTTTTCCTGGCGCGGCGGGTGTGGGCGCCCGGGCTCCTGCGGGCGGTCTTCACGCGTCTGGGCGCCGTGGGGGTCGAAAGCCTCGATCCTTCCGTGCCGTGCTTCTTCGCCGCCAACCATCAATCGTGGATCGACATCCCCGCCCTCTTCGCGGCGCTGCCGGTGCCGGTCTTGTTCGTCGCCAAGCGTGAGCTCGGCCGGGTGCCGTTTCTCGGCTGGTTCATGAAGGGGATGGGAATGGTGCTGATCGACCGCGACGACCGCAAGGACGCGGTGCGCAGCGTCGAGGCGGCGGCCGGGCGCCTGCGCCAGGGGTGGAGCCTGTTGACCTTTCCGGAAGGGACCCGCGCCGCGGACGGCCGGGTGCAGCGCTTCAAGACCGCCGCGTTCGCCGCCGCCATCGCGGCCGGCGTGCCGGTGGTGCCGGTGGCGCTGGAGGGCGCCGGCCGCGTGCTGCCGCGCGGCAGTCTCAAGGGGCGGCCCGGCCGGGTGCGCGTCGCGATCGGCGAGCCGATCCCCACCGCGGGGCTGCGCCGCGAGGACCGCGCCGTTCTCGCCCGCCGGACGCAGCAGGCGGTCGAGGTCCTCCTCGCCGGCCTGCGCAACGAGCCGGTCCTCGCGCAGGCGACCGACGCCGCCGACGAGCGCGACGGCCTGCTCGAAGCCTGAATCTCGCCCTGAATCTCGGATATCATCCTTCCGCTATGGCATTCCCAGGCGGCAGCGCGTACGCAATGGTGCGGGACATCTCCGAAGGCTACTTGAGCGTCACGGAGCGGTCCTTCAAGCTGTTCACGCGCCCCGACATCGACCAGCTCAGCATGGAGTTCGACCGGCTGCTGCGCGAGCTGCGCGCCGAGCAGACCAGCCTCGACGATCACGCCGAGATGCAGAAGAAGCAGCGCAAGCTGCAACGGGTCAACACGGCCCTGGTGGTGATGCGGGCCTATCGCGCCAAACAGAAGACCTGAGGCCCTGATCCGGCCCTATTGAACCTGCTCTTTGGTCTTCAGGAAGCGGACCGCCGGCCAGTCCTCGGTGGTCTTCTTGAGGTGCCAGGCGTTGCGCGCCAGGAAGACCGGGGAGCCGTTGTGGTCCTCGGCCAGCGCGCCCTGGTTGGCGTTCAGGAACTTCTTCAGCAACACGGCGTCGTCGGTCTCCACCCAGCGGGCGGTGTACAGGCTCGTCCCCTCGAAGTGGACGTCGATGTTGTACTCCGTGCGCACGCGGTCGGCGAGGACGTCGAACTGGAGCGCGCCGGCGACGCCGACGATCCACTCGTTGCCGATGGTGGGACGGAACGTCTGCGCCGCGCCCTCCTCGGCGAGCTGCATCAGCGCGCGGCCGAGGTGCTTGGCCTTCATCGGATCTTCGGTGCGCACCTTCTTGAGCAGCTCGGGCGCGAAGCTCGGGATGCCGGTGAAGCGCAGGTCCTCGCCCTCGGTCAATGCATCGCCGATGCGCAGCACGCCATGGTTCGGGATGCCGATGATGTCGCCCGCCCAGGCCTCTTCCGCCAGCTCGCGGTCGCGCGCCATGAAGAGGACCGGGTTGTGGATCGCCATCGTTTTGCCGGAGCGGATGTGGCGCAGCTTCATGCCGCGCTCGAAACGGCCGGAGCAGAGGCGGACGAAGGCGATCCGGTCGCGGTGCTTGGGGTCCATGTTCGCCTGGATCTTGAACACGAAGCCGCTGACCTGCTCCTCCCCGGGGTCGACCTCGCGCGTCTCCGTCTTCTGCGGCCGCGGCGGCGGCGCCAGCTCGACCAGCCCGTCGAGCAGCTCGCGGACGCCGAAGTTGTTGAGCGCGCTGCCGAAGAAGATCGGCGTCATGTGCCCTTCGCGGTAGTCCTGAAGGGAGAACGCGGGGCAGAGCGCGCGCGCCATTTCCACTTGCTCGCGGAGCTCCGCCAAGGCCCGTTCGGGGAGCAGCGCGTCGAGCTTCGGATCGTCCAGGCCGGTGCACAGCTCCCCGGCTTCGGGGATGCGGTTCGTCCGCACGCGGTCGAGCAGGATCAGACGGTCGCGGAAGAGGTCGTAGCAGCCGAGGAAGCTCTGCCCCATGCCGATCGGCCACGACGCCGGGGTGACGTGGAGCTGCAGGTCCTGCTCGATCTCGCTCATCAGCTCGAACGGGTCGCGTCCCTCGCGGTCGAGCTTGTTGATGAAGGTGATGATCGGCACGTTGCGCAGGCGGCAGACCTCGAACAGCTTGCGCGTCTGCGTCTCGATCCCCTTGGCGGCGTCGATCACCATGACCGCGGAGTCGACGGCGGTCAGGGTACGGTAGGTGTCCTCGCTGAAGTCCTCGTGGCCGGGAGTGTCGAGCAGGTTGAACGTGCAGCCGGCGTACTCGAACGTCATCACCGACGCGGTCACCGAAATACCGCGCTCCTGCTCGACCTTCATCCAGTCCGACCGCGCGCGCCGTGCGTCGCCGCGCGCCTTGACCGCGCCGGCGAGCTGGATGGCGCCGCCGAAGAGGAGGAGCTTTTCGGTGAGAGTCGTCTTCCCCGCGTCCGGATGCGAGATGATGGCGAACGTCCGCCGCCGCGAAACCTGTCCGTCGAGCTGTGTCATGGAGCGTCCTATAACAGCCGGTCCCGGCTATTTGTTCCGGGCGGAGAGAGTAACACTAGCCACCTCCCAGATTGAAGCTCAGGGCATTGAGGCCCTGAGCCAGAAAGCCCAGGATCTTCTTCACGGTGGCCTCATCCCTGCTGCCCCCGTCGAACAACGCCTGCGCCTTGGCCAAAGCGTCCCAGGCGCCGCCCAGTGCCGGGGTCCCGGCGACCCCGGCCATTCCAACCCTCCCGGTCCCTTCCGTGATGGCGACAAAACGGGCCTCATACCCGAGAACGTCCCCGGTATCGGCGAAGGCTGGGTCCCAGATCGTCTTCGCCCGGGAGAGAGCCTGCCACGCTCCACGGAAGTCTCCGGCGCTCCCCCGCGCCTCCGCGACGTGAGCCCAGGCAAAGCCGCGCAGCAGATCGACCCAGGCGCCGTCGTCGCACCAATCCTTGACCTGCAGGCTGACTTCGACCGCCAGCTCGGCAATCTCGATGGCCGCCGTAGGCTCCTCGGCCGCCATGTCCGCGCTACGCTGGCACAAGATCTCGGCCAATCCCCAGCTCCAGAAGCGTTCGTCTTTCTGCACCAGCTCCTTGCGTTGTTGAACATCCAGCCCTGCGAGCTCGTTCCAGAGCTCTTGAGCCCTCGCGCGGCCGAGGACAAGCTCGGCATCGAAGGCTTCGAAGTCGAGCTCCAGGTCTCCCGCCAGGTGCGCCTCCAGGATCGCTCCTCCCGCCTTATAACACTCCGGGCAGACGGCCAGGAGATGGAGAAAGATCTGGCCGCTCACTGCGGAGCGCTCATCTTCCAGGAAGAGATCGATGTCGTCCGGGGTCAGGTGAGTGTGCTGCATGGTTTCCTCCTCTTGGTGCCGGCCGGTCTGAAGACGATCTCTCCGAGCACCGTCCGGTGCAGGGCGAGGACGCCTGCCATCACCTCGTTGAATGCCTGGCTTGCCGCCTCCGAGAGGAGATCGCTGTGCAACTCGGCGCCGCCGTGCAGCCAGGCGAGCGGATCCTCGGGTTTCCCGGTCAGGCTGGCGGCCCGGCGATCCACCATCTCCAGGGTGGAAAACAGGTCCACCGGCCCCAGGTCCAGGGCGGTAAGGACCTTTCCCAGCGAATCGAGCTTCGGAAGCTCCTTGCCGCTCTCGTACTTCGAGAGCTGGCTCTTGCCGATGCCGGCCTCGCGGGCCACCTGGGCCTGCGATCTGCCGCGCAGCTCCCGCAGGAGGGCCAGCGTCTGCCCGAGGTTTCCGAACATCTCAGCGCGCGCCTGTCAGGGCGAGGAGCCGCCGCGCACAGCGCGGGCATCGCCTCAGCAGGTGGCGGACGACGGCCTTGGCCTCCTCTCGCGTGGCCCGGTTCGAGACGAAACGCCCGACGGCCTCCTTGCTCGGGTGCTGCGCACTTTCGGGCGGCGTCTGCATGCCTCGAATCTCTCCCATGGGCGGCACTCTAGAGAGTTGGCAAGGGGTTGCGCGTTTCTTCATGCCGTCTCAAGAGGACGGCTGTTTTCTCTACTTGAGACGGCGCACTTTCTCCCGAAGGGATCAATCTCCTCGATCCGTGTCACGTTTTCGCGATGTGGCGCACCTTACGAGGGTGAGACCCAGGAGACGCGCGATGCCTTCATTTCTCCCCGCGGTGACCAACCGTGCCCTGGCCATCCTGCTGGCCGGAGCGCACTGTTCGGGCGTTGAGCTGGCCGCTCTGGCCGGCCTCAAGCCCCAATCGGTTTCCGCCTACATTTCCGGCCGGCAGAAGACCCTGTCCATGGCGAAGCTGCTCTGGTTCGCCGACCTTCTGCACATTGAAGAGGCCGCGGTGCAGGACGCCCTGCTCCTCGCCGAACGGCTCACCCCTGGCGCGGCGGCGGGCCGGCCGGCCCTGGTGCCGGAGCTGGCCCGGCTGACCGAAGAGGTGGTCACGGAACGGCTCCCCCGCCTGCTGGAGGAGGCGGACCGCGAGGAGGCGCGGCGCCGTGCGCGCGGCCTGTGGAGCGCCCTGCGCGACAGCCCGCCCGAGGACTGGCGGCTTCTCCTCACCCAGAAGCCGGCGCTCGCGACCTGGGCGGTCTGCGAGACCCTGGCCGAGCAGAGCGCCGACGCCGCCTCGGACGATGCGGACCGGGCGCTGGCGCTCGCGACCCTCGCCTTGTGGGTGGCCGGGCAGGTGGCGGACGCCGCCTTCCGGCCCCAGTGCACGGCATTCGCCCGCGGCATCCTCGGCAACGCGCGCCGCGTGCGCAGCGACCTCCGCGGAGCCGATGCGGATCTCGCCCTTGCGCTCCGCCTCTGGCAGGAGCAGGAGGCCACCGGCGCTCCCCAGCTCCTCGACGGCACACGCCTGCTCGACCTCCAGGCGTCGCTCCGCATCGATCAACGGCGCCTCCCCGAGGCACGCACCCTGCTGGCCGAGGCCTCCGCCCGGGCGGCGTCCGGCCTCCCTCTCGGACGCATTCTCGTCAAGGACGCCTACGCCCTGGAGCTGCTGGGGGACTATCACGGCGCACTGGAGACGCTGCGCCGTGCGGCACCGCTAATCCCGGAGACCGAGAGGCGGCAGCGCTGGGCTATTCAATTCAATGAAATTTCGAACCTTTGCCACCTTGGGGAAGCGGCGGAGGCCGAGCGCCTGCTGCCCGGACTGCGGGCTCTCGCCGCCGAATTTCACTACAAGCTCAATGCCGTGAGACTGCGCTGGCTGGAAGCGAGGGTCGATGCCGGCGCCGGCCACAGGCAGAAGGCCGTGGAGGCGCTCTCCTCGGTGCGGGCACATTTCGCCGAGAAGGAGATCCGCTACGACGAAGCCCTGGTGAGCCTGGAGCTCGCGGGGCTCTACCTGGAACAGGGGCGCATCGCGGACGTGAAGTACTTGGTGCGGCTCATGGCTCCCGTCTTCCAGGCTGAAAGCATCCACGCGGAGGCGCGGAAAGCCCTCGCCCTCTTCCACCAGGCGGTCGAGTTGGAGACGATCACGCGCGAGCTGGTCCGGCGGCTGGTGGCCTATCTCTACCGGGCTCAGCACAACCCGGACCTGCCGTTCGCGGAGGAGGCGTGACGGCTGCCAGGGCCAAGCTCCTCCCTGGCAGCCGTGGCCTGGGTCTACCCTCCGCTCGCGCAACGGCCGTCGGGTTGGATGCTGCACCCTGCATCGATGGTGGGAACGGCTGGGCTCGCTACGCTCGCGCAACGGCCGTCGGGTTGTGCGCTGCACCCTGCATCGATGGTAGGGGTGGCCGGGCTCGCGCCAGTCGCGCAGCCGCCGCTCGGATCGGCGCTGCACCCCGCGTCCAGGGTGGCGGCCTGAAGGAGGCTCCAGAGGCCGGCCCACCGGCTCCAGAGCTGATGCAGCAGGCTCTCCGGGGCAGCGGCCACCCGTGCGGCAGGCTGACGAGAAAGCGGCGCCGCGGACGCCCACGACACGGTGAGGAGGGCGGCGAGGCCCAGGGCGGCGGTTCTCTGCGGGAAGGAGAGACGGACCATGGAACGACTCCTTTCGGGAGGGCGCTCCGGCGTATCGCCATGACACGACCGGGCGCCTCTCCGCACCTCTATAGTGCCGCGGGCGAGGCGGTGAAATCCGACCGCTGGTTGAAGCCCCTTCAATCAAGCTGATGAAACGAGACCTCAGGAGGCTCTACGATGGACGAAAAAACAGGGTTTGAACGTGTCCTCGGCGTAGTGATCCTGGTGCTCCGCGAGCTTGCGGGTCGATGCGGCGGCGGTCTCCACGGCTGGACGCAGGAGGAACTGGGGAAGAAGGTCGGCCTCTCGGGTCCTTCCATCTCGAACTACGAGCAAGGGCTGTACGTGCCGCCGCCGGACGTGCTCGAGAAGATCCTCGGCGTCTCGGGGGTCACCCGGGCCGACGCCGACCGGCTCGCCGCCGAGATCCTGCGCGTGCTCGAAACCATGGCCCGCTCCGCACTCCCCGCTGGGCAGGTCGAGGCGGCCGAGCGAATCGCCGCGGAGTTGGCGGCGGACTTCCAGGCCCAGGCCCTCCCCAGGGTCCATGCCTTTCTCGCCGCGCGCCGCGAGGCGCCCGTTGCCGCGGAGGAGGCCCGCCGCGAGGCCCGTGCGCTCTGGGTGTTCCTGGAGCGCACCGGCACCGGGCGCCTCCCGGGCCTGGCGGCGGCCTTTCCAGAGCTGCTGAGCTGGGCGGACTGCGAGCTGCTGGCCGACAAGAGCCTGGAAGCTGCGGCGGACGACGCGGACCGGGCGCTGGAGCTGGCCGAGCTGGCCCTGTGGGTGGCCGGGCGCGTTCCGGGCGCGGCGATCCGGCTGCAGTGCGAAGGGTATTCCTGGGGCTGCATCGGCAACGCACGGCGCGTGCAAAGCTCCCTGTGGAAGGCGAAGGAGGCCTTGGCGACGGCGTTGCAGCTCTGGGAGAAGGGGACGGCCGAAGCTCCCGCGATCCTCGACGGCACGCGCCTGCTCAGCCTCAAAGCGTCCTTGGCAATTGACCAGCGGCATCTCGCCGAGGCGCGCGCCCTGCTCGCGCAGGCGGCTGCCCAAGCCTCCGCGGGGCTTCCCCTCGGACGCCTCTTGATCAAGGACGCCTACGCCTTGGAGCTGATGGGAGACTATCACAGCGCCCTGGAGACGCTGCGCCGTGCCGCGCCGCTGATTCCGGAGGCCGAGGTCCGGCAGCGCTGGGCTCTTCAATTCAATGAAATTTCAAATCTCTGCCACCTCGGGGAAACGGCTGAGGCCGAGCGCCTGCTGCCCGGGCTCCGGGCTCTCGCCGCCGAGATCCACTCCAAGCTCGATGGCGTGAGGCTTCGCTGGCTGGAGGCGAGGGTCGATGCCGGTGCCGGCCGCAGGCAGAAGGCCCTCGAAGCGCTCTCCTCGGTGCGGGCCTATTTCGCCGACAAGAAGATCCGCTACGACGAAGCCCTGGTGAGCCTGGAGCTGGCGGGGCTCTACCTGGAGCAGGGGCGCACCGCGGACGTGAAGCGCCTGGTGCGGCTGATGGCTCCCGTCTTCCAGGCCGAAGGCATCGACGCGGAGGCGAAGAAAGCCCTCGCCCTCTTCCGCCGGGCGGTCGAGATGGAGACGGTCACCCGCGAGCTGGTCCGGCGGCTGGTGGCCTATCTCTACCGGGCACAGTACAACCCGGAGCTGCCGTTCGCGGCGGAGGCGTGACGGCGGCCAGGAGCACGGCAGCCCAGGGCCGGCCCTGGGGAGCGAGGGGGAATAGAGCCGGCTATTCAGCGCGCAGGCACCGGGCCGGATCGAGGCGGGCCGCCCTCCAGGCAAGGGCGAGGCAGGTGCCGGCTGCAATAGCGATCAGGGCCGTCGCCCCGGGCAGGAAAAGGAGGACATTGCCCGGCTCCAGGTCGTAGAGCCAAGCGCGGAGCAGGCGCGAGCCGGCGGCGGCGAGAGAGAGGCCGAGAATCAGTCCCAGGCCGGCCTGCACTCCTCCCTCACGGAGGATCAGGCGCATGACGTGCCAGCGGCCGGCACCGACTGCAATGCGGATCGCGATCTCCTTCCGCCGTTGGCCCGCGAAGAAGGAGAGGACTCCGTACAGCCCGATCCCGGCAAGAGTCAGGGCGGCGGCGCCGAACGTGGCGAACAGCGTGCGCATCATCCGGTTGTCCGCGCTGACCTCATCGAGAACATCCACGAGAGTACGAGAGTGGCTCAGAGCCACATTCGGGGCGAGCTTGGCCAGCGCCTCGCGGGCCGCCTTCTCCAGGACCGCCGGAGGGACAGCCGTCCGCTGGAGCAGATACATGCCCGGGCGGGGCCGCTGGGCAAGAGGAAAGTAGAGGCCTTGAGGGTGATCGGTGCCGAGCCGCTCCCCGGCCTCGTCCCATCCCAGATAGAGATCCGGAACGACGCCCACGATCGTGGCCCAGGGTCCGCCGGACCCCGCGAGCCGCAGCCGGCGGCCGACCGGGTCGACTGCCGGAAAGAAGCGCCGGGCAAAGCTGCGGTTGACCAGGACCGTCGGCACGGAGCCTTGTCGGTCCGCCTCGAGGAAGTCCCTCCCCGCGAGGACCGGCCGCCCCAGAGCCGCGAAAAATCCCGGTGAGACGACCGACCAGCGGACGGAAGGCAAATTCGCCGGGTTCAGCGACGAGCCCTCGATTTCGACCGGCGTCAGGGGGGTCGCCAGAGGAGGGAGCCGGGTCGCCCACGCGGCCGGCCCGGCCCCGGGAATCGCGCTTAATTCTCTCCCCAGCTCATCGTAGAAGCGGAGCCAGCTCTCAGGTGTGGGAAATCGTTCGGGATCGACCGCCACGAGCGCCGTCCAGACCCGCTCTGGCTCGGCGCCGAAATCCTGCCGATAGAGCCGCCGGACGCTCTCGATCAACTGCGAGGCACCAACCAGAAGAGCGCAGGAAAGCGTCACCTGGGCGACCACGAGCAGTCTGCTCCAGGGGCCGAGGCCGCGGCTCGTGAGCCCCGATTGCCGGTCCTTCAAGACCTGGCTCGGATCGGCTCCGCCGACCCGCAGGGCCGGGAGGGCGCCGCAAGCCAACGTCACAACGCCAACCAGGGCGACCACGAACGAGAGTGCCGCCCCGTCGAGGCGGATGTCGACCCAGAACGAACGGACGAGCCCGCCCGTCGCATTGTAGAGCCCAATGCCGCCCATCGCGACCGCGACACCCGCCAGCCCCCCGACGGCGGCGAGAACGAAGGCCTCGCTCAGAACCGGGCTCACCAGAGCACGCCGGCCGGCGCCGAAAGCCGCGCGCACCGCCAGGTCGCGCCACCGCAGAGCGCCGCGCGCCAGAAGAAGGTGCGTAACATTGGCACAGCCGACGAGCAGGACCGCACACGCCGCGCCGGTCAGTAACAGGAGAGGCCGCCGCGCGGACGCCGTGTAGCTTGCGCCGAAGGGACTCACCAGGGTGACCCGTGTCTCGGTGCCCGGCGTGCTTTCCCGCGGGATGTGAGCGGCGAGAGCGTCGAGCTCGGCCGCCGCCTGCTCGCGGGAGGCGCCGTCTCTGAGGCGGCCGAAGACATCCAGCCTGAGCTGGTTCCGGCCGACGGCGGGCAAAATGGGGCCGAGAGGCAGCCAATAGTCCTCGTCCCGGGGAAACCGGAAGCCGGCGGGCATGACGCCAATGATCCGCGCCGGATCACCACCGATCCTGACGGTTTGGCCCACGACCCGCGGGTCCCCCTGGTAGCGCTGCCGCCACAGCCTGTGCCCAAGGATGACGGCCGAGGGTGCCTGCGCCTGCTCCTCCGCGGCGGTGAAGGTGCGCCCAAGGACCGGCCAGACTCCCACCGCCTCGAAGAGCTCTGCGGAGACATAGGCGCCCCTGTAATCCTCGGCTTGGCGGCCATCGCCGGACAACGTGGCCCCCGCCTCGATCCAGCCGGCGAGGGGCTTGAAGGCCCTGCTGCCGGCCTGCCAAACCAAAAGCTCCTCCGGAAGAACGCGCTCCTCCTTGAGCGACCTCCGCTCGACCCGCATCAGCCGCCCGGAGCCCGGGAATGGAAGGCGAGGAAAAAACGTCCCCCGCACGATAGTGAACATCGCCGTGCTGAAACCGATCCCGAGCGCCAGGGCAACCACCGCCAACACGCTCGAGCCCGGCTGCCGAAGGAGGGTCCGGATAGCGCGGCGCAACTCGACCAAGTGATCAGGCATCCGCGCAAGTCTAACGTAGCCCGCTAGCCGATTCATCAATCTCGGGAGGCTCAGAAGCGACGTGCTTCTCGCGATCGGCCTGAAGCTCCTTCAGGCTCGCGGCCATGATGTCGGCCAGCCGTATTGTGGAGCTGCCCTCCACCCATTCAAAGTCGGGGCTGCCCTGAAGAAGAAACTCACAGAACGCATCGAGCAGAGGCAAGCCTGAATACTGTTCAACGAAGAGGAACTGGCCCGCCTGGTTGACCTCCAGAAAGACATATTCTTCATCGGGGGTTACAATGAAATCGAGACAGCCGAAAACCAGGCCGAGCCTTTTCAGCAGGTCGAGGCATTGCTGGCGAACTTCCTCTGGAAGCTCGAAAGGTGTCATGCTGAGGCCATCTTCATAGGCACGTCGCCAGTCGTGCTTCCCCAAGCTAGTGCTCTGAGAGTCGAGCTTCACGGCAAAAGCTCTTTTACCTATTATGGTGACACGTAACTCATAGGCTTTCGGCACCAGCCGCTGATAGATGCCTGGCACCGCGCGAAGGAGCTCATCTGCGACGAGGTGTTCTTCACGAATAGCATTCGTGAAGTAGCCCCATGAATATTCTCCGTCGTTCCAGAGCGCTCCAAGGAATGGCTTGTAGGCGATCGTTCCCTCATGCTTTTCTAAGAATTGGCGGATCTTCCCCGGGTCATTTGTGTAGAGCGATTCTGGCATTCGAAGCCCTGCTTGCGCTGCGACGTGGTGCTGCCATAGCTTGTTCTCGGTTCTCAAGGCATTTGCCCAAGGATTGACGCACAGAGCCCCGCGAGCGAGCGCCTTGTCTGACAGGATGCTCAGAAAGGCGGTCCTAAAACGAGCACATTGGATTCGTGCGAAGCCCCTGTCCGCAGCGTGCAGGCGCGCCTCAGTGATCTCCTCTCTTGCACGGCGATTCCAGAGAACATCAAAGTCGCTTGGCAGGCTGACGTCTTCGATGTCGCGTATCTCGACCCACGACTCGGCGTTCGAGAAGCCGATGCTCTCGGTGGAGCGCGTCGGAAAGTCCGGTGTCAGCCATAATGTCGGCTGCGCGCCCTTCAAGCGAAGGACATGGGCCACTGCGTAGGCGTGCTCGTCTTCGGGAACCGTAGGGATCAAGATCCTCTTCATCGGTGCTCCTCTGCATCCTTGAGAAAAGGGGAGGGGCATTTCGCCCCTCCAACGCAGTTCCGGCCGCGCTCAATACTGATCGTCTTGCAGCTTCCAGGAGTCGTTGACGAACTCGTCACAGCCCGAGCCACATGAGGTACTCTTGATACCTCCAGCGGCCACTTTATGGAGGTCGTCGGCAAGCACGCGAGCCAAAACTCTGCCACGCAGAACGGTCCCTTCCTCGAACTGAGCCTTTTTTTTCATCGCCTCATGTCTCCTTGGGCTGAGTTGAACGACACCAGGCACCGGCACCGCGTTTGAACGCGGCCGATACCCACCCGGCGGGGTGCCCTTTTGTACCCGTCGTGATCTTAGTAGTATAGCGCTGTCGTGGCCGGTGGCGCTCCGATCTGCCGAGCCGGCGGTAAACCCCTAACGAGGCAGGTTCTCCGTGGCGGCGACCGAGTGTCTGACGCCTAAGCAACGACTGGAAGAAGGAGACCTCTTTGATGACCTCGCGCCCTCGGCTCCTAGGAGCTGTCCTCTGTTGGAGCACGTTGTTTCTGTTGCCCCTCCTGCCTGCGCAGGCGGCGCCCGCCGAGGCGGGCGCGCCCTCCGCGGCGACCACGTGCCGCCCTCAGCCGGGAAAGAACCCCTGTGAGGGCTGTCATGAGAACAACTGTTGCGAGCAACGCCGCGCCTGTGAAGCGGACGCCGCTTGTGCCGCATTCGTCGAATGCATCCGGAGCGGTTGCCCGACTCCCCCCTGCCTGGGGTCCTGCGGGCGGCCCCCTAAGCTGTATGTCGAACGCTATTCCTGCCAGATGGCCCGCTGTAACGTCTCGGCCTGCGGCGGCCCGATCGATGCGTGCACTCTGTGCGCGGCAACCCGTTGCACCACGGAGGTTCTGGCATGCCAGGGGCAACCTGCCTGCGCCGAATACACCTTCCGCCTGGAGAATTGCAAGGGAAATGCTTCCTGCCGGGCTCTTTGCAAGAAACCCACGGCGGAGGCGGGTCGCCGGGCAGAGGCTCAGGCGAGTTGTGAGATGAAACTCTGTGAGCCGCAGTGCCGCGCGACTCCAAAACCCTGACCTCCGCGCGCGACTGGCAACCACCACCGAAACGGTGGCCCCCAGCCCAGGAAGTATATACCTGTCCGGGTCTCTGGGAGACGGCTCCACAACGGGCCGTTGAACCTCCTGTCCGTGAGATACTCGCTCCCTCAATCCTGAACCGGAGGAAGAGCAATGAAGAAGAAGAACGTGAAGCTGGAACTGAATCGCGAGACCCTGCGCGACCTCGTATCGAGCCAGGCGGTCCGCAACGATCCGAACGACTCCTGCGTCCAGAGCTGCTACTTCGTCTCGTGCGGCGACACCTGCCAGCCGCCGCTTCCCAGCCTCCAGGGGACCGCGACGGTCATCCAGTAGCAGCAGGGCTCCGCCCCCGCATCCGCGAGGGCGGAGCCGGGCTCCTTCAAACCTTCGGTTTCGTCGCGCGCACGAACGCGCTCATCACCAAGCCGTCCATCGCGCCGGCGAGCGCTGGATCGGCCCCGGTATCAGCAAGAATGCCGCGGGCGTCTTCGGCGTGGTAGATGCGCGTCGGCTCGACGGTAACGTCCGTGAAGCCGGCCGCGGCGAGGAGATCGCGGTACTCCGGCTCGGAGAGCGCTCCGGCGACGCAGCCGGTCCACAGCGCCAGGCTGCGTTGCGCCTCTTCCGGCAGCTCACCGCGCAGCACGATGTCCGACACCGCGAAGCGTCCGCCGGGCCGGAGAACACGGAAGGCTTCGCGCAGCACCGCCGCCTTGTCGGCGGAGAGGTTGATGACGCAGTTGGAGATGATCACGTCCACCGCGTCGCCGGGGAGCGGGATCGCCTCGATCTCCCCCTTGAGGAACTCGACGTTCTCGACGCCCGCCTTGCGCTGGTTCTCGCGCGCCAGCGCCAGCATGTCGTCGGTCATGTCCAGGCCGTAGGCCTTGCCGGTGGGACCCACCCGGCGGGCCGACAGGAGGACGTCGATGCCGCCGCCCGAGCCGAGGTCGAGCACGACCTCCCCGGGCCGCAGCTCCGCGAGCGCGGTCGGATTGCCGCAGCCGAGGGAGGCGAGAATGGCTTCGGCGGGCAGGCCGGCTTTCTGGCTTTCGTCATAGAGCCCGACGCTGATCGGGTCCGCGCTCTCCGCGGCGCAGCAGTCGCTGCCGCAGCAGGAGGCGGCCTTCTGGCTCTGCACGCTCCGTGCGGCCTCGCCGTAGCGGGCGCGGACGATCTCTTTGATGCTCTGCTCGGGAAGTGTGGTGGCGGTCATCGGAAGTCTCCTTTCTGGTTGTCAGTTGCAACTACATGGGTTTAAAAAAGAGCGGGGCTCATGTTCTCAGACGCGGCAACAGCTTCCGCCGCCGGTCTCGACGCGTGCCGCCGCCGCCCGCGCCAGGCGGGCGATGAGATGCGCCATGGCCTGCCGGATCTCGGGGTCGAAGTCGGCGAGGAGCGCCTTCTCTTCCGCCACGATGTCCATCTCGATGCGCCGGTGCAGGTCGCGGCCGGTGGCTGTCGGCTCCAGCAGCACGGCCCTGCCGTCGGACGGATGGGGTGTCCGCGCGACGTAGCCTTTGCGCTCCAGGGAGTCGATCACCCGGCTGGCGGTGCTCTTGTCGAGATACAGATGGGCCGCCAGATCGTTGAGCGTCATCCCGCCCTGCCGCACCAGCGCCTCCAGCGCGTAGCACTGGCTGACCGACACGTCGTGGCAGCAGATGCGGTCGCGGTCCCGGAACTGATAGACCCGGATGAGATCGGACAGCGCTCCATACAAAGCCTTCGCATCCCGTTCGAGCGCCGGGTCCGAGGTCTCGGTGAGAATCGGGAGCGGGTTTCTGGCGTCCATGGAGAAACTCTAGCAAATGTGGTTGTCAGTTGCAACTGATGGTTCGCCGCTAGAAGTCCACCCCGGAACGCCGGATCAGCTCGCGCAGGCAGCGGTCGGATTCGCGGAAGATCTCCTCGGCGTCCAGCCGGGTGAGCCGTCCCTCCTCCACCAGGATTTGACCGTCCACGATCACGTGGCGCACGGCGGCTCGGCTCGCTCCGAAGGCGACGAGGTCGTGGGGATCGGCCTGCGGAGCGCCCCAGAGCTCGGGGTGGTTGGCTGCGGAAAGGACGACGAGGTCGGCGGCCTTGCCGGGCTCGATCGTGCCGGTGTGGCCGTGCAGGCCGAGGGCGCGGGCGCCTTCGCTGGTGGCGAGGCGCAGGGCGTCGAGACCGGAGAAGGCGTCGGGGCCGTGCTTGAGCTTCTGCAGGAGGGCGGCCAGGCGGAGCTCGGCGAAGTTGTCGAGCTGGTTGCTGCACGCGGCGCCGTCGGTGCCGATCCCCACCGGCACGCCGGCACGGCGGATGGCGAGGACGTCGGCGATCCCTGAGCCGAGCTTCAGGTTGGAGCTGGGGCAGTGGACGACGCTGAAGCGGTTGCCGTGCATATGCTCCAGGTGGCCGGCGGTGAGCCAGACGCCATGCGCCAGGCGGAGATCGGTGGACAGCACTCCCTGGTCGGCGAAGTACCGGATCTCGTCGCGGCCGTTCTTGATCTCCCGCACCGCCGCCGTTTCGTCCTGCTGCTCCAGCGCGTGGGTGTGGACCGGCCAGCCGCGGCGCTCTGCGAGATCCCGGATCCCTTCCCAGAGCGGATCGGAGCAGGTGAGGATGAAGCGCGGATTGAGGACGGCGCGCAGGCGGCCGTGCCCGGCGCGCTCGAAACGTTCGCCCAGCGACTCGGCGGCGGCGAGGACGGTGTCTGTCGCGCCGCGCATCGCGGCCGGCAGGCCGTCGCCGCTGTCCATCAGGCACGGACCGGCGAAAGCGCGCAGACCGGACTCGGCGATGGCGCGGAGCAGGCCCGGAGCACCCGGACCGATGCCGATGTCCTGGATGGTGGTCGTGCCGCCGAGGAGGCATTCGGCGGCGCCCAGCAGTCCGCACCAGTAGGCGCTCTCGTCGTCGTGCGCCGCCTCCAGCGGCCAGATCCGCTCGCGCAGCCAGGCGAGGAGCCGCCGCCCCTCGGCGAGCGCGCGGAAGAACGTCTGGCCGAGATGGAGATGCCCCTGGATCAGCCCCGGCAGCACGAGGCAGCCGGAGATGTCGATCACGCGAAGATCGCGCGCCTCGGGAGGCACGGCGACCTGCCCTGCGGCGGCGATCGTCCCTCCCGCGACGAGCAGGTCCGCGCCGCGCAGCACGGTCGCCTCCGCATCCAGGGTCAGGATGGTGCCACCGCGGAGGAGCAGGGGGGGATCGAGGCTCATGGCTTCCTGTCGCGTCATACGGTCATCTTAGATCCCGGAACGGTGGTATGTTCCGTGACAACCATGATTCGTCCCGATCTCATCGTCCGCGGCCGCCGGGTTGTAACCCCCGAGGGGGTGCGACCGGCCGCCATCCACATCCGTGGCGGCCGCGTCGACCGCGTGGCGCCCTATGACGAAGTGCCGAAAGGCTCCCACGTCATCGAAGGCGGCACCTCCGTGGTCATGCCGGGCGTCGTCGACACCCACGTCCATGTCAACGAGCCGGGGCGCACCGAGTGGGAGGGGTTCGCCTCCGCCACCCGCGCCGCGGCGGCGGGAGGCGTGACGACGATCGTCGACATGCCGCTCAACAGCATCCCCGCCACGACTTCGCGGGCGGCCCTGCTCGAGAAGATCATGGCGGCCGAGTCGCAGTCCCACGTCGACGTCGGGTTCTGGGGCGGCATCGTCCCCGCCAACGCCCGCGACAACGCCGAGATCTCCGGCATGCTCGCCGACGGCGCCCTCGGTTTCAAGGCGTTCCTGCTGCCGTCCGGCGTCGACGAATTCCCCGCCGTCGGCGAGGCGGACCTGCGGGCGGCGATGGTCGAGATCGCTCGGCGCGGCGGCGTGCTCCTCGTCCATGCCGAGATGCCGGACGCGATCGAGCAGGCCGCCGTGGTCTGGGAGGGCGCCGGTCCGGTGGAGCTGCGCGAGTACAGCCGCTGGCTGCGCTCGCGGCCGGCGGAAGCGGAGGTCGAGGCGGTCGAGCGGATGATCAAGCTGTGCCGCGAGACGAAGTGCCGGGTGCACATCGTCCACCTCTCCGCCGCGGCGTCGCTGCGGCCGTTGCGCGAAGCGCGGGCCGAGGGGGTGCAGGTGACGGCGGAGACCAGCCCGCACTACCTGACCTTCTGCGCCGAGGAGATCCCGGACGGCGCGGTCGCCTTCAAATGCGCGCCGCCGATCCGCACGCGGGCGGACCGCGAGGCGCTCTGGGACGGCTTGCGGGCGCACGACATCGACCTCATCGCCTCGGACCACTCGCCCTGTCCGCCGGCGCTCAAGGGGCTCGACACCGAAGATCCGCGTGGCGACTTCCGGGCCGCCTGGGGCGGCATCTCCTCGTTGCAGGTCAGCCTGCCCGCGGTGTGGTCCGCCGCCCGCGAGCGCGGCTTCTCGGTGACCGACGTGGCGCATTGGATGTGCGCGGCGCCGGCGCGCCTCGCCGGGATCTCCGACCGCAAGGGCTCGATCACCGCGGGCCGCGACGCCGACCTGGTGATCTGGGAGCCGGAGGTGCGCTGGACGATCCAGGCCAACGCGCTCCAGCACCGCCACAAGCTCACTCCCTACGCCGGCCGGACGCCGTTCGGCGTCATCCGCTGCACCCTCCTGCGCGGCGAGACGGTGTTCGACGACGGCGCCCTGCTCGACCGCCCGATCGGCCGCCCGCTGCTCCACCGCGAAGCGCGGGGAGCCCGATAACTCAGGAGACCGCCGGCAGATGTCCGACCTTCGCGACTTCGCCGATCTCACCGATCTGGCCGCCGAGAGGCTGGGCGGTGCCGTGCTGGCGGCGAACGACGAATTCTTCGCGCCGAAGGAGAATCTGCTCAAGGCCGCGGAGCCGGTGTTCCTCGAAGGCAAATACACCGACGTGGGGAAATGGATGGACGGCTGGGAGACGCGGCGGCGCCGGGATCCAGCCGAGCCGGGCCACGACTGGGCCATCCTCCGTCTCGGCCTCCCCGGCGTGCCGCGCGGCGTCGTGGTCGACACCCGGCACTTTCGCGGCAACTATCCCGACGCCTGCTCCATCGACGCCTGCGCAGTCGATGGCTATCCGGCGCCCGCCGAGCTGGCGGGCGCCTCGTGGACGGAGATCCTGCCGCCCGCGAAGCTCCAGGGCGACAGCAGCCGTAACGTCTTTCCGATCGAGACGATCGGCCGGGTGACCCATCTGCGCCTCAACATCCACCCGGACGGCGGCGTCGCCCGGCTGCGCGTCCACGGCGAGGTCTTGCCCGACTGGCGGCGTCTTGCCCGGCGCGGCGAGATCGACCTCGCCGGGGTGGAGAACGGCGGCGTCGTCGTCGCGTGCAGCGACATGTTCTTCGGCAACCGTCACAACCTCATCCTCCCCGGGCCGTCGCTCGGCATGCACGACGGCTGGGAGACCAAACGCCGCCGCGGGCCGGGCAACGACTGGGCGATCGTCCGGCTGGGCCGCCGCGGCCGGCTCGAACGCGCCGAGGTCGACACCGCCCATTTCAAGGGGAACGCCCCCGGGAGCTGCCTCCTGGAAGGCTGTGACGCGCACGACATTTCCGACGCCGCCATCGACACGCTGGCCTATCCCCTGCTCTGGCGGGAGATCCTGCAGCGGACCCCGCTGCGGCCGCACACCCGCCATCTCTTCGATCAACTGGCGACGGACGGGCCGTTCACCCATGTGCGGCTCAGCATCTTTCCGGACGGCGGCGTCGCCCGCCTCCGTCTCTTCGGAAAGCTCGCCGAGGCGGCAGAGTGAGTCTCGATTCCCTGAATGCCTTGCCGCCGGCCGATGCCGAAGCCGCCTTCCTCGCCTGCTGCGGCTCGCGAGCCTGGGCACGCTGGATGGTCTCCCGCCGGCCCTACGCGGACACCGCGGACCTCCTGGAGACGGCGGATCGTGTCTGGTCGACCCTGACGCCCGCGGACTGGCACGAAGCGTTCGCAGCCCATCCGAGGATCGGAGAAAAGAAAGAGGACGGCGAGGACCGGTCCCGCCGCTGGTCCCACTGGTCCGCTACCGAGCAGTCCGGCGCCGCCGGTGCGCACGCCGCGGTCCATGCCGAGCTGGCCGAAGCCAACCGGATCTACGAGGATCGTTTCGGGCACATCTTCATCGTCTGCGCCACCGGCAAGAGCGCCGAGGAGATGCTGGCCCTCCTGCGGCAGCGGCTCGGCAACGATCCTGACCCCGAGCTCCGCATCGCCGCGGAGGAGCAGCGCAAGATCACCCGCCTCCGCCTGGAGAAGCTGGTGGCGGAGCCGGCACCGCCGGTCCTGCCGATCCTGGAGACCACTGCTGCCATGCACGGCATTCACGGGATTAGCACCCACGTCCTCGACACCGCCCGCGGCAAGCCGGCAGCCGGCGTCCCCGTCGTCCTGGAGATCCGCACCGGCGCTACGGGAGACCCCTGGAGAGAGCTGGCCCGTGCCGTGACCGACGGCGACGGCCGTGTCCGCCCGCTGCTGCCCGCGGGCACCGCCCTCATCCCCGGCACCTACCGCATCACCTTCGCGACCGATGCCTATTTCCGCGATCTGGACGTCGAAGGGTTCTATCCCGAGGCCGCCATCGTCTTCGACGTGCGCGACGCGGGGCAGCACTATCATGTGCCGCTCCTGCTGAGCCCCTACGGCTACTCGACCTACCGGGGGAGCTGACCATGCCCGTCACCCCTGTCACCATCATTGCGAACAGCTACGGCAAATCCGACGTCCGGCTGGTCACCGTGCGCCGCGGCCCGGACCGCCACGAGCTGCGGGACGTCACCGTCGCCATCCGTCTGGAAGGCGACTTCGCCGCCGCCTACACGCACGGCGACAACACCGGCGTGGTGGCGACCGACACGATGAAGAACACCGTCTACGCCCTCGCCGCCGAGCATCCGTTCGAAGACGTCGAGGACTTCGGCCTGGCGCTCACCGAGCACCTGACCAGGACCTATCCGCAGGTGGCGAGCGCCCGCGTCGAGCTGACCGAGCATCTCTGGGAACGCATCGAGGCCGGCGGCCAGGAACATCCGCACGCCTTCCGCCGCGCCGGCAGCGAACGCCGGACCGCGGTGGTCAATCGTTCTCCCGACTCTGTCAGCATCCTCGCCGGCCTCGAAGATCTGGTGGTGATGAAAACCGCCCAATCCGCCTTCGAAGGCTTCCCGCGCGACCGCTGGACGACCCTCAAAGAGACCGGCGACCGCCTCCTCGCCACCGCCCTGCGAGCCACCTGGCGCTACTCGCGTCCCTACGTCCCCTTCGGCCGTCTCTGGAGCGACGTCCGCCGCGTCCTGCTCGCAACCTTCGCGGAGCACGACAGCCGCTCCGTGCAGCACACCCTCTACGCCATGGGCGAAGCCGTCCTCGAATCCGTCGACGTCGAAGAGATCCACCTCGCCATGCCCAACCGGCACCACCTGCCGGTCGATCTCACGCCGTTCGGGGGAGAGAACCGCAACGAAATCTTCGTGGCGACGACCGAGCCGTATGGCTTGATCGAGGCGACGTTGCGAAGGGGGTAGATCACCTACTCCCGCCGCCCGGCCAGGATCTTCACGAACGAGCGGCTGTGCAGCTCATCGAGGGTCAGCCCTGATCTCTCCAGCGCTTCTTCCTCCGTGATCGCGCCGCAGCTCAGCGAGCGCAGGAAATAGTTGAGCAGCCCCTGGCCGGTTGCCGCGTCGTCGAACACCTCGCCGACCAGGGTGGCCTGGGCGGCTTTCTGCACGAAGTTGCGCAGGCGGTCCGAGGCGGCGTCGAGGCCCTCCAGGAAGAAGGCGTAGACGGTGGCGAAGCGCGGCACGAGCTGGTAGGGATGGAGGTCCCAGCCCTGGTAGAAGCCGTTGACCAGCGAGGCGCGCGCGTGATCGGCGTGGAGGCGCCAGGCGCGGTGCACCGCGGCGCGGTTTTCCGCCCGCTGCGCCGCGGTGAGCGGCGGACCATCCGGCGACATGCGGTGCGGCGGCACCGGCAGCACGTTGGTGGCGCCGTCGGAAAGCCAGAGACCGGTGCCGGCGAAGGCGACCTTCATCATCGCGCGCGCGAAGTCGCAAGCCGGGTGATCCATCCGCTGCTGCGCCGCCGTGATGTCGCACGCCGCCGTGTAGTCATACACCCCGAAATGTGCCGCCGTGCACCGCCCGCGCGCCGCCGCGGCGAGGAGCGGCAGGGGAGAGCTGCCCGCGGGGCCGAGGATCGCCGCCGTCGTCTCGATCATGATTTCCAGCCGCAGCGACCCCGCCGGCAGACCGAGCGCCGGCTCCAGGAGATCGAAGACGTCCGCCAGCGCCGCCACCTGCTCGGGGATCGTCACCTTGGGGAGGGTGACCACGAAGTTGTCCGGCAGCCGGCCGCCGGTCTCGCGGACCAGCGTGCTCAGGAACAGATCGAGCGTGCGGATCGACCGCTCCCGCAGCTCCTCGGTGAACGGCTTGATGCGGATGCCGACGAACGGCGGCAGCGTGCCGGTCTTCCACCCTGCCGCCATCTCCCCGGCCACCGATTCGGCGTGACCGTCCTCCTCGGCATCCGGCCGGTTGCCGTAGCCATCCTCGAAATCGGCCCGGAAATCCTCCACCGGCTCCCGCCGCAGCTTCGCCGCCACCCGCTCGCGGACCGCTCCGGCCAGGTCATCGGAAAGCCCGAGCGCCGCGCCGAGATCCGCCGCCGTCGGCGCGTACTCCTCCAGCGCCTTGAGAGCCAGCGCCCCCAGCCTGGCCGCGCCGTCCGCCTTGAACAGATGTGCTCCGCCATACACGGTGTGCACCGGCTGGCGTTTCCCGGAATCGCCGGGATAGCAACGGGCGAGGTCCTGATTGGCGAGGCGCAGGCGGTCGAGAGTCGGGCGGAGCGAGTCGGAGGACAGAGTGGTCGGCATGGACATATCCTCTCCCACTTGAGCCGGAGGCGGGAAGCCTCGGCGGCCCATCCGCCCCAAGATCCGGAGCATCCCCATCGAGATGGGACGCCTCCGCCCCGAAGTGCGGACTGCTCGCCTCGAGGTCTGGACCTTCCGCCTCGCGGTGCGGGACCTCCGCCTCGGGATCTGGGACCTCCGCCCCGAGATGCGGACTGCTCGCCGCGAGGTCTGAGACCTCCGCCGCGAGGTGCGGACTGCCCGCCGCGAGGTCTGGACCTTCCGCCGCGAGGTGCGGGACCTCCGCAGCGAGATGTGGCGCATCCGCCTCAAGGGGCGACACCTTGCGATCTGGAGGCGGGACCTTCCAACCTGGAGGCGGGACCTTCCAACCTGGAGGCGGGACCCTCCAACCTGGAGGTGAGACCCTCCGACCTGGAGGCGAGACCCTCCGATCTGGAGGCGAGACCCTCCGATCTGGAGGCGGAACCTCCCGATCTAGAGGCGAGATCCTCCGGCCTGGAGGCGGAACCTTGCGATCTTCATAGCGCAGCCGCGTCAGGGAAGCGATGTAGCAGAGAGCCCGAGCACCATCCGCCGCACCACCCTCTCCAACGCGAACCGACGGTAGTCCGCCGTCGAGCGGACATCGTCGATCGGGGTGACGGCGTTTGCGGCGGCGCGGCCGGCGCGGTCGGCGGATTCGAGGTTGGGGATTTGGCGGCGGACGGATTCTTCGGCGGCGCGGAGGCGGACGGGGGTCGCGGCGACGCTGCCGGCGGCGAGGCGGAGGTCGGCGATGCGGCCGTTTTCGAGGCGGGCGGCGAGGGCGACGACGACTTTGCTGATCGCCTGCGCTTCGCGGGTTCCCACTTTGCGGAACGCCTGGACGGTGCCGGGTTTCGGTTGCGGGAGGCGGACGCGCGCCACGATCTCTCCCGGCTCCAAGGCGGTTTTGCGATAGCCAGTGTGGAAGAAGCCATAAGGGATCTCGCGGAGGCCGTCGCGGCCGGCGGCGAGGACGACGGCGTCGAGGGCGAGGAGCACGGGGAGCGAATCTCCCGCGGGGCTCGCGTTCGCCATGTTGCCGCCCAGGGTGGCGCGGTTCTGGATCTGCCAGCCGCCGATCTGGCCGGCGGCGTCGGCGAGGGCCGGGAAGGTGGCGCGGATCTGGGACGAGCGGCGGATCTCGTCGAAGGTCGTGGTGGCGCCGATCTCCAGGTGTCCTTCCGTCTCCCGAATCCCGCGCAGCTCGGGGATCGCGAGGAGGTCCATCACCCGATCCATGCTCTGGAGCACCTCGGGCGGACGGACCATCAGGTCGGTGCAGCCGGCGGTGAGGACAATGGCCGGATCGTCCGCCAGTTGGCGGACCGCTTCGTCCAGCGATCGGGGACGGAGAGCCATCATCGAGGTCATCGCGCCGGCTCTCCGCAGAGCGCGCGCAGGATTCCCTCGTACCCCGTGCAGCGGCAGAGATTGCCGGCCAGGGCGCGGCGCGCCTCGTCGCGGTCCGGTGATGGATTCTCGTCGAGCAGCGCGCAGGCGGTGACCACGATTCCCGGCGTACAGGCGCCGCACTGCACTCCGCCGGCAGCCACGAAACGCTCCAGGAGATCGCGGTGCGGACCGGCCGCGATCTCCTCGACGGTTTCGACCTTGCGCCCGGCGCACTGGAAGAGCGGCACCAGACAGGAGAGCACCGGCTCGCCGTCGAGCAGCACGGTGCAGGCGCCGCACTCGCCTTCGCCGCACCCTTCCTTGGTGCCGGTCAGCTCGAGCGTGCCGCGGAGCACGTCGAGGAGGCGCTCCATGGGATGACCGTCGACCGTCACCGCACGTCCGTTGACCGCGAAGTCTGTGCTCATGACAGATGGCTCCAGGGAGGGCTGGGCGCGGGGCTGGGGGTGAGGGCCAGCGCCAGCAGTCGCTCCGGCGTCGCCGGCACCTCGGCCGGCACGAGCCCGGTCGCGTTCTCGATCGCCTGGAGGATGGCCGGCGCGCCGCCGTCCATCGGCAGCTCGCCGACTCCCTTGGCGCCGAACGGTCCGCCTTCCCAGCCTCTCTCCAGCAGATGGACGTCGATCCGCGGACTGTCGCGGATGGTCGGGATGATGTAGGTCGCGAGGCGATCGTTCAGATAGCGGCCGTCCTGGAGCTTGATCTCCTCCAGGAGCGCCCAGCCGACGGCTTGCAGCGTGCCGCCTTCGATCTGGCCGGCGCAGAGGGTGGGATGGATGGCGCGGCCGACCTCGCAGACGGCGGTGACGCGGAGCGGCCGCACCGCCAAGGTGTCGGGATCGACCTCGACCTCCGCCACGTCGGCGCCCCAGGCGTAGGTCGGATAGGCGGCGCCGCGGTAGGTCGACTCGTCGAACGTCTGGTGCTCCAGTGGCTCGTGGTAGCAGGTCACCTCGACCGGACCCGCCGCGCGCAGACGCCGTGCCGCGTCGCGGAAGCTCTCGCCGGCAGTGGCCACGGCGAGCACCCGGTCGCGGATCTGCTCGACGGCGCGGACGAGCACGCCGCCTACGATCATCGTCGTGCGCGAGGCGACCGTGGGGCCGGAATCGGGCACCTCCGCGGTGTCCGGCTCGGCGAAGACGAGGTCCTCGGCACCGACGCCGGCCGCCGCGGCGGCCATCTGGGGGAAAATCGCGGCGCACCCTTGGCCCATGTCGGTCATCGCCGTCGCGATCTCGATCCGGCCGTCGTCGAGCAGCCGCGCGGTCACCGGCGAGCGCATCCGCCGCTCGCCGTTGCCGGTGAATCCGGCGCCATGGAAGTAGAGAGCCAGGCCAATCCCACGCTGTAGCTCGCCGTCCTTCGCCTGCGCCCGCGCCGCTTCGAGCTCCCGCCAGCGCGCCCGGAAGCCGGTCCGCCGTTCCGCCTCTTCCAGGCACAGCCGCGCGGAGGTCGAGGCGTCGAGCACCTGGCCGGTCGGCAGCTTGTCGCCGGGCTCGACGACGTTGCGCGACCGGATCTCGTAGGGATCGAGCCCGAGGGCGCGGCCGATGCGGTCCATCTGGCGCTCCATCGCGAGCTGCACCTGCGGCGCGCCGAAGCCGCGGAAGGCGCTGTTCGGCGCCGTGTGCGTGCGCAGCACCTTGCCGCGGATGCGCACCGCGCCGCAGCGGTACGGACCGAACGAATGGAGGATGGCGCGCGACAGCACCACCGGCGAGAGCGTCGCATAGGCGCCGCCGTCCATGCGGATCTCGATGTCCAGCGCGAGCAGCCTCCCCTCGGCGTCGACGCCGGTCCACGTGCGGATCACCGCCGGATGCCGTTTCGAGGTGCCGACGATGTCCTCGTGGCGGTCATAGATCATCTTCACTGGCCGGTCGCTGGCGCGGGCGAGGAGGGCCGCATGGATCGCCAGCGCGCTGGGGAAGTCCTCCTTGCCGCCGAAGCCGCCGCCGACCGCCGACGCCCGCACCCGCACCCGTTCGTCGGGCAGGTCGAACGCATGCACCAGCGCCTTGTGCACATAGTAGGGGCACTGCATGGAGCCGAGAGCGTGGACGGTGCCGGTCGCCTCGTCGATCCAGGCCGTCATTCCCTGGCATTCAATATAGATGTGCTCCTGGTAGCCGGTACGGGCCTCGCCCACGATCACCGTGTGCGACGCGGCCAAGGCCGCCTCGAAGTCTCCGGACTCCATGCCCAGCTCGTAGAGAGGAGGAAACGCCTCGGCCTCCTCCATCGTGAGCACCGGCGCGAGCGGCTCATAGTCCACCTCGAACGCCGCGAGAGCCTGCCGGGCCGCCAGGCGGGTGGGAGCCGCCACCAGCGCGACCGGCTCCGCCACGTGGCGCACCACGCCGTCGGCGAGGATCGGCCACGAGTCGTCGAGGAGCTGCACGCCGTTGGGCCCCGGGAGATCGGCAACGGTGACGCACACCGTGCCCGCCGGAGCCCGCTCGGGATGCCAGCGCAGCGAGCGGATGCGGGCATGCGCGTGCGGGCTGCGCAGCGTGGCGCCGAACCACTCTCCCGGCAGCGCGATGTCGTCCGCATACCGCGCCGCGCCGGAGACCTTGGCCATGCCGTCCGGGCGGGGGGGGCTGTCGCCGATGCCGTTCATGATCGGCCCGCAGTGTGGAACAAGGTGTTGCGCGGCGCAAGAGGCGCGGACGACGGCGCGAATTTTGCGAGACATGAAAATGCAGACTGCACTGGAAAGCTAGGTTGGAGGAGCATTCCGGAGAGGATGCTCATGCACGAAACGAAAACCCGCAGCGGCCCAACCGTTGAGCTCCTTCGCGGTGCTGGGTGGCTCGACGGGTGACCAACACCGCCACGCCGACGATCGTCACCGGCAATCTCGGCGTCAGCCCGGGGAGCGCGGTCACCGGCTTTCCTCCGGGTGTCGTGGCCGGAGGCACGATCCACGCCGCCGCATCGTCGCGCTCTCCAGCATCACCCTGAATACCAGCTCCAACGTGTCGGGCAGGGGTGCTGGCACGAAATGGCGCCGTGACGCTGGACAACAACCAGGTCACCGTCTGCAGTGGCGGCCCCGGCTTGCCGGGGCTGGGTTCCGTCGTGCTGGTTCCCACCCTCTCGGGATGGGCGATGATCGTTCTGACCTGCCTCCTGGTCTCGTTCGGCCTGGCGGCGATGCGCCGGCGGGCGGCGTAGAGCCGCCTTCAGCGCAGGACGGCGCGGAACGCCTTGAGAGCGGCCGGATGATAGATCGTCTGGTGCGTCTCTTCGGGCATCGGTGTATAGCTCCAATGCAGACCGGGAGGCGCACTCGCCTGGAGGGTCTTCGCCAGGTTTTGGGTGTCCTCCACGATCTGCTTTTCATCGCCGGTGGCCAGGAAGAGAGTCTTGTTCAATCCGGGATGTGCGCGCAGTAATTCGTCCGCGTGTTTGACCAGGAATTGCTTGTTCCACCAGAGGCTCGGATCGAGCGCGATGTAGGTGTCGAACAGGTCGGGCTCGCGGAGCAGGGTTTCGACGATGAACAGCCCGGCCAGCGATTCGCCCACGATGGCGGTTTCGTTCGTGGTGCGGTAGCGCTGCTTGATCTCCGGCATCAGCTCGTCGCGGAGGAACTGGCGGAAGGCTTCCGATCCGCCGACGTGCGGTGCGATCTTCTTGTCTTCTTCGTTCTCCGTCGGGCCGGTGAGATCGCGGCGGCGCTCGGTGTTCTCGATTCCGACGAGCAGGAACGGCCGCATGCTGTGGTCGCCCACCAGGACCTCCACCAGGCCGGCGACGTGCAGGAAATCCTCCGCCATACCGCCGTCGGGCATGTACAACACCGGCAGCCGCAAGTCACCGGAATCGGTGTATCCTGCCGGTTTGTAGACGTTGATGCGCCGGGTTTCGTGCAGGATCCTCGATTCGATCGTGAACGTGTCGCCGATGACGAGTGGCGCAGGCTTCTCCGCGGCGCTCGCGATCTGGATCGCGAGGGCCAGACTGGCCAGGAACAGCAAGACGATGGAAGAGCAACGGGTCATGGGAGAAATCCTACCGCAAAACGCCGAGCCGGCTCCCGCGGCCCATGTCCTCCTTCCGCTCGTCACGCGCCGGCGCCAGCGCGGGCAGTGGTTCCAGAAGCTGCAGCACGCCATTCCCGCCGCGGCGCTGCTCATGACCGGCGCGCAGGGGATTCTGCACGGCGAGCACGGCTTCGCGCTGGGGCTCGCGATCGGCGAGGTCGTCATGAGCGCCCTGCTCCTGCGCACGCTGGTCAAGGACTTCGCCGAAGTCCGCCAGCCGCACGGAGCGGCGCATGCCGGGCATCACGCGGGCCACGGGGGCCATGGGGGAATCGACTGGTTCGACGTCTTCGTGGCGGGTGTGCTGTCCGTGGAAGCGCTGGAGCACTGGCATACGCATCACCGTGTGCCCGGCCCGACGGTCCTGCTCGCCGCCGTCACCCTGACGTTGGGCCTCTTGCACGGCCGGATCGCCCGCCGGCGGATGCTGCGCATCAATGATGACGGTATCCGGATCGGCCGCCGGTTCTTCCGCCAGTTCGACGCGCCCTGGAAGGACATCGATCGCATCGACCTCGACGACAAGCAGGCGTGCATCGTCCTGCACAGCGGCAGGAATTGGCGGATCAAGCTCACCAGTCTGCCGAACGCTGCGGACATCCGCGCGGCCTTGCTCGCGGCGCGCTCGCGGCTCCCTCAGCCGGTTGCGCCGGCCCCGGTGATCTCAAACACTCCCTCCACTTCCACCGCCACGTCGTAGGGCAACGCGCTCACTCCCACCGCCATACGGGTGTGGCGGCCGGCTTCCTCGAAAATCTGGACGAAGAGATCGGACGCGCCGTTGATCACCTGGGACTGGCCGACGAAATCGGGAACGGAATTCACATAGCCGGCGACGCGGACGCAGCGCACGACGCGATCGAGATCGCCGTCCAGCGCGGCGTGGAGCTGCGCGACGACGTTCAGGGCGCACAGGCGCGCGGCCTGCTGTCCCTCTTCGACACCGAATTCGCGGCCGAGCTTGCCGATGAAACGGCGTTCTCCGTTCCACTGCGAGAGCTGGCCGGTGATGAAGATTAGATCGCCGGTGCGGACGGCGGGAACGTAGTTGGCGCCCGGTGTGCTGGGCCGCGGCAGCTCGATGCCGAGCGCTTGCAGGCGGCTTTCGATACGGTTTGGCATGGCCTCTCCTGATCAGTGAAGGTGTCCGAACGGCATGCGCACATTTCCTGAGGGACGATAGACTCTCGCCGCCAGGAATCGTTGCAGATCGAAACGGGAATCGATCAATCGATCGATGCCCGCCTGCGCGATCGTCGTCGCGATCGCTTCTCCCGGGCAGGCGTGAATCCCGGCGCCGAAGGTGAAGATCTGGCGGTCCTGCCGATGCAGCTCGAAGCGATCAGGCCGCGGATTGGCCGCGGGATCGCGGTTCGCGGCGGCGAGGACGACGAGGATCGCATCCCCTTCTTTCATCGTCTCGCCTGCCACGACGCCGTCGCGGGCGATGAACCGGCGCGTGTTCTGTACAGATGGATCGAACCGCAGAACTTCCTGAAGCAGTTGCGGGAGCAGACCACGGTCGGCCGTCACCTTTGCCAGCACGTCGGGATGCGAGGCGAGCGTCACCAGCGTATTGCCGATCAGGCCGGCGGTGGCGTCGTGCGACTGAAATAGGAAGCCGATCGCATTGGCGGCGATCACGTCGTGGTCCTCCCGTCCGACGCGGCGGGCTTCCGCCCCGAGAGCACCGAGGAGGCCCGAGGGCGCGGGTTCGGACAGGAGGCCACGGAAGAACTCGAGCAGATGACCGGCCGCCATCTTGCCTCGTGCGAGCGACTCGGGACCGGCGCCCGGCGCGAAAGAGGCGACGAGATCGCTCACCCGGAGCGCAGTCTGGTACAGATCGCCGTCTGGGACTCCGAGCAGGCTCGCCGTCACGTATACCGGGAGGTGGAAGGCGAAGTCCGCGAGAGGCTCGACGGCGATCCGGGCCGCCCACTCCCGGCTCCGCGCGGCGGCCAGCGCCGGATCGACCGAGTCCAGCGTCGCGGAGACCGCCTGCTTGAATGGACAGTGCCCCGGACCATCGTTCATCCGCACGAGATGGCGGAAGATCTCGCCGGCCGGCGATCCGAGGAGCGCGGCGGGGACCGGCTCCGTCAGAGGGCGCACCCGGCCGAGATCGCTGGTCAGCACCGCGATCACCGCCGCCGCGCTCGTCGCGACCCAGAGCCGCAGGGCCTCGTCGCGGTAGAGCGGCCGATGGGCGACGAGATCCGCGTAGAACGGATAGGGATCGGGATGGGTGACTGCGGCGATCGGGTCGGACGGGCTGGTCATGGGCAGAGGATATCGCGGCGGACGCTCTACCGAGCCGTTGGACCGCGGCAACGAGCGGGTAGAGCGCTCCGGCGAGCGGGTACGCTGCTCCACCGAGCCGGTAGCCTCCTCCATCGAGCGGGTAGACCCCCATACCCAATGGGTGACTAAAACAACCGAGCGGGTGGATGTCCGTACCGAGCCGGTGGCTGAAACAACCGAGCCGGTGGACCGGTCCCCCCACTCGTTGCGCGTCGCTACCCGCTCGTTTCCGGTCTCAACCATTCGCCGGTGCCATCCAGACGCCGAGCGCGGCGGAGAAACCGGCCGTCCGGGTCTCGCAAGGGCTCGTGGGGGCGGTCCGAGAGATCGTTGCCGTGTCCGCCGGACCGATCCGGTGTAGATTTCACTCCATGGACGCCCGCGCCTTTCTCGCGGCTCTTGCCGAGACCTTCCCGCCGTCGCGGCTGTTCAGCCAGCCGGCGGAGGTGGCGCCTTATGAGTCGGATGCGCTGACCGGGTTCCGGGCCAGGCCCCGGGCGGTGGTGCTGCCGGAGACGGCGGAGGAGGTGGTCGCGGCGGTGCGGCTGTGCCACCGGGCCGGCGTGCCGTTCGTGGCGCGCGGCAGCGGCACCAGTCTTTCCGGCGGATCGCTGCCGATCGAGGATGGGTTGTTGATCGGCCTCAACCGGCTGAGCCGCATCCTGCGGCTCGACCCGGAGGAGCGGCTCGCCGTCGTCCAGCCGGGCGTGGTCAATCTGGACGTCTCCAAGGCCGCGGCGCCGTTCGGCCTCTACTATGCGCCCGATCCGTCCAGCCAGCCGATCTGCACCATCGGCGGCAACATCGCCTTCAACTCCGGCGGCGCGCACTGCCTCAAGTATGGAATGACGAGCAACCACGTGCTCGGGATCAAGGCCGTGCTGCCGGACGGCGAGGTCGTCACGCTCGGCGGCGAGAGTCTGGAGGAAGTAGGACCCGATCTCGTGGGCCTGTTCGTCGGCTCGGAAGGGCTGTTCGGCGTCGCTCTGGAGATCACCCTCCGGCTGCTGCCCAAGCCGGAGCTGTATCGCACGGTCCTGGCCGCCTATGACAGCCTGGGCGCGGCGGGCGATGCCGTGTCACAGGTCGTCGCCTCGGGGCTGTTGCCGGGAGCGATGGAGATCATGGACAAGCTGGCGATCGAAGCGGCGGAGGCCGCCGTGCACGCCGGCTATCCGAGCGAGGCCGCCGCGTTGCTCATCGTCGAGCTGGAGGGAGAGGCGACGCAGGTGGAAGCCGAGCTGGTGAGGCTCATGGCGGTGATCCATGCCTCGGGAGCGTACGAGGTGCGGGTCGCGCGCGACGAAGCCGAGCGGATGATGATCTGGAAAGGGCGCAAGAGCGCGTTCTCGGCGGTCGGCCGCCTCAGCCCGGACTACATCGTCAACGACGGCGTCGTGCCGCGCAGCCGGTTGGGGCATGCGCTGTCGGAGATCGACCGCCTCAGCGCGGTCCACAACACCCGCGTCGCCAACGTCTTCCATGCCGGCGACGGCAACCTGCATCCGCTGATCCTGTACAACGGCCGCGAGCCGGGAGCGCTCGAACGCGCCGAAGCGCTGGCCGGCGAGATCCTGCGCCTGTGCATCCGGCTGGGCGGCTCGATCACCGGCGAGCACGGGGTCGGCATGGAGAAGCGCGACTATCTGCCGGAGATGTTCAATCCCATCGACATGGCGATGATGAAGAATCTCCGCGCGGTGATCGATCCCCAGGAGCTGGCGAACCGCGGCAAGATGTTCCCCGGCGGCGAAGCGCCCTCTCTGCGCTTGCATGGTCCACACCCGCTGGAGCGCGAAGGAAGGATTTCCCGGGAATGACGCCCGAAGACGTCCAGCAGAGCGTCGCGGCGGCGATCGAATCCGGAGCGCGGCTCCTGCCACGCGGCGGCGGCAGCAAGACGGCGCTCTCCACGGCGGCAGACGGCGCATCCACGCTCGATCTCTCAGATCTGTCCGGCGTTCTCGAATATCTCCCCGAGGAATACACCTTCACAGCGCTTGCCGGCACCCGCGTCAAGGACGTCACCGCACTGCTGGCGGAGAAGTGTCAATATCTCCCGTTCGATCCGCTCCTGGCCGAGCGCGGTGCCACCCTGGGCGGCTCCGTGGCCGCGGGCGCCAACGGACCGGGACGGCAACGCTACGGCGGAGCGCGCGATTTTCTCCTCGCGGTGCGCTTCGTGGACGGCGCGGGAAACCTGGTCCGCGGCGGCGCCAAGGTGGTCAAGAACTCGGCCGGTTTCGATCTCCCCAAGCTGATGGTCGGCAGCCTGGGACGTCTGGGCGTGCTGGTCGAGCTGACCTTCAAAGTCTTTCCCGCTCCGGAAGCCTACGCCACGCTCGCATCGAGCTATCCCAGCCTGGACGCCGCCTTGAAGGATGTCGTCCGCCTGAGCCAGTCGCCGCTGGAGCTGCATGCGCTGGATCTGGAACCGGCGGAAACGGGCTGGAGACTTTGGATCCGCCTGGGAGGATTGGTAGACGCCCTGCCGGCCCGGATCGAAAGGGTACGAGCCTTTCTGTCTGCGGCGCCGGCCGAAACCGTGGACGATCACATCTGGCGCGAGGTGAAGGAGCTTGAGTGGGTGCCACAGGGCTGGAGTCTGATCAAGATTCCGCTGACGCCAAAGCGGATTCCCGCCCTGGAAGAGCGGCTGAAAGGGATCGAGAACCGCAGGCGATACAGCGCCGGTGGCAACGTCGCCTGGTTGGCCTGTCCCGCCTCAACTGCGCTCGATCCTCTCTTGACAGATCTCCATCTCTCCGGTCTCGTCCTGCTCGGGCAGCCCGGAAAAACACGGCTCGGAGTCGATCCCGGCGCACCGTTCGCCCGCCGGATCAAGCAAGCTCTCGATCCTGATGCCCGGTTCCTGGATCTCTGAATCATGAAGCAGACCATTCCCATCGAATCGATCGGCCCGCAGGGCGAAGCCATGGTGAACGCCATCGCCGCCTGCGTGCATTGCGGCTTCTGCCTGCCGGTCTGCCCGACCTACAAGATCCTGGAGCAGGAGAACGACTCTCCCCGCGGGCGTATCTTTCTGATGAAAGAGGTCCTGGAAGGCAATCTTCAGGCAGACGACGCGCGGCCGTTCATCGATCGCTGCCTGGGCTGCCAGGCCTGCGTGCCGGCCTGCCCGTCCGGAGTCGCGTACGGCGATCTCCTGATCTCCTTCCGGGCCCACACCGAAGGACCGCGCAAGCTGTCGAGCGTCCTCGCTTTACAGACTCTCCCCTATCCGATGCGCTTCCGCCTGGCCGCGCTGTTCGGCCGGCTTGCGAAACCATTCCGTACACTCCTGCCCGGCAGTCTGCGAACGATGATCGATCTCCTGCCGGCCACCCTGCCGGACGCGCCGCCGCTGCCCGAGATCTATCCTGCCCAAGGACCGCGCCGCGCACGAGTCGCGTTCCTCGCCGGCTGCGCACAACAGGTCCTGGCGCCGCAGATCAACTGGGCGACGTTGCGCGTGCTGGCAGAAAATGGAGTGGAGACGGTCATCCCGCAAAATCAAGGCTGTTGCGGAGCGCTCTCCATGCACTGCGGAGCCGCGGATCAGGCCAGATCGTTCGCCCGGCGGAATCTGAATGCCTTCCCCGATGACGTGGACGCCATCCTGACCAACGCCGCCGGCTGCGGCTCGGGCATGAAAGAATATCCGCTGCTGTTCAAGAGCCTGCCGGAGGAGAACGAGGCGAAGAGATTCGCGCGCCGAGTCCAGGACGTCAGCGTCTTCCTGAGAGATCTCGGCCTCAAGACCCCGGCGCCCTTGTCCAAACCGCTCAAGATCGCCTACCACGACGCCTGCCATCTCGCCCACGCGCAGGGAATCCAATCCGCGCCGCGCGAGCTGCTGCGGAGCATTCCCAATCTGACTCTGCTGGAAATTGCCGAAGGAGATATGTGCTGTGGCTCCGCCGGCACCTACAACCTCGATCAACCCGAAACCGCCCGCGAGCTCGGACAACGAAGAGCGCACAATATCCAGGCGACCGAAGCCGAGGCTGTCGTGTCAGGAAACATCGGCTGCATGACGCAGATCAAGGCGTATCTGGAGCGGCCGTTACCGGTGTTGCACACGATGGAGGTGTTGGCGCGGGCATACGCTTTCGCCAACCGAGTATAATAACCGCTGCCATGAGCGAGCTCACGCCCAATCCCAGACCTACTGAATTACCCGCCAAGGGTAACATCTGCGATCTTTTCCTAAGCTATAATAGCGGAGATCTAGCTTCTGTTCGAGAGATTCAAAGCTCTTTGAGCGAACGACAAATAATAACCTTCTTTGATCGTCAGAGCCTTGTTGCGGGGAAACCCTGGCTCACTGCCTTGGATGATGCGCTTCGGAAAGTGCGTGCTGTCGCTGTCTTTATCGGTAAAGATGGGCTTGGCATGTGGCAGAAGCGCGAGGTTTCGGTTGCTTTAGATAGACAAGCGGCTGACGAAAGGGCTGGTCGCGAGTTTCCGGTCATTCCCATCTTGCTCCCGGAAGCAGATATAGAAAGGGCTCCCAGCTTTCTATATCTAAACACCTGGATTGATCTGCGGGGTAGTCTCAAAGAGCCCGAATCGATGGACGCGCTAGTGCGCGCAGTGCTACGGCAACCTCCTTTGCCGGCGATCAAAGCCTCCGTTGCGCTCTGCCCCTATCGCGCTCTCAGGGCATTTCGTGAGGAGGATGCTCAATTGTTCTTCGGGCGTGAGCACTTCGCGGAAAAATTATTGGAGAAGGTCCGAGCTCATGCGCTTGTTGCAGTCGTTGGGCCTTCCGGCAGCGGGAAGTCGTCTGTCGCGCAGGCCGGGCTACTACCGCTGCTGCGCCGCGAGTCCTCGCCGTCTCCCGCATGGGAAGCCATAATCTGCGCTCCTGGCAAACGCCCCTTTCATAATCTGGCGGCTGCGTTGATTCCACTTTGGGAGGTTGGGCAAGACAAAACAGAGATTCTTATTAAGACTGAGAAATTGGGAAGTGGGTTAGCAGACGGTTCGGTGTCCCTCGAAGCAGCTATTAAGCTCGCATTGAAGGAGTCTCCAGGAACGGATCGCCTCTTGATCATTGTTGATCAATTTGAGGAGCTCCTTACGCTAACCCCGGAAGCAGAGCGGAAGAAATTCCTTGACACCCTGCTCGGATCGCTACAATCTTCATTATCAACCGTCATGTTGACTATAAGAGATGATTTCTATGGGCCAGCGATAGCTTTGAGCCGAGAGCTGAGTGATATGATCCCGCAGGGGCAGATAAACCTGGGGCCGATGAGGGTTGAAGAACTTCAGCGTGCAGTAGAACAGCCAGCTCAGAGTGTTGGGCTCGATTTTGAAGCTGGGCTGGTAAG